>NZ_JAMYPC010000002.1:0-399896 GCF_040320155.1 Mesorhizobium sp. M0771 | reverse complement strand
TTGTTCTTCCGTGAACCGTGAACGCTTCATTCGTCCGTCTCCTTGAGTGGGACAGACTCTACCAAAAACTGGAGGAGCTTCAGGGTCTCAGGTCATTCGATCACCAGTCGATTGCGTAGGTTATGTCTAGCCAGATTGAGCATAGTGCAACTAGCCCAATGAACCGCGTTGACAGGCGGCACCGGAAACAGGCCGAATAGATCATGGCAAAGTTCAGTGAAAAGCAGGTTCATGAGCATCTATACAAAACCGGCCTTGAAGCACTTATCCAGGACAGCGTCGAGCTCGACCAGTCCCCTGCCGAACCTGATTGCGATGAGGATGGAGAGGGCTTTCAGCTCTGGCGCATCATCAAGGATCGTGCGCTGGGTAGGCTGCGGCGGCTACATCAGTCAGTCCGCTATGGAGAGTTCATAGGCAGTAATCTCGAACTTCCAACCGATCATACGCGGCCCATGGAGCTCGATTTACTGGGTGTCCATGAAGATGGCCTCTTCGTTCTGGAGCTGAAAGTCGAGCGCTCGGCCGAGCGCAACGCGTTCTCCGAGCTCTTTGCCTATAGCAACTACATTGCGGGTATGTTCGCCCTGTCCGGTCCGCAGGACATTGCGAACATTCTGGTAGCCAATCTCGATAACAAAATCACCGGGCAGGCCTTCCTCTATGATCTGCTGATCAGCGAGCGCGACATTATCGTTTATCGTCCCGTGTTCCCGACCGGGGAGCTGTCGAGCATGCAGCTGGAAATTCACATCCCGAGCGATGGTGATTTCCGGCACTTCACTAACCAGCTTCTCTCGCACGATGCCATGGGCTGTGTCGTCATATCGTTCGATGATTTGCCCGGATGGTTCGACAGCGAGGAAGAAGATGGAAGCCTGAACGATTGGACAAGGAAAAATCTCGCAGGCCTGAGCGGCTATACCGCCCAACTCATGGAAGCCGAGCGCCTTCATGGTTTTTGCTTTATCCGAAAGCCGTGGAAAGAGATCCCGCGCTACTACCGCAACAGTCTTTTTATCTGTGCCCTAAATCCTTTCAACCTCGCCGAACCCACCCGTACAAGCGCGTTTCTCGAAAAGATCGACGAGCGACATCGTTCAAATTTCCTGGAATACCCACAGCTGGGGTTCGACGGACGGCTCATCCGCATCGCGCAGCGCGCCCTAAAGGACTGTCTGACGCACAACTATCGTGGCGAGGTGGAAACCCCTTATTGGGGGGGCATAGTCGAATCTTCGCAAGAGGTGGTCTTCACTCACAACTTTGCATTTCGGCCGACTGGGATGATGCGCGAGGCCTATGTGGGCTATCTTAATAGAATCTACGCCTGCAAAGCAGTAGGTAAGGATCTCGGGGAGGATGTCTCTGTCGTCAAAATTGAAGAGATCAATAACTGGATGCGCGCCTGGACGTTTATGGAGAGCTGCGGCTTTCATAGCGGACATGCGGCTGACGGATGACTTTTTCGTAGCAGAATCCGATTGTACGCCCGGGTGCTAAGGGTCTCGGCTCCGACACCTTCAGAGCAAACGAGGGCACGGCGCACTAAGGGAGTGCAACGCGGTTTTCTGACGCGAAAACAGATCGCTCTCGACGTTGCGCTCAACCCCGCGTTCCACAAAGCGCTGCGCTCCCCTCACCATTTCCGTCCCGACCATATCTGCATCGGGATAGAGTCTTCGAAATCGCTCAGCGCCAAATCCCCGTATATTACGGGGTGAGTTTGTTTCTCTTCTCCGTGTTAATGGACAACGCGGAGCCACGCCCCAAACGATGGTTGCCTGCCTGCTTTTCAAGATCGATCATTTCGGTCGCAATCGCTTGATATCGCCGACAGTACGCCTGAACGACGGATCGCTCAGGTCTTTCAAGCGGCGGGCTCCCGGCGATTTTCTTCAAGTCGTCAAGTACCGAAGCAATGTGCGGCCAGGGAAAATCTGTCGGATCGTCGATGTCACGATCTGCACCGGCGATGATTTCCAGTTTGGCAACAACGCCCAGAAGCGTTCGTGCCACTATGTGGGGGAGCTTGTCTTGAAGCTTCAAGGCCGCTGTCGTGGCCTCGACTTCTGCCTGGCAGGCGATCGAGTATCCGACCCTGCCGTCCGTTATTTCCGGGCCTGCAGAGTCGAGAATGCGCCTCTCTAGACGCTGTTGAAGTCGACAAAGGACCTGCGAAACATGTTGTGCCCGCAGCCAGTCTCGCAGAAGTAAAATCGCGGGGTCTGGATCGCATGACCTGACTGAGTCTTTGGGGCCTCGGCCATGGATGACGGAAGGCGTAGTCGTGCTATGGTCGGAATCAGCCATGATCCGAGCTCCGATAAGCTTAGGCGTGGTCAGACGCTGGACGTGGGCGCACCACTTCCAACGATCGTTTCCTAAAACAAGCATATTTGCACTTTTTGTGCAACAGGGCATTTGAACAATGAAGGTAAGTGCGGCCCAGATTCGTGCGGCTCGTGGGCTACTCGACATTTCTCAACAGGAACTGGCGGATTTATCCAAAGTTAGTGTGAGAACCATCGTGCAGTTTGAACGAGGTTCGAAAACCGCGTCGGAATCAATCCTTCAAGCGCTGAAGCTGTCACTCGAAGCAGCGGGAATCGAGTTCATCCCAGAGAACGGCGGCGGCCCTGGCGTTCGTTTGTCTCGCAATCAGAGCTAACGCTCGCTTCGCCATGCAGCTGGATCGTCAACCCATCGATTTACATCGGATTCGCGCCAGCCCGCCCCGTTGATGCTTATCTTGATCTGAGGCGGGAACGTGCCTTCGGCGATCTTGCGATAGATGGTCGAGCGGGACAGGCCGGTCCGGGCAAGGACGGTTTTGAGGCGTACGATACGATCGGGCTCGGACATAGCTTGCCTGCACCTCAGTGGTAGTTGCTGATTTCTGCTGGGACAGACAAGACGAACTCATGCCGGAGGCAATCAGGTTTGTCGCCCCAGCCGGTTGCGGAGTGGAAACGGCGGCAAATCGGCATGCCTTAGATCCCAATGCCCCGCCCCTTACCGATGCCATGGCTGAAGGCGAGTTCGGCGCCCAGGCGACGACCCGAATCCCCGTTGATGCCAAGCTCGCGTTTGCGGTTTGCCAGTAGGGATTCAAGTTGAGGGTCGCGTTCAAGGCTCTTGGCCATATCGGACATGGCCGAGCGCGTTGACTTGTAGCCGGACATGTCGCCGGACTGATATTGCTCCCGTCCGGTACGGTCGAGCTTTTGCCAACGTTCCACGAAACGGTCGGCGCGGCGGCCGGGATCGATGTCCATCCCGGTGCGGATTTCCGTTTCAAGCTGGAGAGCAAGCACGATGCGGCTGACGCGGCCGGCGCCCGCCTCCCGGACAAGTTCGGGATTTTTCACATAGGCCGCTTCGGCATCGCGCCAGCCATGAGGCCGCACCTTCTCGAAAGCGTTGCGCGCATCCCTCAGTTCGCGCATCTGCTCGGGACTGCCCTGCCCGTCCGCATTTGCGTTGTGCAACATCGCGTCGAGAGCGTGCGCATGACGCACAAGCGCCTTCGTGCGAGCGCTGCGCAACGCCGCTTCCGCGTCCACCGGCACATTCGTGTCGCGCGGCACTCCGGCGGCAAGATTTCCTCTGCCGGGCGTCCGGCCTGCATCCCCGATCTCCGCTCCGACACCTTCCCTTCTCGGCCCAGGTCCACGTCCCTGGATGGACTCACCGTCTCCGGGTGAGCGCAACCCATCCAGCGGTCCACCGATCCTGTCGCGCAGCTTCTCCGGAACGATCCGGCGCACGATCTCGACCACGCGCTCGCGGAACGTGATGCCGCGCCGCTCGGCATAGCTCTGCGCCGGGTCGATCTGCTCGTAGTCCGACGCCATGTCCTTGGCGCGGTCGCGTGACAGCGTACGGACGAGCCGCTCCCGCGTACTGAAGTCGTCGCCGCCATAATGCAGGTCCATGCTGTCTCGATGCCGCGACAGTGCGACGTAGCTGCCATGCGCATCCATGCCCGGCGTGGCGAGCACATGGGTGCGGACGACGGTCATGCCCTGCGCCTTGTGAATGGTCGCGGCATAGCCGTGGTCGATGTGCGCGTAGTCTTTCAGCTCAAAGCGCACCGACCTGTGGTCGTCAGTGCGCACGGTCATGCTCTGCGTGCTGACCTCTTCGATCACACCAATGGTGCCATTCTTGACGCCGAGCCCGCGCTCGTTGCGCAGGAACATGACCCGGTCGCCACTGGCGAAGTTTCTTGCACCGCGTTCTACATCCAGCTGAACATCGTGGCCGAGATCGCCGGCAGCGCGCATGCGCTCGCGCGCTGCCTGGTTGAGTGCGCGCACCTCGTCGTTTGTGTGGGTGAGAATGATCCGGCTCGCTTCGGGGTCTGCCTGCCTGTCGCGATCCCAGCGCGCAACCAGATCGCTGCGCGCGTCGTCCCGAGTCGCTGTCTGATGCACCATGCCTTGCGCGTCGTAGGCGCTGATCGCGGCGCCGATCCTGCCGGTCGCCAGATCGCGCGTGGCATCGCGCTGCCAGTCCTCGCGCTGCCGACGCACCTGACCGATTTCAACGCCGCCGTAGCGTTCGTGAATCGAGCGGAATGCAGCGCCGGCCTCGATCGCCTGCAACTGCTGCGGATCGCCGACCAGCACGACTTTCGCGCCGACGTCCGCCGCATGGGAGAGCACGCGCTCCAACTGGCGCGTGCCGACCATGCCGGCCTCATCGATCACCAGGATATCGCGCGTGGTGAGCAGATCCCTGCCCTGTCCCCAGCTATGCTCCATACTGGCAAGTGTGCGTGACGAGATGCCTGAACCGCCTTCCAGGTTCTCGGCGGCAATGCCGGAGAGTGCGGCACCTAGAACCTCGTAGCCCGCCGCTGCCCATGCCTGGCGCGCAACGCCCAGCATGGCGCTCTTGCCCGTTCCGGCAAAGCCGACAACGACACCAAGACCGCGGCTATTCGTGATGTGATCCAGTGCATCACTCTGCTCGCCTGAGAGAACAAGCCCGCGTTGCGCAGCCCGCGCCAAGGCTGCCTCGCGATGTGCGTCACTCACCGCGTGTCGCTCGTCCAAATCGATACGCTCCGCCGCGCGGTGAAGGCGCTGTTCGGTCTCGATCATCTGCTTGGTGGTGAAACGGTCTTCGCCGCGTCCGTCTTTGCCGAGCTCGACCAGATCGGGTGCGTTGCTGATGGCTGCCACCACCTCATTGAACTGCTCCATTCCATCGCTGTGGCGATGAGAGAACTTCGCAATGTCTTTTCGGGTGAAGGTCGATTGCTGATGGGTGATGGCATCGAGCGCCAGGTTAGGATCCGCAATGATCCGCGCGCCATTGTTGCGCGCGATCTCGCGATGCAGTTCGGCGCGGTCTGCTTCACTATCGCCGGCAGCAAGACCACTGTCCTCGATGCGCTGGGCTGGCGCACCAATCTGGGTTTGCGGTTCCAGGGAAATGCCCTGCGCTTCCAGACTGCGATGATCGATGCGGGCGTCGATGTCGAGTTCGGCCAGGCGTTCATTGGCCAGTTCCGCCCACCGCTCGCGCCAGCGCTCGACCAACTGGGTAGCATTCCAGTCTCGAACCTTTGATCCAAAGCCGTTCTCGTCCACGGACCGCATGGTGAGCATGACGTGGGCATGCGGCTTGGGGCTGCCATCCTCCGCCCGATCCCAATGCACATTGAGATCGGCGACCATGCCCTTGCTCACAAACTCATCCTGCACGAAGTCCCGCGCCAGTTCGATGCCTTGCGTCTGGCTGAGTTCGCGCGGGAGCGCAAACTCCACCTCGCGCGCGAGCTGCGCGTCCTTCCTGACCTCGAACGCCTCGACATCGTTCCACAGCCGTTCGCGGTCGCGCCAGGCCGCCGGTGCATCCTCCGGCAGCATCACCTCGGAATGGACAACACCGCGCTTGGCCGAAAAATCATGGCTGCGTTCGATGCGCTCGTCGCGCAGCCGCGAAGCCGAGCGGTAGGCGGCCGATGCCACAGCGCTCGAGCCTGCCTTGCGGCCAATGACCTTGACGTGAAGATGATAGATCGCCATCGCGACCAGATCATTTGCACGTCAAACCGCACATCGGCACGACGTATAAGCGCGCCCTCCCTCGAAAAATTCTCGGGATGGACCAGCCCGTCCCGGGCTGTCTCGGCAACCCTGAAGCCTTCCGGCGGACGCTCAAATATCATCCAGAGATCGACAATCAATGGAGACAACCATGCGTAAACCACGGGACTTCGACGCGGAACTGAAGGCGCTGGAAGACAAAGCGCGCGAGCTCAAAACGCGCAAGGTGCAGCAGCTTGGCGAACTGGTGATCGCCACCGGTGCCGATCAGTTCAGCACCGACGAACTGGCGGGTGCATTGGTCGCAATCACTGAGACGAAAGACACGGCAAAGCGTGAGGCATGGGCCAAGCGTGGAGTGATGTTTTTCGACAGCAGGTCCCGGCGAGCTGCTTCGGCATCTGAGCGCAACCGTCGCGGCGCTCCAGCACAACCGGGCGGCTCACAATCGCCGGCAAGCGGCACGGGCTCGCAATGACATGCGCACGTGGCACGTCGAGCGCCGCAAGCGCACCCGGCAGCTCATCGAACTTGGCGGTCTCGTCGTCAAGGCAGGCATCGTCGAGCTAACCAATGACGATCGCGCTACTATCTACGGCGCGCTGCTTTGGATCGCCGCCAAACTGCAGAGCGATGAAGGCGAGCACGCGCGGGACTTCTGGGCCGCGAAGGGAAGGCAGGCGTTCGGTGGTGAACGGCGTGAAGAGCGGATGGGACGGCGAACTTAGCCACAGTTGGCGCGAGCAGCGGCCGGCATGAAGCCCGAACAGCAGACTTCCGCCGGTGCGCCAGCGCCGACGCCGCAGTCAAGCGCTGGCGGAGGAGGCTTTCGCGATCTTCCTCGCGACCGGCGACAATCTTCTCTCGCGAGCCTTGATCAGATGGTGAAGGGCGCAAGGCTTGAGTTGGCGAAACTCGTCAAAGCACACGCTGCCCTATGAGCAACTTCAAACGCCAGATCGTGTTCCCCGCGAAGCCCCCCACGCTCCACAGATGCGATCATCCCAGCTGATGGGACGAGAGAAGCGAAACTTACTCTTGTCATGTTGCACAAGAGAGGTGGATTTTACGAAGAAAGGTACTATTTGCGTCGTGGGCACGGCAAAAAATGAAACGTCGCTCAATTCATCCGATACAAAAGAGGGAAATTATATGACCACTGCTCTCGAGCAAGGCAACAAACTGGATACCGTGTCGATAACGGCTGACATTGTCGCGGCTTATGTGTCGAACAATCCAGTACCGGTTAGCGAGTTGCCGAAACTAATCGGCGACATCCATGCCGCCCTGAATGGCATCGACACGCCGGCGGTAGAACCTGTGGTAAAACAGGAGCCGGCAGTTTCGATCAAGAAATCGGTAGCGCCTGACTTTATCATCTGCCTGGAAGACGGAAAGAAATTCAAGTCGCTGAAGCGCCATATCAGTGTTCGCTACAATCTGAGCCCCGAGGGATACCGCCAGAAATGGAACCTGCCGGCCGATTACCCGATGGTCGCACCGAACTACGCGGCCACCCGCTCGGCATTGGCTAAGGCATCGGGCCTCGGGCGCAAAGCGACTGCGGCCACACCTGCCGTGGCAGAAAAGCGGAAACCGGCCATGCGGGCGGCAGCAGCGAGAACAACTGTGGCTGCAATCAAGTCGCCGGTGAAGAAGGCACGCAAGGCGCGGGCCAAAGCGTAACCTGCTGAATGTGACAGAGGCCTGGGCTGCGCCTGACCTGAACATGGCGAAGCCCCGCCTTGCGGCGGGGCTTCGTGTTTGTCGGGTCACTCTGCGGTGCGGCGGGAACTTTGTGCGATACGTCCAGGGTTGGCTCTGAGAGCTGGGGCCTGGAGGCTTATGCCGGGCACCGGTCGTGCGCGCCTGGCACCTTGTGGCCGGTAAGGACGAACCGGGCTCATTGAACCGGATTCGCCGGCGCGTCACTGTTAGGTCAAGCTGCCATCCAGGATGACTGCATGGTCCTTGCGATGGTGCCGATCTGGTTCGGATCGCCGAGCCTGGGGTCGTTTGGCTGGATGCCCGATCCAGTCGGAGACGTGGCCGGATCGAACCCGGCCATGGCGGCGACCAGGGTTGCCACGTCGGAATGGTTTAGCACCTTGCCGTCGCCCGATTTGATCGTCTCGACGACATTGCCCGGCCCGGCGAACCAGCCGTTTACCGTCACCTTGTCGGTTGTTCCCAGCACCGAGACGACGAGGTTGTCGCCCTGCTGGTCGCTGAGCCGCAAACTCCCGCGGTCAACCCGAAGAAGTCGGTGACGCCGGACTTCATTATCTGCCTCGAAGACGGCAAGAAGTTCAAATCACTGAAGCGGCATCTTAGCACGGACTTCGGCCTGACACCGGACGCGTATCGGGCCAAATGGAACTTGCCGCACGACTACCCTATGACAGCTCCGAATTACGCCGCTCAGCGCTCGCAACTAGCCAAGTCCATCGGACTTGGCCGTAAGGCTGAACCCGTCGCACCAGTCAAGAAGGCACCTGGGAAGCGGAAAGCCAAAGCGCAATCCGCCACCACCTGACGTGACGGAAAGACTCAGCTACGTTCGGAGAGCGGCGGACCTGAAAAGGACCGTCTGGCCGGCGCCATTCGGGCAACCTCCCAGCGAGGGCGCCGGCCTTTTTCCTAGCGGGGCGGCAACCGATACTGTCATCGGGCGCTTGGCGATCATCGACGACGGCCTCGGCTCCCAACTCGTGCCGTAGTAACCGAGCGTTCATCCTCTGACTACTCCGTCACTTATAGATTGCGATATGGGGATGAGATTTCGAGAGTAGTTCGTCTCGTGTTTCTTGCGCTCGCCCCGCCCAGCCTTCTTGGCTGGCTCAAACTCGCCGAAAGGCGTCGCCTCGTCCAATTCGTCTCCGACATCAACCCAAGCACTAACGGGTCGAGGCGATGGGAACGGAGATCGCACTCCTCATTTTCCGGTTGGCCCGGGTCGACCGACCTTGCACTCTTTGTTGGCAGTTGATCCGATTCTATCCAGGCATATCCTCTGCTTCTACTCACTCGCTCAGCGGCTTTTATTTTCGATGCGCATACCCACTCATTGCCGCGCAACTGCATGATCCAGGGTTTGGGAGCGTGCTTGAGCCTGCTCACATGTTTCCCGACGTCGGACATTTTGGAGAGCTTGATGGACAACAGGAAGTTTTTGACAGCTGAGGAAGTGTCGGAACGCTATCGCGGCAGCATCTCTCTTGGAACGCTGCGAAATTGGCGAGCCAAGAGGATTGGACCGGCGTACGTCAAGCTTGGCAAAGCCGTGTTGTACCCAATTGAGGAACTAGAGACGTGGGATCAAAAGAATACAGTGGCGTGCCGTGGGTCAAAGCGGATCAGCATGAACGGTGGGGAGTGAGCGTGACTAGTGACGGAGGAGCATCCAATACCGCCCCCAGAAGTCGCTCCTCACGTCGCCCTGAGGCTAGTTTCACAGGATGGCGTGGAGCATCAGCATAGTGCCGCCACAAGGCGGGATGCGGCCCGGCCGCCCCCGACGAAGGGCGCACTATGGTAATTGACGCCCCGCCGGCGAAGCGCTTTGCGACCCGCAACGTCACGGTGGCCGAGCGGCCCATGTAAGTTTAACCACGATCGGACGGAATGCGGCGTCTCCATCAATCACCGTCTGTAGGCGAGTTTCGAACCGGCTGAGTACGCTGATCGCCTCTTGTCGTTGCCTCTTCTGGGCACTCTCAAAAACCATCCCAATGAACACTGTCCGCTCATAGAACCGCAGCAACCAACCGCTTCGGATACCCGGACTGTCCGTGACCTTTGCGTAGCGGTAGTCAATGATATCGGGCTCGGCATGCGCAGTGAACCGCACACCTCTCTCCCGGCCAAAGCAAACAGGGGCCTAATAGAAATATCCGCCAGCTCAGACCAGCCAGCTCGCGGCTGGCCTAACTTCGAGGTTGAGCGTGGAATCCGACCATTAAATTTCTTATCTGACCACGGTTTCGATAGTTGCAACAACTTGTCTTGTGAAATATAATTTCCTTGAAACCCACAGAATATTAATTCTGAAGCGTTCTTCGGGGGATATCAATGGCACCGCCAAGCAAGCCTGCCGGCAGCGGTCGTGCAGTACCAAAGCGTGGCCCTAAGAAGGCAATACTCACGACTGCCGAAGCCATCAAGATACACGCGGCAGCGATCGATGGGCTCGCGTCAGCAATCGCCGCAAAAGGCGGAACCCACCCACTCAGTGAGGTAAGCTTTACTTTTCACAATCTCCCGCCGTTGACCGTAGCCCAAATTCTTGCCGCACTGCGTGGCTTCTTCAATATGAGTCCAGACGACAAGCTGAACGGCGACGATAAGGTTGCTGATCTCAATAGGGGTGGGCCGGCGTTTTTCGTATCGGGGTACGAGGATCTCGACAACCTCCCGCCGTTTCGCAGTCGCGGGCTCAGCCTCACTGCGGAAGACATTGCGAACGTTGTCACGGTAAAGCAACTGGTGGGGGTCATTTTATGGGGATTGGCGCACGCACAGAAAGCTGGCGACAGCTGAAGCATCTCGCCAGTGTGGCTTGCCTCACAGGCGTCTTGAGCTTCAACGGGCTCGGGGACGGGTTTGCAGCGCCTTCTCAGCAAAACGGTCAGGCTGAGCTGAGCCGTTTGAAAGCTGAAAATCAGCGGCTGAAGGCCGAACTCGCGCGCGTCAACGGGATACTCAAGACACAGAGCCAGCCGCAAAAAGCTGCCGCGGCTGCGGCAGACGACTTTCCACCGCTGGACCCCGCCGAGCTTGCAAAGAAGCCGAAGCAGAAGATTTATGTGCGCAAGGATAAGCTCAATGCGCTCTACTATTTGTATCCGCAGGCCCCTTTTGACGCGAAAGGCGCCTCGGTCACCTGGTCAAACGACTATCTTAAAGATACCCAATCTTTGGCTATCCAAGGGTTCGTCAGCTATGTCCCTTATGCGCCCTACAGCTTCCATGCAGGAGTTGATGGCGACCCATCGCTAAGCCAAGTTGTCGTTCCGCTCCAATTCTCGCGCTATGCAGCGGGTCCTTATGTCTACGGAGCCGGGACGATAGGTTCGCCCAGAAAAGTTGGCGAAAAAAGCGCGCTGCAGGTCGGCCTCGACAACCAGTTCGAAATCATCGGCGGTGGCGTATTCAACCTACAAACGCTGGGGATATCACCCTACTACCAGACCGATTTTCGCGGTGAGGCTTCAATCTACGGTCTGACAGCCCTGTGGGAGCCCTACAAGCCTCAATGGAGTCTTGGAGGCACTCGCGACAATGGTGAAAGCCTGGTCAGCATGTACTGGCGGGCGATTGCAGAGACCGACGTGTTCCGCGTGGCCAAAGCTGGAGAGACGTCTTACACAGATGACACCAATATCGCCCTCTTGGGCGGCACCGTTTCTCTGAATGGTGTCCTTTTTCAGAACATGCCTCAGGTTGGCGCTGCCTTGTGCGGGCGCATCAGCTTTAACGCTCAATATCAGTATTTCTGGGACGCGGTCTCCGGGGACAATTTGCACAATCTGCACGGCGAAGTCGACTACAACCTGGGCGGAAAGAAAAACTATGCAACGCGACTTTGTCCGGACAGCCCGGCCAACGCGTCGGGAACTGTCGGCACGACCGCAGTGGCTCTGACCTATGATGACGGGACCGACAAGGACACGCGGGAAAAACGGAAAAAGCTCCAGCTGCAACTGACGTATCAATATTAGACCCTTAGTCGGTGTTGATTGGGGACATAGGGGCGAATGGGCGCAATTGTTTTGGCCGCCGCGGTACGCCGTAAGGCCATCAGCTTAACACCGTGGCCAGGCCCTACGCTTTAAGTGCGCTTACCCCGCCGTCCCGGCAGACTCGCCCTGATAATTGAACCATCAGCGTCCCGCAGGCTGTGAAGCGCCGTCTCGATCGCAGCATCCAGACCCTTCGTCGCCCCATAGTAGTTCTCCAATGCTTCGGCAAGCGTAGCTCTAGCCGTGACATGTCGGCCGCCGGCTCCAATCACAACCGCGTAGAGTCTAATGTCCCCGTAGATGCCTGACCAAGGTTCGTTGAGCCAAACCTCACCACGACGGGATGTTGTGATAACGACTGAGCAGAGATGCTCGACCGGGTCGGGTTCGTTGTGGTCCGGAACGAATGTCTCCTCATCGGTGCAGATGACTGCCTGGACTGTGGTAGCTGGGCAGCCGGCTACGCCAAGTTCGAACGCCCAGTTTCCCTTCTCATCCGGCCGAAACTGATGGTTGAGAAACCGTGCCACCAGCCGGGTCGGTTCGAAAAGAACAACATACTCGGCGCTATCAAGCCTTTCAGTGGGCTCAAGGACCATCTGTACGCTGTCTGGGCCGTGCATGATTGCAACCGTCTCGGCGGCCGACCTGAATGCGGCAACCAGAGAGCGCCCTAGTGAAATTGCCCTGTAGAAATTGACCGCGCCCTTGCGAGCTCCGAAGTTCGAGATCTCCGCGATCGTCCCAATCGCGAACGGGACAATGTCAGTGATGCCTCGGGCAATCTCGTGCGAATTGCAGGAGTTGATGTAAACTAACTTTGGCGGAAATGCTTGGAGGAGCGTCTTGACCGCCTGTACGGTTAGGGCGACTTTCGTCTCATAAGAGGTCGCCAAGAACACATGCCCTGGCTCACCGTGAGCCACGATATGCACGACCTCCGCCTTATGCATCAGTATTTGGTTCTCAAGCTCCTCAAACGGAAGCGCAGGAAGGAAGGCGAACTCTATCGTGCGATCGCTTCCCGGCACTGTGATGCGCTGCAGTTCAGTGATTTCCTGCTCCAGCCGCAGTGACTTTTCATTTTCCGGATTGGAGGCGATAAAAAGGACCTTCATTTCGGGTCCTCCCGGAACGCCGAGACAATCTTCTGGGCAACCGCGAGGTCGGTAAGGTAGCCGGCAATGCTGTGGTGGTTTTCGGTAAAGTTTTTGACCTCACCGTGGTTTTCGATTGGCCGGTCCGTCGTGAAATCGTCGGGCGCAAGACGATTGAGAGCGACGATGTCATGGACATCATATGCGTTGAACCAATTTTCAACAGCGCCAGGGATGGTTTTCGGCGTAGGCAGTCGATTGGCGACTGCGCGCATGGCGAGCGGCGAACCCACTGTCACCAGCAACGGCACCTTTCCCCCATGGTCTCGGAGCACATTAAAAGCGACCACCGTACCCAATGAGTGGGCTACCACGACGGTTGGCTGATTGGAGAGCTCCTTCCTCACGACGGCATCGATTTTGTCGCGTATCCCGCGATTCACGTCGTGCAGCAGGTTTTCGATCGTCAGCGACGAAACCGCAGGGAACTTCCGATCTAGCGCGCGAACAACTTCTATAACCCACCACCAATTCTGCGGACCGCGTGTGTTGAAATCTCCCGCCGAGCGCGCCTGCATATCGAGGTGATGAGCTCCCCCAGGCGACGGTGATGGCGGCGCGGCGGGCTGTAACTGGTCCGGCAAGAGGTCTGGATGACGTTCGCCGATCTCACTCGCAAATTCCTTGAGGAAGCTATCGTAGCTGTCATTAGATCGCTTGCTTAGATCAGGTGCCGTAACGGGCACTGCGCTCGTCTTCGACAAAGTTTCAAGTAGGTCGCCGTAAAACGGGACGCTCACTACCTCCGTCTCGATAGTTGGAATCTTCAGCCTTTTCAGTGCCAAATTTAGCGCTTCTACCCATTCGATGCGGAGTTCATCCGAACTCCGCCCTTGTTGAGACCGCCCGTGTATAAAAAGCAACTTCATCTGCTACCCCCATTTCAAATCCCCGCCGCTATCGACGAATACTCTCCTCGTTTCGTCATATCCGGCTTGTTCACAGCATGCGAAAAGTCATGATCCCCGCAGCACCAGCTACATGTTGCATGAAAAGTCGCGCCGATCTACGCTGACAGGGGGCGATGATCAGCAATTGCTTATTTGCTGAACTGACGATCAAATCGGGCATAGGGGAGCCTCGGTTTGCAGTCAGGCTTTTATTTTTCAGTGTATGCTCAGTTTTTGGGGAGGGACAAATGTGGCGTTTCAAGTTCTTTGTAAACGAGTACCGGTTCCGAGCACTGTGGACGGCAGTATGTATCGTGATAACGGCCGTGGTCGTTTGGGCTTTTGCGGCCGTCGTCAATCGGCCACTGGAAGCGGCGATATTGAGCGGTGTTCTCGCATCGTTGGCGACGAGTTCAATTTTTTTGATGACCGATAAGTACCTTGGTAAATCAAGGCTTAACCTCGAACAGGTCTACTCGAAATTGGGTGAAATCAGCGCCCACGTGCAATCGATTCGGCGTCTTGGGATTAGAGACATCTCGAGCCGCGCAGAGTACAATGACGAGTTTTGGAAAAGCACCATCAGGGCCGTGAGGGACACCGCGTCCCAGCGAACGGAGCTTATCATGGTCGGCAGAACGCTTGAAAAATGGACCGGTGAAGCGTTCGCGCAGGACTTTGCAGAAGCACTAATAAGGGTGCTAAATAAGGGCGGGTCGGCCAAGCTGATTACCCTAAGCCCCACCGGGCGGGTAGCAGAGGCGACTCGCAAGCATTCCGATCGTGATGTCACCCGGGGCGCTAAAATGTTGGATGAATTTATCGAGACCCGAGTTCTTCCGAAGGTAAAGGACGCAAAAAGACGTGAACGCCTCGAAACACGTCGCGTCGATGACATTCAATTGACTTTTACAATGTTTAAGTCGGATACTATTTTATGGACTTCTCCTTATCTTTCATTGGCCGACACTTCGGGGAACCTTGCAATATCACTCGAGCCCAACACTCCCCTCGCCGCTGTAATAGTCAACGATTTTCGCCGGTTGTGGGAAGCCCATCAGGTCAAACCTGCTCAACTGTTCGGGCGATAGGTTGACCATGGCCCACGCTAAAGCCTCCGAAATGTCTGCTAACGCTACGCCGCACGTGCTACAAATCCTGCACAGTGAGCAAGCCTACAAGTCGCGAAGCTGGGATTACGAAAAAGGACACAGGATTTTGCTGGCCTTGCGAGGACAGGTCCTCGAAGCGAGTGTTTTTGAGCATTATCTCGGGACGAACAAGGTCAAAACTGTTGTCGAGCTCCCGACCGGCTACGGCTGTCAGATGGCCTGTGCTCATTGTGCGTCAGGAGCAATCCGCGGCGCCGTAGCCTTGAGCGCTGCGGATCTCCTAAGCATCTATTCAGCTACCTTGGCTTCCACTGGAAATCCTGAACATGGCTTGGTGAGCCTGGCAGGTATCGGCGAGAGCTCGCTGAACGCCGCAAATGTCCTTGCCTTCGCAAAAGCTCTCAAGGCTAACTGGCCGGAGCGGTCGATCACAATGACTACCGTCGGAATTCGCCCGGCTTTCATCACCAGAGCGAATGAAGCCGCTACGGACCTCAACCTGAAGTTTCTACAGGTCTCGTTATTCCACCCCGACAACGCCCGTACACGCCAAATCCATGGCCAAGCGTTCCGGCATTACGACATTGGTGAGGTGCTGCGGGCGGTCGAAGCAGCCACATCGATTCACGTGCGCTTCAACTACGTACTTCTAAAGGGTGACAACGATTCGCCGGCCCATTTAGAGCACTTGCGAACGCTGCTCTCGCCTCTGGCTAATCGAATTTCGCTTCGCATATCTCGTCTGAACGAAACCGACACCAGTCGCAGCAACGGACTTTTGCCAGGTTCTGACGCCGATGTTCTTGCAGCCGCGGAACTATTTCGCGGCGCCGGCTTCAACGCCTACGCGTTCTTCAGCAGCCGCAACGACAATATGAACTGCGGGCAATTGGCCTGGGGTCACTATCGCGAAAACAACTCTCCGCGTGTTGTGATCTCAGACCCGACAGCGCAGTTGGCACGAATGGAATTTGAAAGCGCCTGACCCCTAAACGGCCCTCTCAATTGGCAGGAACAAACGTCATGTTTCTCACGGGGACTGCACTCTCTCACGAAGCTGCAGTACCGAGAAGTGTACACCTTCTAGCGCAGCCTCAACAGGGCCATTGGAGCGCTGCCGGTATGACAGTTATCCAAAATACACGATTAACAGCCGCCTGCGATCTGCGATATCGCGGCAGCATCTTTCTTGGAACGCAGCGAAATTCGAGAGCCAAGAGGATTGGATCGGCGTACGTCAAGCTTGGCAAAGCGGCATTACAGCCAATTGAGGAACTTGAGATGCGGAATCGAAAGCAAACAGTGGCGTGCCGCCGTCATCGCGAGTCAGCCTGAACGGCGGTGAATGAGCGAGATTGATGGAGGACGAGCATCCAATCCCGACCCCACAAGCCGCTCCTCACTCTCTTGGCAATAAGGATCTTTCCAATATCTTTGAATGAGATAGTGGGCGCCGAGAGAAAGTTCCACAACGAGCCCGCTCGATACCCGTCGGGCATGCTAATAGCGCTGGCCTAGAAAATCTGGGGCGCATGAGCAAGGCCAGCTTCGCGACCGCTAGTCACGTCTGATCCACCTTCCTCTGTCTTTTCTTCACCGGATATTATGGTAGCCGTCACCAGTCCACACGCCGCCGCGCACGAATCGAACATCCGGGCTACCCTCAGCGGATTGCTCGCGATCTATGAAATCGACCAGCCATTGGCTAATATCAAACCTGTCAGGTCAATTGCGATTTTCGACGACGCCCTGACGGCCGGCACGCATTACCGGGCAATCCAAATCAAGCTCTCGGCGCGGTTCCCTGGCGTTCCAACCTTCGGAATGTTTGGCGCCCGCAGGGTGGCCCCACCGCCCAGGGATGGCTGGATCAAGCAGATACAGGATTTGCTCGGCGGTGTCGACGACTAGCATGGCATGTACTCTGCGCGCGGAGGAGGCATAGCCAGTGTCTACATCCTAATCCAGTTGTATTCGTCCGTTGCTTTGTATCCACACCGTAGGCATGTGGCAAACAACTCCGGGTCCGGGGCGGATCCCGTTTCATGCCACGGATATTTTGACACTTTAGCGTACACTAGCCCCCCTCTGCCGCACCCTCGCCGGCAAATGCATTTTACCAAGAGATGCGACGGAACGTGTCGTGCATATTGAGGGATAGGCAAATCGCGTAGCTCCTGGTTTGAGAAATAAAGTAAGCAGGCATAAAGCGCGGTGGCGATATCACGCAAGCCTCACGATAAGGGCAGACGTCGGGCGCGCGATCTCCTGTTTGACCGTCACCAATTTCAGGAAATTAGAACTCTCGTAAAGCGCATGCGTCTACTTCCGACTAGGCTTGTCAGGGTTCATTTCCATCCGCCTGCTTTTTACGCTGCATCAGCAAGGCTGTCGTCGAAGGTCACGCGGTCTTGCTCGGCTTGTTGCGCTGCTGGGCGACTTTGGGTCTGTAAGCGAGAAAATTCTCGGCGCGCCTTCGACGACACGAAGCTCTCATCAAATCACGCTCATTTTAAATCTCGGCGTTTTGCAAATGACTGGAAAATCGCGGACTCCCCTGTGATGGCCCCATCGTCCATTAGGGACTTCATCATCTCCACGGCATTCCGTTTCTCCTCCTGCGTTAAAATCCCCTCTCCCTCTTGCATGATCACCTCTCTAAGCAGTTCAAAAACCTTCTTGTCATATCCAACGGGATCAGAATTAAGCTCCGGGGCGAAATCACCAACCAATTCGGCCAGAAGCCCAAATGCATGCAAGGCATGACTTCCGTCCGCAACTGGGACAAATTGACCTTTTGGAACACTTAATAAATTTTGTAACAGCATTCACTTCGATCGGAAATTATGCATTCATCTCAGTCAGACAGGTTATCTTTCTGCAGCTTTTGGGTCTAGGGCCCCGCAATGGCTATCAAGTTGACATCAGCCTCCATGTCAGTTGCCATCAAAATGGAAGGCCTGGCGGCTGAGTGGCCCGACATAATAACCTTTGAGATTGAAGTTCTGGAGTGATCGTCGTCCGGGGACGTCGATTGAACAAGGAGGCGCGAACTATGAATGAGGGATCTGATCTTTTTCCTGAAACTGAGGCTGTGCCACGGCCGGCAACGGACATTCCGGATTCTGAACTTGCTCATGAAATCGGCGATGCGAGCGACGCGGACCTACACGGCGACCCCGACGACCCCAGCCCGGTTCCACCACCGGGTGAGGCTGCCGCAATGTCGGACTGGCGGGTTGCCAAGAGCCTTTTGACATTGCGAGCGCAGGTGAATGCGTTGGCCCCGGCTCGAAGCAAAGCAAGCGATGGGACGATCGGGGATCCGAGCCATCAATCGCGCGCATCTGACCACAATCCGTGGGTTAATGACGGGAACATTGGGGTGGTGACAGCCATGGACATCACAAACGATCCAGAGCATGGCTGTGGGGCCGAAATGATTGCTACCGCAATCCGCAATACCAAAGATACGCGCGTCAAGTACATCATTTGGAATCGGAGAATAGCTAACTCTTCAGCGGTCGGTGGCGCAGCGGCTTGGGGTTGGCGCGACTACCACGGTACCAACGGCCATACGCATCATATTCATATATCGGTCAAACCCGAAAAGGCGAGCTACGATAGCGAGACGCCATGGACACTTCCAGGAACTCTGGTCGGCTAGTTTGGCTGTCTTAGCGGTGGTGGGGGGCGTGCGGGTCGTCACCCCACTATTTGCAACAGATTGATTGCCCGTGTCTGGATTCGCCACCGGTGGAGTTTAAACGATCTTGCTGAGCTTGCAAAAATGACTCTGTTCTGAGAACTGCGCACTTTTCAGAATATTGCCCGTTTTTGGGTCGACGAGAAGGTAGCTTACTAGCACGCCACCGCGCACGTAAAACGGCATCTCCCCGAGAAAAGTCCAGATGTTCTTTTTTGTGTAGACAGTGCCTACTGTCGTGTTGACCTGCAGGATCAACGCCTTGTCCCCTGCCTTGAAGCGATCGGATATTGTTTTTTCCTCAATGATGTACGTCAGCAAGGGGAAGCCTTGGGCGTCTGCAACCATAACGGCGGCTATTAAATCGGTGACAAGTTTTTGAGCCGCCGTGACCGCGAGGCCGGCCTTTTCATATGCTTCGGAAATCTTCTGAAAGCGCTCTTTTCGCCCTATGTCTTGTTCGCGTGCGGACAAATCCGCGTAAGCTATGGTGCTCCTTTGCGCCAACTTAAGCTTCTCCACCGAGGCCCGCTGCGGCCCGTTCACTTTCTCAAGGAGGGTGGCCAACTCGCCATCTGGAGTAGGCGGTGCCCATCTGGCCGGATACCATGCATTAATCAATTTACCAACCACCGCCACTGCGAGAAAATCATCCGTAACGCCCGTCAATGTTACTGCACTGGTGGTGTAATCAGTCAGGAAATAACTTCCAAGCTTCACACCAAAATCGAAAATTGCGCCGGCTGCAGTAAATGGAACAGCTGACTCTTTATTGTCGTCTGGCTGCCTCGCATTCTCCAATACCTCGGCATTTTTTTCCAGGTCTTGAGCTAGGGCAATCTCTTCATCGGAGCGAGAAAAAGCGATTATGATTTCGTCAATCAATGCCTGAAACGCACGCCATCGGCCAAAGGTAGGACGCTGGGTTCCTGCAAATACAATAAATCGGCCATCTGTTTCGAGTGGTGTAGCGCTGACCTGAGCGGCAATTTTCTCGGCAATCTCTTGCAAGATGCGGGCCGCAAGTAAGGTCGCTTCGCCGGCACCCGAGCCTTGTCCCGGGCTGATGGTGCCGGTGGCCGCAGTGGATCCGGCAACAGTCTGGAAAAGTGCTTTTTGCGCAATCGATTCGGCCGTGATCGATGCAGCCTTTGCGTCGGCCGCTGCCTTTAGCGCGTTATAGTTTGCTGTCAACGCAGATGGTGAGGCTAGTTGCGCCTTTAATTCCTCTATCTGTCGTCGCAAATTCGTCAATTCGTCAAGGTCGGCACTCATTTTATCCTCATGACGATCACATAGAAATTCGCTTCGAGCGACTGATCACATCATCGCCACGTTTTGCCTCTGCATGCTAACATTAGATACGCGCGGGTAACAGCGATCGTTGCGATAACCACCTCAACAGGCGGGGAAAGCGGACTTGATGGCAGGTCGCCTTCTTAATTTTCGCAATAAGGTCCCCGCCTGTTCTATGCCTCCTCTGTTCGACGGCCGCAAAGTCTTTCGATTTTGCACCCGACTCTGTTGCCCCATTCGCAATGTTGCGACATCGAAGGGGAAGCAACTTTGTGTTGGAGTGGTGCTACTGCGGGCACCAAATATCTTCGCCACAAAGGGAGAAGCGCAATTACCTGTAAGCGGTGCTTTACAATGGCAGCGGCTTGATTGTGATCGCAAAAATCCGCGGCCCCTGCGAGCCATCAGTGTGTTACCGGTCGCGCTGGGGAAGACGACGTATGGGTCAGCGTAGCATGGTCCGAAAGCAACCCCAATGTGGCTCTCGGAGATTTTCTCAGCCTCGCGCCTCCAAAGCCGAACGCGGCCGGCGACAAGCTACGCTCGCCGTCGGCAAAGTTTAGCTGGCGGGAGAACGATGGCGTGGTCACGGACAGCTTCGATGTCACTGACAGCAAGCTGTGGGGAGGGATTCAAGTTTGGAGCAAGGCTTTGATTGCTGCTGTCCCCAACTCGCAGATCTCAACCCCACGCATCAGGCTCTGCCAAGATCGAGCACTTGATGTGTCAAGCCCAGGGGTGATCCATTGAGGTCACGTGGGACAGGTCTGACATCTCATCGCCACGATCAAGCCCGGGCAATGCTCGAACTACCCCTCGGAGGCACGAAACGGTCCATCAATAACAATATGTGCCAGTGCGGCGGTCAAGTCAGAGCAGAAATGCGGCACGCTCAAGGTGTGATGATCTCAATCCCTCAGATCTCTCCGGTTCGACAACGAAAGTGCAGACCCAAGCGCTTGTCGACGATGTCGACGCGCCGTTTCAAGAAATCCTCGTTTGACTAAGTCTTTCTACACAACTCATCTGGACGCGAGGGTCATTCTGCGCGAAACTTGTTTGCGTAGGGGAACAGACTTGGTGCAGACGTCGCAACGCACTTAGCGAGAAATGTCGCCAGGCTCGACATGGGGGTGGAAATGGTCAAGGTTAAATCTGTTTCGAAACCGGCGCGTCCACTAGAATCGATTGAACTTGCGGCGGTGCCGCCAGAACCGCAGCTTCCGGGGGCCGCCGGCAGCCTCGGCGGCAACAAAAGCCTGGCTGAGAAGCATGTGGTGGCCCATGGCCGTCGCTCCGCTCTCGAAAGCATTTTAGGCGACACCGATGACCGAACCCGCATCCTCGAAACGACGCTGACTCCATGGCGTCAGATCTGCGCGCTCGAAATTGAAGGCAAGGACGGTCAACGTTTTATAGGCACCGGATGGTTCGCAGGCCCGCGCACGCTGATCACGGCCGGCCACTGTGTCCACCACCCCGATCTCGGCGGCTGGGCCGAGCGCATCACAGTCAATCCCGGTCGCAACGGTGACACTTTGCCGTTCAAAGGCGCGGTCGCGACGAGGGTTTCGGCCATCGATGCCTGGACTGGCAGCCAGGATCCCGATTTCGACTACGGCGTCATCCATCTCGACACCGATTTAGGTAGCGAACTAGGTTGGTTCGCCATCGACGCGCTGGGCGATGCGGCGCTGGCGCGGCGCATGGTCAACATCAGCGGCTATCCACTGAAGCCCGGATTTGGCAAAGAGCAGTGGTTTCATTCCAACGGCGTTTTGCGCACCACGCAGCGGCGCATCTTCTACGACGTCGACACCACCGGCGGGCAAAGCGGCGCGCCGGTCTGGATTTGTCCTGACGGCAGCGATACGCCGCTGGTCGTCGCGATTCATGCCTATGGCGTCGGCGGGACACCGTCGAACCTGCAGATCGAAGCGAATTCCGCGCCGCGCATCACCGCCGACGTTCTCACCCTGATCAAGGGTTGGGTGGAGCAATAGCGCGAGGGCGGGTGGAAAGGGCGGCATGTCAGGCGGTGGACGTATCGGCAGGCAACATCAGGTGGTGGTGCGCGATGCCGGCGGTCGGCCGGTCGCCGGAGCCCTCGTCGAGGTGGCGCGCGGCACCGCACCGGTTCCCGAGGTTGGACGCGTGACCGATGCCGAAGGGCGCCTATGGCTGCATCTGCCCCCCGGCAGCTTCACACTGCAGGCCGAGACAGCCACGGGTGAGAGCGGACAGGCGCAGGCCGATGGCGAGGATGATTCGACCATCGAGATCAAGGTCAGGAAGTAAAATGAACGGCTCCGTCGATTGGGATGCGCTCACGGGATTTCAATTCAAGCTGCTCTGGAAGGCGATCATCGACGATTTCACTTTCGTCACCCTGAACGCTGCGCTCGTGGCCGATCTGGGGAGGCAGCCTTTAGCCAACTATGCACCGCCGATGGCGGACTACCCTGCACAGGCGTTTGAGCTCATCCAAAAGGCCAAGATGCAGGGATGGACGCGCGAACTCATCGACGGTCTCGTCGCCGCTAACCCGGGCGCACCGCGGCTGCGCCGCTTCCAGGAAACGGTGGGATTGACCGCCGACATCGCCAAGCCGGCACCAGCAGGCTGGAAGCTGCAGGATCTGTTGAATCCCAAGCAGGATTTTCTGAAACCCGATGGATGGCTGACAAAGCTCGCCATGCTGCGGCGGCGGGTCTGTCGCATCGAGCATGTGAACAGACCTGCCGACAAACCCGGTTTTGGGACCGGCTGGCTTATCGGTCCCGACCTTTTGATCACCAATTATCACGTGATCCACACTTTCAAGCCTGCCGCCGGTAATGGCGCCGATGTCGCCGGCGTCACCTGTCGCTTCGACGTGACCGAACCGCCGACCACTGGCAAGGGTCGGGAATGCAAATTCGCCGCCGATTGGTTGGTCGACGGTAGCCCCCCAGGCGCTGCGGAGCGAGAAGAGGGCACGGCGGCGCCTACGGAGGCCGAACTCGACTACGCGGTCATTCGGCTGGCCGAGGCCGTCGGCGACGATGAGGTCGAGCAGAAGATGGCACGCGGACAGGTCGATTTAGGGACGCACGGCGCCGCACCCGGTCAGAACGATGTGCTGCTGGTCGTTCAGCACCCGGAGGGATTGCCGCAGCGTTTTGCATTCGGCAACGCCAAAGATTCCCTCAAACCCGAGGACCTGCGCTTACAGCACACCGCCAACACACTGAAAGGTTCTTCTGGATCGCCCGTGGTCAACATCGATCTCGCCATCGTGGCGCTGCATCAGGCCGGCGGCGACGGCACCGGCAACCAGTGCGTGCCGATCGAGCGGGTCGCGGCGCGGCTGGCCGTGAACGGCGTGCTGCCGGTTTGAATGGGGCGCGGTAAATGCTGGCGCCTCGTGACATCAAACCCCTCAGCGAAAAAATTGTCGGCTCGTTTTCTGAAAGTGAGTTCGACAGATTTCTGATCACCGATTTCAATGGCTTGCATCTTGCCGACTACGCACCTTCGGGCGAGGCCTGGCCGGTGCGGGCGGTTGTGTTCATCATAAAACTTGTCAACCGCGAACGCGATGCCGAATTTCTGAGCCTGTTGGCCGGGCATGCCGGGCCGGTGGATCCGCTTCCCGGTCCGAATCAGCCGCTGCGAGACATGGCGGCGGCGTTGCTCGCCGCCGCGCTGCCGCCGCAGGAAGCGCACAGGCCGTGCTTCGTCAATGGCCGGCTTTTCATCAACCGGGACTCTTTGTGGGGTGCGATTGCCGCGTTTCCAGCCAGCCAAGGCGCCCAACGCATCCTCCTCGTGGACGGCGATCCCGGAACCGGCAAGAGCTACTCGGCGCAACTGGTCAGCCAATCGTCCTCGCACACACGAGCGCGCTACATCCCCATCGACTTGGCGAGAAGCACGGCGCCCGAGGCCGGACTCGGCGAGTTGACTGCGCCGCTGGCAGTGCGCCTGGAACTCGCCCTGAAGCAAAAGTTCGACGACTTGGCGCAGGAAGCGCGCGATGTGTTGCGGGCGGGCGAACGGCTGGTGGCGGCGTTACAGGAACGAGAACAGTCTGCGCAGGCCGGCACCGTGCCGGAACCGTGGTGGATTCTGGTCGATGGTCTGAACCTGCCGCGCGTCGGCCCCGGCATAATCGACTTGGTTCTGCGGTTGGTTCAGGCGATTGATCAGGGCGAATGCAACAATGTCTGGCTGGTGCTGATTGGCCTGAAACCCGAACGGCTGACTGGAGCTCTGCCGCAGCTGGTCCGCGTCGACCGTAGCAGCCTTCCGTTGCCCGATCATGTAGAGGAATGGCTGCTGAGGCTGGTTCAAGAGCACAAGAGTCAACCCGCCGATCCGGATCTGGCCGAAGCGCGCGACAGTCTCAGACAAACCTTCGCCAAAAGCCAACCAGTGCAACAATTCTGGCCATCGCTGCTCGCCGCACTTGCCGCCGTGCGGGCCAAACTTCAGTTGGTGCCATGATGGAAGCGGCCCTCACCCAACCACTGCCACAAATACCGCCGTTCAAGGCCGCCGCCGCCGTGCTGACCAGCTTCGACCTCGCGGCATTGCACCCGGCTCAGTACGTCGAGGACCGCGACGATGCGCTGGTCGACCTGCTGATCGATTGCGAACCGGCGGACAAGTTTTCAACAGCGCAGCGCTGGCAGCTCGCTGAGGTTGCACGTCGTCAGGTTCTGTTCCAGCTTGGCCGGCATCCGGATGGGCTCCGCCAGGCGCTTGCAGCCAATCCCGACCGTCCCGACGACCCGGTGCAACGGGCCATGGACGAGCTTATTCTGGGCGAAGGCGAGATCGGCCACCTCAATCAGCGTTCGCTCGAAGAGCTGCTGGCGCTAGCGCGCGCTGTCGACTGGCTTCAGGGAGCTGTTTTCGCCCTTCCAGCGCGCGATGATCTGTTGCGCCGCATCGAAATGAAGCGGCTGCTCAAGCCGTTCCAACGGCTGCTCGAACGTGGTTTTGTCGGGCGTGCGGACGAGTTGGCGGCTCTGCACGATTATGTTCGCAGTAAAAAAACTTCGAGCATTCTCTGCCTGCACGGACCCGGCGGCGTCGGCAAGTCGACGCTGATGGCCCGCTTCGTGTTGGAGGTCGTCGCGCCCGAATTGCTCGGGCGGCGGGCGAGCCAGCCGTTTTCGTTCGTCTATCTGGACGCAGACCGGACCGTTGTTGACCCGAAAGATCCTGCGAGCTTCGCTAGAGAGGCCGTGCGCCAACTCGCCGCGCAAGACAAGGACATACGCGATTTGGCGGAGGGAGTTCAGCGCGGACTTGTGAACATCGCCAGCCGCGCGGAAACGGTAAATTTGGAAAGCGCCGGGTTTGACGGCGCTCCGGCCGTCGGCCAATTGCTGCTGCCGTTGGTCAACGCTCTGTTCACGCGAAGCGGCCGTCCGGTTCTTTTCATCGTCGACACTTGGGAAGAGGTCCAGGCCGCAGGTGCCAGCAGCGAGGAAGCCATCCTTGATCTGCTGTTCGATCTTGCCGCCAATCCGTCCGTCAGGGTTATCTGTGCCGGCCGCGCTCCGCCACGCATGCCTGGCGCGAACGGAATCCCCGCCAGCCGAGCTCGCGTGTCGCGCTGGGGCTTCGACGAATACCGGCAGATCAGCATCGATTCCTTCGACGAGCCGACCGCAAGGGCCTATCTCGAGGGAGTCGCGCGCCTGCCTGCACAGGCGGTCGAGCCGGTCATTAAGGCGGTTGGCACCGCGCCACTCAGTCTCGCTCTCGCCGCGCGCGTCATCGAGCGCGAAGGAATAGACGCGACCACCGACCTCGCGTTGCTCGTCGCCAAGGTTAAGTCGGAACAGGTCCAAGGCCAGCTCTTCACGAGGCTTCTCGGCCATATCCACGATGCGGACCTGCAGAAACTGGCGCAGCCCGGTCTTGTCGTGCGCCGGATCACCCCTGACGTCATCCGGCACGTGCTGGCCGGCCCCTGCGAGGTCGACGTGCCAGATGACAAGAGGGCGGACACGCTGTTCCTCAAGCTCGTCGACGAGACGGCGCTGGTCGAGACCGACGAAGACGACGAGCAGATCGACGTCGCCGGCAGCAGACGGTGGCCGCTGCGCTACCGGGCCGATCTTCGCCAGATGGCGCTTCAGGATCTGCGGCGCGCCATGCCCGAGCAAGTCGCGGCGATCCATGCCGCCGCCATCGTATACTGCGGGGACGAGACGGCGCCGCGCGGGCGGGCGGAAGGTATCTATCATCGCCTGGCTAGCGGTGATATTCCGCCCGACGATCTCTGGACGCCGGAAATGGCGCGCTGGCTGCGTCCGGGCAGCATGCCGGAGCTACCGGCGCGAGGCCGCGCCTGGTTGCTGCAGCGGCTTGGCCAATCTCTTGACGAGGTAACCAGGGCCGCAGCCGACTTCGAAGCCTGGGAGCGCGATACTGCTGAACAGGCTCGCATCTATCTGGGCAACCGCGCATCGGCCGAGGCGCTTCGCCTGATACGTCAGCGTCCGGGGCGGGGTCCGACCAGTCCGCTTTGGCTGCTTGAGGCGCAGGCCCTAGTGCAAGGCGGAATGCACATCGAGGCCGAAGCATTTCTGTCGAAGGCAGCTGAAATGGCCATCGAACAAGGCGAACCGGGCCAGTGTTACTCTTTCCTGCTGCTACTTGCGGATGTGCAGGGCCGCCAGCACAAATTCGAAATGGCTTTGAAGACGCTGGGGCGGGCCGGAAAAGTGAGCGCCGGGGTCGACGCGATCGAGCACTTGCGCTGTCTGCTGGCCGAACTGCGGATGTCGCGCAAGCTACGACGATATGATGCCGATTCGGAAGCGGCAGCGCTCGCCATCCTGGATCGACCTGCCACGCAACGTTTGCTGGAGCGTCGGCCGGCACTGCTGCGCGAAGCGGTGGCTGAGCTTGGCAACGAGCGACCGGAGATAGTCATTCAGGCGCTTCGCATCCTCGGCATCGGTCAGGTCTACCTCCCGTCATCATGGGCGCCGTTCCGGCTGCCGGCATGGTTGGCTCGACTGCTCGCCCGGATCGTCGGGTGGCTGGGGGCAAAGCTGCTTGGGGAGGCGTCCGTTATGCTGACGATAGACCTCCTGCGCACGATGATTGCCGGCGTCGGTCCATCCGGCGAAAGCAGTCTGACGCTGACGCAGCTTGGAATTCATCTGGCGGACAGACTGCGCCGAAATGCGAACCCGGCGATCATAAAGTGGTGCGTGCGTGTCTACCGGACGGAATTGGACGCGATCACTTTGGGCGTCGAATCCCGGTAGTCGCTGTGGTTTGAAGGCGGCATCTGCGGCATTCAAAATTGATGTTACGCGAATTTCGTTCAATTGGATCAGTCTAATGGGGTCGGACTTGCTGCTGGATGCATCTGACAGGAGCGATCTGTTGGAGGTCTTAAGTCGGTCGTTCAACCGACAGGCCATGACGGAAGCCTTGACCCTTTCCGGGCGCAGCTACGAATCTCTCGTTCCAGTGGGCACTTCAACGTCCGAATTCGTTGAGCTGATCCTTGTCGCTGAACGGCAAGGCTGGCTCGACGAACTCGTCGCATTAGTGTCTTCGGATGCGCAACGAGATCGTGCCAAGGCCATTCTGGCGAGAGCAAACAAGCGAAAGGGTCTGTACGGCACTGGCAGCAGCGCCATCAAATTGGCCAGTGAGGAAGCGGAGCCGCAGCTGCCCGGTTACGCCCATTCGGCAACGAACCCTGACTACGATCAATCAGTAAGGCGTTTCTGGCGTTACTATATTGGAGACGCGGAGGACCCGGTACCATTTGGCGGCAGGGATAACGAGCTCATGCAGCTTGCCGCATGGCTACAACAGCCCGACGCGCCATCGCGTTTGCTTATCACCGCCGTCGCGGGGCGAGGGAAGACCTCATTGCTGGCGCATTGGATCAAAGCCATACCGGCAAACCAATGGCGCGTCGTGTTCGTACCGATCAGCAATCGGTTTGAAACCAGCCAGCCTGCAATCGTCTACGAGGCGCTGGCGCATCAGCTCGCCCGGATCGCTGGCGAAAAGGCAGTGCATTTCACCCACGACGTTGATCGATCTCATCGTGCTCGCTGCCTTGAACTCCTCGACAAAGTCAATGCCGGCAACGTGCCGACGCTGATGATAATCGACGGTCTTGACGAGACGGCAGGCTGGTCCTTCAGTCCGAATATCTTGGCGGCAAGCGGCCGCATGCTGCGCATCGTCGTTTCGGCCCGGCGGTTGATGGGAGACTCGGCTGACGGCCGCGATTGGCTCGACCGGATCGAGTGGCCACATTCCACGGGCAAGACGAAGATCCTCACGGTTGAGCCTTTGAGTCAGGAAGGGGTTGGCCAAGCGATCGCGTCGATGGGGCACTCGGCCGAGCCAATTGCCGCCAATGCCACCATTCTCGCGGAGCTTGTGCGTCTAACGCAAGGGGAGCCTTTGCTGGTCCGCCAGTATGCGCAAATGCTTTGGTCGCGAGGCACCGGACTTGGCCGGACCGAAGCAGCGGACCTAGCGGGACTTGAGTCAGGCTACGCAGGGTTCTTTCGCCACTGGTTCGAGAAGCAGATCTCCCCGTCTACAGATGGGGAGTGGGTTAATGCGGTGGAGGTCGTCCTTGCCGTCCTAACTGCGGCTCAAGGTCCGTTGCTGCACCGCGATCTCGAGCGTATTTGCGCGATAGCCACCAAAAACGACGCCTTTCACCTGTCGGTTCTTTCACTCCAGCCGCTGCGCCGCTTCCTGATCGGTGACGGTGTCTCAACCGGCTATTCTTTCCAGCATCCCAGGTTCGCTGAATACTTCAAGACGGAGTATTTCAAGGGCGGTTCCATGCACAACGCCTCGGCTGGCATCCTCACATGGTGCCGCAGCATCATTGAGGCCGATGTTCGCCCCGGTGATGTTTCCGACTACATTCGCAATCACTATGTGAGCCACCTTGTCTCGGCCAGGGCGGCACCTGACAAGTTCGACCCAATCTTGGGGCTTCGCTGGCAACAGATCTGGCTGGCGCAGGACGCAGGCTCAATCCGCTACTTTGCCGATGTCGAAACTGTTAAGGACTATTTTCAAAGCTCCAGACACTTCGAGAAAGGAACGCGTTTCGCGATGCTCCTGCGCGCGGCGCTTATCCTAAGTTCACTTCAGAGCGTCGGCGCAAATATTCCCTGGCAATTGCTCACACTGCTGGTGCGTAACGGCCGGATGTCAATTCGCCAGGCTCTGCACCAGAACGGCAACCAACCGCTATATGGTCTGCCTACTCTCTTTGCACTGGCGGATCCGGCCACAAGAGTATTGATCCTGGGCGAAGTCGAATCGTATGGCAGCGTTGCCCGCTACGCGCAGGCATTTGCGGAGATTGCAGCGGAGCTGGCGCCCGCTGAACGGTCGGCGGTTTTAGAGCGAATGCTGTCCGAGATTGCGGAGCTTGCGGGGGATGATGCCAGATACGCCGATCTCTATATCGGCGAAATCCTCCATGTCCTGACTGATGAGAGCGATGTCGAACTTCTGATGCGATGCCTGTCTCTGACGGAAGCGCTTGAAAGCAGCTCTGACCAAAAAAACTTGCTACGAAAAATTACCGAACGCTTCTCGCCAGAGTGTCCTCTTGAACACTGGTCTCGTGCGCTTTCCGTGGTGGAAAAAATTAGCAAGAGCTACTGGCGATCCGAGGCGCTGGTCTCAATCGTCGAGCGCATCTCACTGAGACACGGTGCTGAGCTAGTCAGGCGCATGGTTACAATCGCAGGTGGCTTGGACGGCGGCCAGGACCGGGCAACCGCATTCCAGGCTATTGCTCGGCTGCTCGAGCCAGGCCATGCTTTGTGGGCCATCGTACTCCAGGCAGTGGACGAAATCTCACCGGAAGACGACAATTCGCTAGCCGCAAAGATTTGTGCGCTTGCGGCGATTGGGGACCGGCTCCCGCCGGACAGGCGAGCCGACATTCTTTCGGACGCTATCGGTTCAGGCAACGGCATTGGCGATCCCTGGTTCAGAGTTCAAATCATACAAACCGTTGCTCGATTGTTGCGAGGGGGATCAGACGCTGCGTTTGCCCTCACGCTGCTCAGTGCGGCGGACTCTATCCCGTGGAACGACAAGGCGCACGCTAAGGTGGAGGCGATCGTTGCGATAGCCCAGAATCTTGAGGCCGATCATCGATCGCGGGTTTTTGCCGACGCTGTTAGCGCCATTGCGCAGCTGCAGAGGGGCAAAGACTCTGCGCTTGTAGAATTAGTAAGGAACTTGGACCCAATCAGTGACGAAGCGCTTATGTTTCAAGTGCTGGCTGTTGCGCGGACAATCGAGGCCGAGCAGGATAGAGCCACCGTGCTGGCCGCTATCGCCAAACGATTGTCTCCAGATCAAGTCGAATTGGCCTCCGAGGTAATAGAGACGGCCGAAGGATTCAGCCGGCTGACCCTGTCCGGCTCCCAGATTGCAGCCATTGCCGAGCATTTTTCAGCTCAGAAAACGACACGATTGCTTTCCATTCACGTGCCGGACCCTGAAGACGTTGACGAGATCAATGGCGCAGTACGGTCAGGCTTGTCAGACCTTGCAAGGTGCCTTTCTCCACGAGATCAACCTGAGCTTGTACAACGTATGTTGAGTTTCGCCGCAGCAGATGAGTCTGACAAGACTCAAATTATAGCGGCAATCGCCGAAAAATTGTCGATAGAACCGAATGAAACTTTAGAAACACGTGCTCTTGCCGTTGCCGAGTTCGTCGGATGGCAGCGTTCAGCTGCTGAGTCACTTGCTGCACTTGGCGGTTGCCTGGAAGGAGATGAGCGTGCCCAAGTAGTTCTCAAGTCGGTGAACTTGGCAAAGTCGGCAGCGGACGCTTGGAGAAGGCGAGACAATCTGGCCGAGATTCACAGCCACCTCGATCCCATGCGTGACGCAAGCATTCTCGCGGAAATCCCGACATTCCAAATGCCATCGATAGACAGCGATAACGAGCTTCAGGTACTTTCGGAAAATCTCCGCAACCTCCCCGGGGACCAGCGGGAAAAACCGTTGAGCCGCCTACTCGACATTGCTGAAGCGCCTCAATTGCCCATGGATTATTCCCGGGAGACACTCATTCTGGTCGCTGCATCGTTTTGCGCGAAGCCCTGCCCTGCGGCGCTGGTCGAGCGTATTGATCGGCTGCTTGTCAATATCAAGGATGAGACGCCGAAAGCGAAGGCCTATGCAGCTTTAGCCCGTGCCACCGCCGGTGACAGCACAAGATTTATCTCACTCGCGCTGGAAGTTGCGGCAAACATCGGATCAGACGCTTCCCGGGATGCGCTGTTGCCTGACATCATCGGCCTTGTCACCTCGGAGCATGGCGACCGATTGGTCGCGAAAGCGCTTCGTGCCGCAGAAGCGATGGACTGGAAACCCTACAGGGCATTGGCACTTGCGTCCGTTGCAGTCTGTTTGCCCCAAACCGAACGCGTGCACACCATGTTGCTGGCGCTCTCGGCATCGCAGCAGGCCTACGATGGATGGGATACCGTAAAAGGACTGTCGAAAGTATTGCAAGGCATGGCTCAGGAAGACGCCGCGGCCATAATACCGAAGGCATTAGACGTTGCGAACGGGTTGGAATTCGCAGAATCGCGGGCCCCAGCGCTTGCCAAAATTTCCGCCTACCTGCCTGCCAATCAACGCGATCCGCTGCTCACTCGAGTTCTTGAGTTAGCCGAGACCCAAGACGCTCGAACAATGGTGCAAATACTCAACTCTGTTGTTGGAAGTTTGACGCCCGAATTGATATCTGGGTTGCTTGACCGTTTGCCCGACCATATAGCTCGCTCGGAACGTCACCACGGGCTTTCGCTTCTAACCACCCTCGCCCCACCCATTTTCTCAAATTATGGCGGCTCGGCGACATTTGAGATCGCCCTGACCATTTGTGATGTCTGTGACCGCTGGCCGTAGCATCAAGGCAGCATCCTCCCTCTGGCCGACAGGAGTTCTGTGTGGGTGCCCTAGTTCAAGCTAAAGCCATCCGCGACCAAAGTCGACGACCTGCTATAGCGCCATTATGGTCAGAAATATTTCGTTAGCTGGTGTGGGCGCCCTCCTACCACTAGGTTAGCTTTGAGGGTCAGCTGCTTTTGAAGTGCCGGAGCGCCTTGGGAATTCCGGGAACCAGGGCGAAGAATCTGACGATTGGCGCGGACGTTGGGCAATGACGGCTATAGACTTCGAAAATCTGAATGGATCTCAAATCGCTGCCGTCGTTGAAGCGATACGGCTGAGTTTCGACGAAGCCCAGTTCGCAATGCTGCTCCTCATGCGCCTTAACAAGGAACTCGGGGATTTGGCTGAGCCAGGTACATGGCCTGAACGTGTCTTTAGGACGGTTGCGGAGAGCCAAAAGGAAGGGTTTGGCGGACAACTCATCGATGCCCTTGAGATCGAGAGGCCCGATACGAAACGGATCACAGCCCTGCGCCAGCGTCTTGCAGAGCTTCAGGAGCCTTCACTGGCCTCTGACAAAAATGAAAACACACAGGAAGGCGGGAGTTCGGCAACCAAAGTCTCGGGGACACGCTCTGCTAACTTGGAAGCGGATGCAAAGAGTGGTTGGGCTCGTCATTGGGCAGAGAAATCGCGAACGTTTCTAAACGCTATGACCGGTCCTTTGCTTGTCCTGATGTTGGGTGTCGTCGCGGTGGTCGCTTACGAGCGGGCCATGCCGCGGGAGTTAACCATCGAGGAATACGACAAACTGCTGGACAAAGCTCGCGATGAGCTAAACCGAAATCTCCCAAAAGAGGATGAAATTGTTGTAGAAGAAAGGGCAAAAGAGAAGGTAGAAAATGAGCAGGGACGCGTATCAATCACTACTAAATTTTGGCCTAATAGCACAGTGCCATATGCTTTGTCGGATACATTTTTAGATAGAGAAAACGCTCTGGCAGCAGTTGCTGAATATCAACAAAAAACAAATGTACGCTTTATAGAGCGCACGCCGCAGAACGCGAGCAATTATCCAGACTATGTGCTGTTCGTTGACAGCGGAGCTTGTTACTCTTGGGTTGGTGTCCAAGGTGGAGAGCAGAAGCTCGGCATAGGAAGCCTTTGCGATTTGGGGTCTGTTTTGCATGAGATAGGTCATACGCTTGGGATGTACCACGAGCAATCTCGACCAGATCGCGATAATTATGTCAAATTGAACTTGGAAAATGTGGCGCCTGGAGCCACAAGGGATTTCAACATCGTTCAGTCCAGCGTCAATCAGCGGCGACCGTACGACTATGAGTCCATAATGCATTTTCAACCCACAGCCTTCTCCGTAAATGGAAAGCCCACGATTGAACCCTTGCTGTCGACTGCCAGAATCGGTCCGACTGGGCATCTGAGCGCCGGCGACATATTGCTTATTAACGCGATATATTCCCGCCCTGTGAGCGGGACGTAGTTTTATTGTGGTTGAAACTGCGGAAGGTTAGCAACTACACGCTTAACTGAACCTAGGAGGGTTCATTACGATGACGCTCCATTGCTTCAACAGGAATAGAATGGTGCCAAGTCATTCCGATCGGCCTCATCACTGATGGGCAACAGCGACGGGCGAAACGGGGGGGGAGCCGACAGCGATGGAGCGTTCCAACCCTACGGTTACGAAGAATGGCGCAATGTGCTCGAGCGCGGAGCCTAGTAAATGGGAATGACTAAGGAAGATCTGGAAAATCTCAACGACGCTCAATTCAAGACCTTTGTGGAAGCGATCCAGAAGAGTTACGATGACATACAACTAGGCATGCTGCTGCGCACGGAGTTGGGCAGAAACCTTTCTGATCTTGCGGGGCCAAGTATTTGGCCGGAGCGAGTGTTCGGAGTCGTCGTAGAAAGCCAAAAGCAGGGGTTCGGCTCGCAACTTCTCAAGGCGATCGAGGCCGACCGACCGGACGCAGCGCGGATTCAGGGCCTGCGTGCGAGGCTTGCCGAGTTGCAATCAAGTTCGGACAGTGCAGGAGCGCGGGAAACCCAGGCGTCCTCGTCCTCGGCTCCCAAAAGCGAAGCCGGCTCTCTGCGCCATACCAGCAAAACAGGCGCCTTAGGCACCTCTGAGAAAGTTGTCACCGTGCAGCGCGGGATTGCCGTCTTGGAGGTAGATGCGGCGCGGCGCCCTCCTATCGCGTTTATCCAAGATTCGCCGGTGGCAAACGATCGCCCGGTCGAACCAGCAGCACCGACGCGACAACACGTGTCGGCTGGAAAGGCCGAACCTAAAGGGCCGACCTGGGGCCTAGAGGCCGTCGGCGCTCTCGCTTCGCCGTGCCGCGGAGAAGGCTGTGTCGTAGCTCTGCTGGGCACCGGCATCGACTCGGACCATCCTGCATTCGCCGGCATCGACATACGCCAACGGGATTTCAGCGGCTCCGGCAATGGCGACCGCAACGGTCATTCCACGCATGTCGCAGGTTCGTTGTTCGGCAGGGATGTCGATGGTCAACGGATCGGCGTTGCGCCAGGGGTGACGCGTGTCTTAGTGGCAAAGACATTGGACGATTCAGGCATCGGCAAGCAATCGGAGATTCTATACGCCATTCAATGGGTCCTCGCGGAAGGCGCTGACGTCATCTGCATTCCCATGGGGTTCGACTTTCCACAACTGGTGATGCGACTTCTGGACGTGCCTTCGCGGCACGCAGCCATCGCCGAGGCCTTCCTGCAATATACTCAGTATGTCCGACTTTATGAGACGATCGCCAGGATGGCGGCTGCGACAGGAAAGGGCGTCGTCATCGTGACTGCGGCAGGCAATGAAAGCACTGCGCAAATGCGCGTCCCGGTAACATCTCCACTCAGCTTGGCGGAGGGTGGGATTTCTGTCGGCGCTGTATTGCCGAGTGGTCCCCCCTACCGTGTTGCGGTCTTTTCGAATAGCCGCCCGACATTGAGCGCGCCCGGTGCAGAAATCGTCTCCGCTCGGGCCGGTGGCGGCCTCATGGCGATGAGTGGTACTTCCATGGCCTGCGGATTCGCCGCCGGTGTCGCCGCTCTGTGGTGGGAGCATCTGCGTAACACCGTGGGCGACAAGGCGACCGGACCGATGGTGACGGCAGCGATGCTGTCGGCCGCAGATCCGAAATTTGCACCAGGAGTGCCGGCCACGGACTACGGCGCAGGTTTAGTACAAGCGCCGCGGTGAGGCCGCGGCTTCACTGCAGTGCCGGCCTGTATTCAGGTGCTCGGCGGCCAGAAGCGATCTTTGCGAGCAGCCCTCGGGACGGTCACCTTATCCGATATTTATCCGGCCGTATCCGGTACTACGACTTCGTCCTAAACTTCGTCCAATTCCAGATCGCTAGGCCCTAACTCATAGTAGTGCGTCTGGATGATCGAGCATTCCAGGGCGTGCCTGATCCTTCTCGCGGGATTCGATTGCGATGCCGACCAGAGCGTATCCGCCCGCAAACTTTTGGAGATCTCAATGGACGACAAAAAATTCTTGACGGCCGAGGAAGTCTCGGGGCGTTATCGTGGCAGCATCTCTGTCGGAACGCTTCGGAACTGGCGGTCTATGAGGGTTGGCCCGGCCTACATCAAACTCGGAAAGGCGGTGCTCTATCCCATCGAGCAACTTGCGGTGTGGGATCAAGAAAATATGGTGTCGTGCCGTGCGTCAAAGCGACTCGTCGACCTCGCTAATGACCAAACGTGACCATCATATTTGGACACCATGGACATGCCCCACTATCATGCACCACTTGCGACCAATAACAGAAAAAATCGTTTAATTACAATACTTTATGCGATAACATCGCCTGGTGCATAATCACCCATCAGGTGATCCGACACCATCGCGTGCGGACATCGAAATGACCAAGCAGATCATCGACAGCGCCAAGCCGCTCGGCATCGCCGTCCACGACCACATCATCATCGGCAAGAAAGGCAACGCCTCGATGAAGGGCCTGCTGCTGATCTGAGCCTGATGGGCGCCGGTGCCGTCATCCCAAACGCCACCGCTCGCGAGCCAATCAGCAACATTCCGGCTTGGCTCAAACGCCCACGCTTGCGGTGTAGAAGTGATATTGCGACGGAAGCGCCCGCTTCGGCGACAATGTCGTAGACTCGCGAATACGAAGCAGCCAGTTCCCGTCAGCCATTGCAGGAGATCTATTCAATGACGCTCGAATGCATAAATCCAAATGATCTGCCGATTCCGGAAATGTACTCCCAGGTCGTCGTTGCGACAGGAAGCAAGCTGGTGTTCGTCTCGGGCCAGCAGCCAGAAGACATACACGGCAAGCTCGTTGGCCATGGTGATTTCGCAGTCCAGGCGCGCCTGGCGTTCGGGAATCTCGGCCGAGCGCTTGCTGCCGCCGGCGCTCGGCCCGAGCAAGTCTGCAAGATCACGATCTACATCGTCGATTACAAACGCGACGAACACGTGCCGATCATCGAAGCGGCCCAGATCGAGCTGTTCGGCGATCACAAGCCAGCAAACGTGGTGGTCGGGATAGCGGTGATGTCTCCCGGCTACCTGATAGAGATCGATGCGATCGCGGTCATCGACCCGTAGGCCAAGCGAGGACGCGTCAAGTCGCCCAAACCAATCCCGGAGCTCGCTGCGAGATTGCCACGACCTTGATCTCTCCATCCATCCACGATCACATCGTCATCGGCAGGAATTGCGATGTCTCGATGAAGAGCCTGCTGCTCACCTGATCAACGTCGGAAACAGGAAACACGCAATGCCCCAGCCCGGCGACGAACCATGGCCGTTCGACAAGCAACGCGCAGCCCTCCTGGTCATCGACATGCAAAGCGACTTTGTCGATGAGGGCGCCGTCATGGAAGTGGCCATGGCCCGCCATCGCATTCCGGCGATGCGGCAGGTGGTCGAGCTTTGCCGCGCGCAAGGCGTCCCGGTTATCTACACCCAGCATGTGCTCAGCGACCATTTCGATATCTCGCCGCTGGAAACCGGCTATCAGCCGAAGCTGAAAACCAAAGGCATGCGGGAAGGCAGCGCCGGCGCCGAAATCGTCGCCGCGCTTGCGCCCTTGCCTGGGGATGTCGTCATCAAGAAGCACCGCTACGATGCCTTCCACAACACGCAGCTCGAGACCGTGTTGCGCAACATCCGTGGCGCAGGCCGGGTCGACACGGTGATCATCATCGGCACCGTGACCAGCATCTGCTGCGAATCCACCGCGCGGAGCGCCTTCATGCGCGACTACAAGGTGGCTTTCATCAGCGACGCCAATGGCGGACTGGACGAGGCATCGCACAATGCAACCCTCGACATCATAGGCAAGGTGTTCGGGCGCGTGATGACGGTTGCCGAGCTTGGGAACCTGTTGCGGAGTTGAACCCCAGCGTCAGCTGGCGTGCGTCTCAAGCTCCGGCGCCGAGCCTGCCCTCAAGAAGGTCGCGCCGCTGCTGCAATTCGCCGGAGACGAATTTGGTGAAGGCGTGGACGCGCGCCGTGCGGCGCAAATCGTCGTGCACCAGCACCCACAGCGCCGAGCCGATCTCCTCGATCAGCCCTCCGACCCTTACAAGCCCGGGCAGGCTGTCGCCGAGATAACAGGGCAGCGCCGCAACCCCGATTCCGGCGCCCGCCGCATGCGACATCGTCACCAGGGAATCGGCGCGCATGGCGATCTCGACATCGGGCAGCGACGACCGCATCCAGCGGGCGACGCCGGTGTTGGCCAGGCTGTCGTCGGGCGCGATCCAGCGCAGCGCACCCAGTCTCGGCTCCGGGGGTAGCGTTTCGGCATAGGAACGTGTCGCGTAGGCGGCGAAGGCGACGCCCGAAATGCGCCGGCCGACCAGGATTTCCTGCGGTTGCGATACCGGCCTGATCGCCACGTCTGCATCCCTTTGCGTCAGGTTGGCGATGGAATTCTGCGTCATCGCCTCGACCCGTATGCCGGGATGGAGCTTATGAAACGCCGCAAGGATCGGCGGCAGCACCGATGCCATCAGCGTATCGGTGGTGGTGACCCGCAACCTGCCTTCGAACCTGAGATCCTGCCCCGACAGTTTGCGCGCCAGTTCATTGACCGTCTCGGCCATTGTGCGTGCCGCGCCCAGCAGTTCCTCGCCGCCCGCGGTGAGGGCATAGCCAGTCGGCAGCCGATCGAAAAGGCGGATACCCAGCCGCGCCTCGAAGGCGTTGACGCGCCGCAGCACAGTCGTGTGGTTCACGCCCAGGATCCGAGCCGCCGCCGCCAGCGAAGCGCCATCGCCGACGGCCAGCACCATGCGCAGATCTTCCCAGTCGATATCGCGTGAGCTGTGCATTCTTGCAGAAAGATAAAAGAAAGCGCTGCGCTCTGCGAGTCAAAATGACGCTTCGCTGTGCAAAAACGCAGAGCAAGCGGGCGAATCGGCATGTCGATCTGCGCATGCACGCACGCCATATGGAGTCCGACGACAAAAGTCGCGGAGAAGAGCCATGACGCCGATAGAACTCTACACCTGCCAGACACCCAACGGGCACAAGGCCTCGATCATGCTGGAAGAGGTCGGCCTGCCCTACTCGGTCCGCTTGGTCGACATCGAAAGGGGCGACCAGACCAAGCCTGATTTCCTGGCGCTCAATCCCAACAACAAGATCCCGGTGATCGTCGACCGGGACGCCGGCCGCACGGTCTTCGAATCCGGCGCCATCCTACACTACCTGGCGCGACGGTCGGGCAAGCTTCAGCCGGTGGGCGCGCAGGAAGCGGACGATACGCTGACCTGGACCTTGTTCCAGGCGGCCCATGTCGGCCCGACGCTTGGCCAATTGTGGAATTACAAAATTTTCGCGCCGGAAAAAATCCCTTACGTGATCGAGCGTTTTGAGCGCGAAACCGGACGTGTCTTCCGAGTTCTCGATAGCCGGCTAAAGCACCATGAGCACATCGTCGGCAAAAGCTACGGCATCGCCGATGTGATGACATGGCCATGGATCAACGCGGCCGTCACCAGGCTCGGCCTCAGCCTCGATGACGCGCCAGACCTGGCGCGTTGGTATGCCGCCATAGGCCGACGCTCCGCAGTTGTCAGAGGCATTGCCGTTCCCGCCCTGCCCGAAGCATCGGCTGCCGCTTAGATCATGATGAGATTTGGTTGAAATCTCATCATGACCTAACCCTTTGTTGGAGCATGATCTTTTCCAAAAACCGGCACCCACTTTTTGGGATCATGCCCTAGCCGCCGCACCCCGCATTCAAGGAATACGATCGTGGAAATCCTCTTCGTCCCTCTGGCGCTTGTCGCCGGTGGCCTGCTTGCGGTGCAAGCCGGCGCCAATGCCCAACTTTCAAAGGCGGTCGGCTCACCCTTTGCCGCGACCACGCTTCAGCTCGCGGTCGGCGCCATCGTGCTGTTGTCGATCACGGCCCTCACCGGAACGACACCGGCTCTGCTTGCCGTTCGGCAAGCCGAATGGTGGCATGCGATCGGCGGCATGGCTTCGGCCTTCTACGTTGTTTCGACCATTCTTCTGTTCCCTCGCCTTGGCGCCGTCGTGTCCGTCGGGCTCTTCATCGCTGGGCAGATGCTTGCATCCTTCGCCCTCGACACGTTCGGCTGGCTCGGGATCCCCGAAGCCGGACTGCGAGCCGGGCCTGCCTTCGGCATGCTCGTCTTGCTTGCCGGGGCTGCCCTCATCGTTCTGGGACAGAAGGGCGCGGCCGACAATACCGCATCCTCAAGACCAGGGTGGATCGGACTGGCGCTGCTGGCAGGCGCCGTGCTTCCGGTGCAAGGCGCTGTAAACGCCTTGCTTCGGCACGACCTTGGCGGCGCGCCGTTTGCGGTCGGCACCATCTCGTTCCTGGTGGCGATGCTGGCCATGGCCGCGGTGCTTCTGATCGCGCTTGCCCTGACGAAGACGCCCCGCCCTCGCCTCGCCGGCTTGTCGTCGATGCCCTGGTGGGGCTGGCTCGGAGGTTTTGCCGGCGCCACCTATGTCACGACCGTGTTCACCGCCATCCCCGTCATCGGAGCGGCAGCTGCCGTCAGCCTGACGGTGGCCGGCCAGCAGGTCGCCGGCATCTTCGTCGACACCTTCGGCTGGTTCCGCCTGCCGCAGCGGCTTGTCTCCGGCATGCGGCTCGCCGGCGTCGTGCTGCTTTTGGCCGGCTGCATCATCATCAAGGCGCTTTGATCCCGCTGGAACAAGGCAAGCCGAATCAAACCAGCCCCTGCCCTCCCTGATTTGGGGGGTCAGGTGTCGCTCCGGCGTCACCAACGAAGCAAGGTCCGGGCGCCGCAGAAGCAATTTTTCGCTCCTTCCACAACCGGCTCTAGAATTTCGATCGCAAATCACGCATGATGCACTTGGTATTTTCCCGGGACGGCTTCGCGCCCCCTGAAATACCGGGAGGAACGGGACATGCCCATAGTGGTTGTACTCGTTTTGATCGTCGTGGGCTCGGTGTTGTTCCACTTCCTGAGCCCATGGTGGTGGACTCCGATTGCCTCGAATTGGGACTATATCGACAACACCATCATCATCACCTTTTGGATTACCGGCGTCGTCTTCGCCGCAGTCGTCCTATTCATGGCCTATTGCGTTTTCCGCTTCCGTCACCGCGAAGGCAACCAGGCGGCCTACGAACCGGAGAACAAGCGGCTCGAATGGTGGCTGACGATCGTCACCGGAGTGGGTGTTACCGCCATGCTGGTTCCCGGCCTGTTTGTCTGGAGCCGGTTCGTCAACGTTCCAAGCGACGCAACCGTGGTCGAAGTCGTCGGCCAGCAATGGCAGTGGAGCTTCCGCTTGCCCGGCAAGGACGGCAAACTCGGCACATCCGACACCCGCGACGTCACCGCTGAAAATCCGCTGGGCGTGATCGCCAAGGATCCCAGCGGCCAGGACGACGTCGTGGTCGAAGCGGCCGACCTGCATCTGCCGGTCGGCAAGCCGGTCAAGATGCTGCTGCGCTCGATCGATGTGTTGCACGATTTCTACGTTCCGGAATTCCGCGCCAAGATGGACATGATACCGGGCTCGGTCACCTATTTCTGGTTCACCCCCACCAAGACCGGGACCTTCCAGGTTCTGTGCGCCGAACTGTGCGGCCAGGGGCACCCGATGATGCATGGCATCGTCATGGTCGATACCGAGCAGGACTATGTGGCCTGGCTCGACCAGCAGCAGACGTTCGCGCAGTTGTCGGCGCCGCAGCAGACGGGCTCGGTGGAACAGGCGCCGGGCAACGCGACGGCGTCAGCTCTAGAAGTTGCGGCAAAACTCGAAACTGTCGGGTCCCGCTGAAGGGCACGGAGGTGCTCCGCCTATGGTCGATATCACGCCTGCAGATGCCGTCCCGCCCGCCGAAGTCGCGGAAATGGAGCTTTACCATCCGCACAGCTGGTGGACGAAGTATGTCTTCTCGCAGGACGCCAAGGTCATCGCCATCCAGTATTCGGCGACCGCAACGGCAATCGGCCTGGTCGCGCTGGTGCTGTCCTGGCTGATGCGGCTGCAGCTCGGCTTCCCCGGCACGTTCGATTTCATCACCCCCGAGGCCTACTACCAGTTCATCACCATGCACGGCATGATCATGGTGATCTACCTGCTCACGGCACTCTTCCTCGGCGGCTTCGGCAACTACCTGATCCCGCTGATGGTCGGCGCCCGCGACATGGTCTTTCCCTATGTCAACATGCTGAGCTACTGGATCTACCTCCTTGCCGTGCTGGTGCTGGTGTCGAGCTTCTTTGCGCCCGGCGGACCGACCGGCGCCGGCTGGACGCTCTATCCGCCGCAAGCCATCATGACCGGCACACCTGGCGGCCAGGAATGGGGCATCATCCTGATGCTCGTCTCGCTGATCCTGTTCATCATCGGCTTCACCATGGGCGGTCTGAACTATGTCGTGACGGTGCTGCAGGCCCGCACGCGCGGCATGACGATGATGCGCCTGCCGCTGACCGTCTGGGGCATCTTCACCGCCACCGTCATGGCGCTGCTCGCCTTTCCGGCGCTGTTCGTCGCCTGCGTGATGATGCTGCTTGACCGCGCGCTTGGAACCTCCTTTTTCATGCCCGCGGTCGTCGAGATGGGGGAACAGCTACAGCACAATGGCGGCAGCCCGATCCTGTTCCAGCATCTGTTCTGGTTCTTCGGCCACCCGGAAGTCTACATCGTGGCGCTGCCGGCCTTCGGCATCGTCTCCGATCTGATCAGCACGCATGCGCGCAAGAACATTTTTGGCTACCGGATGATGGTCTGGGCCATCGTTGGCATCGGCGCGCTGAGCTTCGTGGTCTGGGCGCACCACATGTATGTCAGCGGCATGCACCCCTATTTCGGCTTCTTCTTCGCCACCACGACATTGATCATTGCCATCCCGACAGCGATCAAGGTCTACAATTGGGTGCTGACGCTGTGGCGGGGCGACATCCACCTCACCATACCGATGCTGTTTGCCATGGCTTTCATCGTCACCTTCGTCAATGGCGGGTTGACCGGGCTGTTTCTCGGCAACGTCGTCGTCGACGTCCCGCTGTCGGACACGATGTTCGTCGTCGCTCACTTCCATATGGTCATGGGTGTTGCTCCGATCGTCGTCATCTTCGGCGCGATCTACCACTGGTACCCGAAGGTCACCGGCCGGATGCTGAACGAGACGCTCGGCCGGTTCCATTTCTGGGTCACATTTCTCGGCGCCTACCTGATCTTCTTTCCCATGCATTACATCGGCCTGATGGGCGTGCCGCGGCGCTATGCCGAACTGACCGACGTGACGGTCATGACGGAGTCGGCGCATCACCTGAACTCGTTCATCAGCATCATGGCGTTTATCGTCGGCTTCGCCCAGATCGTTTTCCTGTTCAATCTTATCTGGAGCATCCGCCATGGGCGCGAGGCCGGTGGCAATCCATGGCGGGCCACGACACTCGAATGGCAAACGCCGCAGACACCACCCGCGCATGGCAATTTCGGCAAGGATCTGCCGATCGTCTATCGCTGGGCCTATGACTACAGCGTGCCGGGCGCCAAGGAGGACTTCATTCCGCAAAACATGCCGGGCACGTTCGGCCCCTCCAGGGAGCCAGCATGAGCGTCATCCTGGTCTTCCTTCTCGTGATCGCCGGCTTTGCCGGCTGGTGGCTCTCGCATCAGCGGCTGATGGCGAAACCATGGCTCGAGCAAGGTGTGGCAGGAGATTTTGTCGCCTTCGACCGATCGAGCCTGCCGACCGCCAAGATCGGCCTCGGTGTCTTCCTCGCCGTGGTCGGCTGCCTGTTTGCGCTGTTCACCAGCGCCTACTTCATGCGTATGGCGCTGTCGGACTGGCAGCCGCTGCCCATCCCACGCCTGCTCTGGCTCAACACCGGCATGCTGGTGCTGAGCAGCATCGCGCTGCAATGCGCCTCGATCGCGGCGCGCAAGCGCCAGATGGACACGGTCAGGCTCGGCCTTGCCGCGGCTGGGCTCACCGCGATCGCCTTCCTCATCGGGCAGCTCATGGCATGGCGGGACCTGACCGCCGATGGCTATTTTCTGGCCTCCAATCCGGCCAACAGTTTTTTCTACCTGATAACCGGGATGCACGGCCTGCATATAGTGGGAGGGCTGGTGGGCCTGGGCAGGACAACCGCCGGCGCCTGGAACGGGGCACGGCCGGAACGGCTTCGCCTCAGCGTCGAATTATGCGCCATGTACTGGCATTTCCTGCTTTTCGTCTGGCTCGCCATCTTCGCTCTTTTAGCCGGCTGGGCCGCGACGTTCATCGATATTTGCCGGCAGTTGCTGACCTAGGAGGTCGAGGAGCATGGCAGAAACGACACTGACGCATACCGGCCAAACGGAGACGCGGCCCGCAGGCTGGCAAGGCATCGCCGCCGATTGGTCCTCGGATCAGCGCGCGTTCAAGAACGTGTCCTGGGGCAAGGCCATGATGTGGATCTTCCTGCTCAGCGACACCTTCATCTTCGGCTGCTTCCTGCTCTCCTACATGACCGCGCGCGTCTCCACACGTGTGCCGTGGCCCAATCCGAGCGAGGTCTTTGCGCTTCGCATCGGCGGTTCGGACATTCCACTGATCCTGATTGCCATCATGACCTTCGTGCTGATATCGAGCAGCGGAACGATGGCCATGGCGGTCAATTTCGGCTATCGCCGCGACCGCCGCAAAACCGCAATCCTCATGCTTCTGACGGCAGCGCTAGGAGCCACCTTCGTCGGCATGCAAGCCTTCGAATGGACCAAGTTGATTACCGAAGGCGTACGGCCGTGGGGCAATCCCTGGGGCGCGGCACAATTCGGCTCGACTTTCTTCATGATCACCGGCTTCCACGGCACGCATGTGACGATCGGGGTGATCTTCCTCATCATCGTGGCGCGAAAGGTCTGGCGTGGAGACTATGACGTCGGTCGTCCCGGCTTCTTCACCAGCCGCAGGGGTCGCTACGAGAACGTCGAAATCATGGGGCTCTACTGGCATTTCGTCGACCTGGTCTGGGTGTTCATTTTCGCATTCTTCTATCTTTGGTGAGAGGCTGACATGGCTGAAGCAACCGCAAACGGCCTCGGGCAACACGCGCTGCACTCTGATCATGCGCATGAAGGGCCATCGACCGGCGTCGCGGAGGTTCATCAGGAACATCCGATCAAGCTCTATCTGGTGGTCTGGGCATGGCTGTTCATCCTCAGCGCCTGCTCCTACATGGTCGATTATCTCGGCATCCACGGCTATCTCAGATGGTCTCTGATCCTGATCTTCATGATCCTCAAGGCCGGGCTGATCGTCGCCGTGTTCATGCACATGGCCTGGGAGCGGCTGGCGCTGACCTATGCGATCATCCTGCCGCCACTTCTGATATTGGTGTTCGTGGCGATGATGCTCTTCGAAGCGGACTACACGCTTCTCACCCGGTTGTCCTTCTTCGGACCGGGGCCCTGACGCACAGTCTTCATCTCCGGTCAAAGACCGGAGATGAAGCTTCCCATCAGCTGATCTGCAGGGTCAGAGGCCTACCCGCGTCGGGGACGATGGCGGCTCCACAACCTTGCGGTAGACATGCCAGGTGGCGTGACCCAGGATCGGCAGCACGACCGCCAGCCCGGCAAACACCGGCAGCGAGCCTATGATCAGGGCGACGGCGACAATCAGTCCCCAGACAGCCATGGGGATCGGGTTCGCCAGCACCGCTCGCACCGACGTGTGGATGGCTTCGTAGGCGCCGACATCGCGGTCGAGCAGCAATGGGAAGGCGACAACCGTCGTGCACAACACCACCGCGGCGAAGACGAAGCCGATGGCGTGCCCCAGGACAATCAGAGACCAGCCGCGTCCGGTGGCAAATATTTCATTGATGAAGCCCGAAATCGATGCAGGCGGAGCCGGGCCGAAGAGATATTCGTAGAACACCTGCGCCGCCAAAAGCCAGGCGATGAAGATTGCAACCAGCATGATCCCGACTGCGGCGATGGCTGGCAGGGCCGGAGAATTCCTGACCTCGAAAGCGTGCGTCCAGGAGGTGTCGAGCCCGGCTTCTCGTCTGCGGCTGATCTCATAGAGGCCGATCGCCGCGAATGGACCTATCAGCGCAAAGCCGGACACCAGCGGAAACAACATCGGCAACGCATTGGCGCCCGAAGTCCAGGCAGCGAGCACCACGCCGACAAGCGGATAGATCAGGCAGAGAAAGACGATGTGCGACGGTTTGACCATAAAATCGTCAACACCGCGCTTGAGCGCATCGAATAGATCGGAAACGCTGATTTTTCGGATTTTGGTGTGTTCCAGCGTTTCGCTGGCGCCTGCAATCACGTGAAAACTTGTCATGCCCGTTCCTCCAGACCAGGTCCGGCAAGGTCGCGGTTTCACGGTGCTGCCGTTCTGCATGACTGGCCACGCGAACCGCGACCTGCACCGCAATCAATATACTCCATTGACTGGAGCTTGTCGCCCGTTCTTACAAAAGGCTCCCGGAAGGCGAGGTTTCCGAACACAGCGTCATGCCGTCACCCTCCGGCTGACATGAACGCGCGTATCGCGATGGTATCGGCAAGCAGCACGGCAAAGATCGCGAAAAGATAGAAGATCGAATAGGCAAACAGCGCCTTGGCCGGCTTCATCTCCTTGTCGAGGACGACCAGGGCGTTCCAGGCATGCCAGATGAAACCCGAGCCCAATGCAGCCGAAACAATCCCATAGCCCCGCTCGTGAATCCGAACGCCCAGGGCAGCACGCCGATTGGTGCCAGGAGCAGTGAATAGGCGAAGATCTGCCTTCTGGTCGAGGCCTGGCCGGCCACGTTCGGCATCATCGGGATGCCGGCAGCGGCATAGTCGCCGGCCTTGAACAGTGCGAGCGCCCAGAAATGCGGCGGCGTCCACAGGAAAATGATCAGGAACAGGATGAGGCTTTCAATGCCGATGGCGCCGGTGGCCGCCGCCCAGCCGATCATCGGAGGAAGGGCACCCGCCGCGCCGCCGATGACGATGTTCTGCGGTGTCGAGCGCTTCAGCCACATCGTATAGATGACGACGTAGAAAAAGATGGTGAAGGCCAGCAGTGACGCGGCAAGCCAGCCCACCAGCACGCCGAGCGTCATGACCGAAAGTGCGGAAAGCACCAGGCCGAAGCCGAGGGCTTCGCCGGCCGTGACGCGGCCCGACGGAACCGGCCGCTTTGACGTGCGCGACATCAGCGCGTCGATGTCGGCGTCGTACCACATGTTGAGCGCGCCGGCCGCTCCCGCTCCAACCGCAATCGCACCTATGGCGATCACGGCGATGACCGGGTTCATCGCGCCGGGCGCCACCATCAGACCGACGAAGGCGGTAAACACGGCAAGGGCCATGACCCGAGGCTTCAAGAGCGCAAAGAAATCACTGGCCGTCGCTTCCGAGAGGCGGACGCCGGTATCCTTGAGGCTTTCCTTGACCGACATTTGAGACGACCATCGATGGAAACCGGGCAGCCTAGAGCAATTCCAGGAAAGTGTATGGGGTTTTCCGCCCGGAATTGCGTAAGAACAAAGAGATCGAGCGGATCGCCGTTTCCGTGAAACGGTGAAACGCTCTGGCCGGCCGAAGAGCCAGGTTACGGGGAAAATTGCTTCAGATAGGCGATGACGTTGGCGACGTCCTCGTCCTTCTTGAGGCCGGGAAACGCCATCTTCGTCCCTTTGACCATTGCCTTGGGGTCGTGAAGATACGTCGTCAGTGTCGGCTCATCCCATTTGACGCCGGATGTGCCGGCCGCGATCATGGCTTCGGAATATTTAAAATCCGGATGCGTACCGGCCGTCCGGCCGATAACGCCATGCAACGAAGGGCCTATCTTGTTGGTGTCTTGGTCTGCGACGTGGCAGACCTTGCATTTGGTGAAGACCTTCTCGCCCGCCGCGGCGTCCTGTGCCCGCGATGGATTGGCGATGAAAGTTGCAACGGAAACGACGGCGAAAAACGCAACCAAGCGCATGGCATTCCTCCCTGATCGTCAAATTTTCCTCAGACGGTCTGCACATGCCGGTAGCACCAGCATGCGCCCTGCACGGCAGAATAGATTCTCCGCTCCTCCCCAGATGGAATTGCGCCACCTGTGTACCACAGAATCTGGCCGGTAGGTAGAACAGGTCGACCGTACAAAGGTTCAGGTGGGCTGCGGTGGCTCAAGGCACATCCGCCACAACGAAAAAGGCCGCCTCGAGGGCGGCCTTTTCTGATCTTGTCGTCAGACGCTTATTCGGCGTCCTTGGCGGCCTTCTTCTTCGGGGCTGCCTTCTTCTTCGGCTCTTCCGCGTCGTCGGCCTTTTCAGCCTTGTCGGCCTTCTTGGCAGCGGCCTTCTTCGCCGGCTTGGCCTTGGCGGTATCGCCCTCTTCGTCGTCAGCCATCAGCTCTTCCTTGCTGACCTTGACGTCGGTGACCGAGATCTGGCTGAGCAGATGGTCGACGACCTTCTCCTCGAACATCGGCGCGCGCAGCGTGTTCAGGGCTTCCGGATTGCTGCGATAGAACTCGAAGGCTTCCTGCTGCTGGTTGGCCGGGTAGCGGCGCACCTGCTCGAACAGGCCGCGCTGCAGTTCCTCGTCGGAAACGGTGACGCCGGCCTTCTCGCCGATCTCGGCCAAAACCAGGCCGAGACGCACGCGGCGCTCGGCAAGCCGCAGATATTCGGCGCGTGCCTCTTCTTCCGTCGTCTCCTCGTCGGCGAAGGTACGGCCGGCGGCTTCGAGATCGCGGTTGACCTGGGTCCAGATGTTGTTGAACTCGGCATCGACGAGCTTCGACGGCGCCTCGAACGAATAGGCCGCGTCAAGCTGGTCGAGCAGCTGGCGCTTGACCTTCTGGCGGGTCATCGAACCGAACTGGTTCTCGATCTGGCCGCGCACCACGTCGCGCAGGCGCTCCAGCGATTCCAGGCCGAGGTTCTTGGCCATCTCGTCGTTGATTTCCAGCGCGCCGGGCTTGGACACTTCCTTGACGGTGACGTCGAAGGTGGCTTCCTTGCCGGCCAGATGCGCTGCCTGGTAGTTTTCCGGGAAAGTGACGGTGACCTGCTTCTCGTCGCCGGCCTTGGCGCCGATCAGTTGGTCCTCGAAGCCCGGAATGAATTCCTTGGACCCCAGAACCAGCGGCTGGTCGGTGCCGGCGCCGCCGGAAAAGGCCTCGCCGTCGATCTTGCCGACATAGTCGATCGAAACGCGGTCGCCTTCGGCGGCCTTGCCGGTCTTCGGCTCGAAGCTTCGCGCCGATTCGGCAACGCGCTGGACCTGTTCGTCGATCTCGCTGTCCGGCACTTCGAATACCTGGCGCGTCACCTTGATGTCGGAGAAATCCTTGATCTCGATCGCCGGGATGACCTCGTAGTTGAGGCGGAATTCGAAGTCGGCGCCGCCGGCCAGGATCTTCTCGGCCTCCTTCTCGTCTTCCGTCATGATCACTTCAGGCTGCATGGCGGCCTTTTCGCCGCGCCCCGTGATGATCGAACGGGTCGAATCGTTGAGGATCTCGTTGACCACTTCGGCCATGAACGACTTGCCGTAGACCTTGCGCAAATGCTGCACAGGCACCTTGCCGGGACGGAAGCCGTTGATGCGGACCTTGTTCCTGGCGTCGGACAGCCGCGCCATCAGCTTGGCTTCCATATCACCGGCCGGCACGGTGATCTTGATCTCGCGCTTGAGACCGGAGTTGAGCGTTTCGGTGACCTGCATCGTAAAACCTTTATCTTCACCAAAGAGGCTGCCACGGCGTCTTGCCGTTCACAGCCTGCCGGTACAATCTTGCCGGGAATGGCTTTTGGCACGGAACCTGGCGATTTGACCGAAATTACGGCTCAAATTCTTCCAAACTGCGTTCCAAGATGTGAATAAGTTCTTGTTTTTCCTACTTCTTATCACATTCTGCAGAAGCGGATCGGCGCGTCCCGTCACATTTGACACGCCTTTTGTCACAGGCGAGGCCAATTTTCAACCATCTTCGCGTTGCAGCGAATGACCGCCCCAACGGCAGACATTTTCGCCCCGACATTGACAGAATGATGGCTACATGGGATTGCCGACAAATGCGGATGTGGCGGAACTGGTAGACGCCCTGGATTTAGGTTCCAGTGCCGAAAGGCGTGGGGGTTCGAGTCCCTTCATCCGCACCACCCTTCACTCTATCGAGCTTCGGGTGGCAGGCCACCTGAGAGCTTGATATAGCGAAGGGTGTCCTCCGAAGCCGTGGCGTAGGAGGACTGGCGGCGACGGCCTACACTTCAAACACTTGACCGGTAAACCACTCCGCCAATTTCGCCAGCTCCGGCCCCAGCACCCGGTCGGCGTCGACCGGCGGCACGATCTTCCTGATATCCGCGACAAAATCCTGCAATGCCGGCGGCGCGGCGCGTTCAGTCACGTACAGGGCCTGCGAGGCGATCATGGCCAGCATGGCCATCGCCGCGTCGAGGCAGCGGCCGGCCGTCGCCTCCTTGGTCCAGGCGAAGAATGCGGTGGTGGCGACGTCGTCCTGGCCGGCGCCGGCCGATTCGGTTCCCGGGATGAAGGTGCGCTGCGCCGCAACCTTGGCCTGTTCGAGATAGCCGGTGATCGCCATCGGGACATAGCCGACATTGCCATGGCCATCGCTGTCGGCCCAATGCCGCCCGGTCATCAACAGGTCGGGCAGCAGCGACACCTTGCCGTTCAGCAGCTTTGAGGCGTGCCGGTCGCAAAGCAGGCAGAGATCGGCCCAGATCGCCGCCAGATCGTCCAATGCCGGTGTCGCCATGGCATTGTGGTAGCCGCCGGTGGAGATGCAGCGTCCCAGCGGATGCGCATCGTCGGGCGGGATATAGACCGGATTGTCCGAGATCGAGGCCAGCGACACGGTCGCCGCCTGCTCGGCGCCCGCCAGCGCCCGATGCGCATGGCCGAGCACGCGCGGCACGATGCGGTAGCTGACCGGCGCCTGATAGTTGCGCCGGCCGTCGCCGGCGCCAACCAGGTATTGCCGCAACCCTTGCAAGGCGGCCGCTTCGTGCGCGTCGCCCCACAGCCCGTCGAGCGCGGCATCATAATGCTCGAGCGGCGCACGAAAGGCTTCGATCGACAGCGCAAACACCTTGTGCGCCATCGCGACGCGACGGCGTGCGGCAAGTGCTGCGTCCGCCACAAGGGCGGCAGCGCAGGGCGAGCCGTTGATCAGCGAGCCCCGCTCCTTCACTTCGAGCTCCAGGCCAGCGGTAAGCGCGGCAAACAGCGGATAGAGCGCCAGGATCTCGCCGGCGCCGCCCTGCCCCTGCGACGACACCACCGGCATCGGTCCACCGTCGAGCATCGCCGCAACGGCTAGCGCGATGCGCGGCGTGGTGGCGGCATTGCCTTCGATGAAATTGGTCAGCCGTGCCAGCACGATCGCCCTGACGACGCGCTCAGGCAATGGCTCACCGAACGATGTGGCGGCGGCATACGCCTTGATGCGCGCATGGCGGTCGCGCTCGTCAAGTTCGAGCTTGCGGCTTGCCAGCTCGCCCATGGCGGTGGTGACGCCGTAGATGACCGGCGGCGGATCGGACTCAATGAGTTTCAGGAACGAGGCGCGGCATTCGGCAATGCGTTGCAAGGCCTTGTCGCCGATTTCGACCGTGTCGATTCTCCAGGCGACGCGCAAAACGGCATCGAGATTGATATCTTCGCGCGTCGTCACCGTAATCGGCATTGTCTTCGCCCGTCTGGTTTGCATGAGGGCGAAGCGATCGATCGTTGCCGAAGTCCATGCCCTGGGTAATGTCTTCTAGTAGAGCGGTTCCTCAAACAATGTCTTGTCGCCGTCCATCAACGCCTTGATCTGTGCCTGGCCACTGGCGGCGAGCGCGATGCGCACGCCGAATGGCCGCACCCGCATGTCGTTCTGGATCGCCATGCCCTGGCCCTCAGGTAGGTAGAAGCGGTCGATGCCGTATTGCGGTGCGATCGTGGATTCAGGATCAAGCGTCCAGCCCGGCGCGACCTGGCCGACAATATCGGCTTCGTCGGCGGTCGCCGGCGTCGGAGCCTTGCCGAACCAGGCCGTGGTCGCATGCCAATAGCCGTCGGCACCCGGCTTCAGCCGGACCACGATCGGCGTGTTCTCGCTCACGAGCTGGCCGGCCGGGATGTTGGCGATCAGCTTCACCGGCAAGCGCGATATTTCATAGCCGAGGATAATATAGTCGCCGCGCAGCAGATCGCGCGGATCGACCGGCTCGACTTTCAGCAAGACCTCCTTGCCGTTGCGCAGGATCGCCGCGCGGCCGGCGATGATCCAGCTCAGGAAGCCGATCTGGACGAGCGCCAGGACCAGCGCCGAGATGACAAGTTTCTTTCCCGACATCATGCTGCCGCTCCTTCCGGGGCCTTCATGCGTTTTTCCACACGGATGATGACGAGAGCCAGGATGCCGAACAGCACTGCGGCAGCCAGGAAGAAGCCGGCCGTGCCGAGCATCGTCTGCAAGGTCACGACATAGATAATGGCGAGCTCGAAGGCAAAGCCGGCATAGGCAACCCAGCGCAGCCCCCTGCTCTCGCGCCCGCCCAGCATGATCGCCGCGGCAATGCCGGCCAGTGCGATGACCGACGCAATGGCAAAGCCGTTGCTGAAGGCGTTGTCATCGCCCAGTTCGATCTGCATCATCGCCAGCCCGGTGAGAAAGCCGATCAAGGCGTGCAAAGGCAACCGCCCGCCGAGCTGCAAGATCCGGTCGGCCGGCCCAGCGGCGAAGATCGAAACCGCAAACAGCAGCGCCGACACCACGACGAGAGGAATAGCCAGGGCGAGCGTGTTCTGGTCCAGGCCGCGCACCGCGATATAGAAAATGACCGAGAGAATGATCAGGTGGCGTGCCGGCTGGCTGCGCGTCCACAACGAGACGACAAAAAGCACCGGCGCCATGATAACGAAGAAATCCGAAAATACGGGGCGGTCATAAAAGTCGAACGCGCGCACGAACAGCCAGGCAACGGATATGCCGACGGCAGCGACCGTCAGCGGGTTCGAGCGCAACGCCACCGCGGCTAATGCCGTGCCGATGCCCCAGGTGACGATGGCCGAGGCTTCGTCACCCGTGAGATGGTACATCTGGCCGATCAGCGCGATCGATCCGCCGAAGGCCGCGGCGGCCACGATCCACAGCGCCTCGCCGATCGCCGCATGGTCGCGCATCTTCAACACCGCGCCGCCGACATAGCCGGCGAGAATGACGGCAAACAGCGCCGCGACCCGCACCAGCCGCGGGATCGCGTCCCAGTTGGCGGCGACGAAGAGCAGGATCGCGGCGCCGAACAGCAGCGCTGCCATCATGGCCAATATAGTGCCGAAGCTCAGCGATTTGCGCTCGTTTGCGTCGATGTCGCACTTAAGCGCATCGGCCGTCTTGGCGTCGATCAGGCCGGCCTGCAGCCACCGCCCGATATCGGCCCTCGCCCGTGACGAATAACTCGCCATGCCGCTTCTCCCCCAGCTTGGTCTTTCTGACAGCCGATCCGCCCAAATCGTTGACGCAACGTCATTTTCCGATTCGGGTTTCTTCATGACGAAGCCGTGAACGCGCGTTAATGTTGCATTGCACAATTTGCATTGCTGCCATGCGCCAACAGCACTTTTAAATCGATATTACCCAGCCTATTTACTGTTCGTACACAAACGGAATGATCCGAAGAAAGACGAAACGAGCACTACCATGAACCTGATCCGCAACTACCGCAACTGGCGCCGCTACCGGGACACCGTCTCCGAGCTGAGCCGCCTGTCGAACCGTGAACTGACCGACCTCGGCATCAGCCGCAGCGACATCCACTACGTCGCCCGCAAGGCGGTCTAATCCTCTTCGGATCGCAAATGATCCGAACCAGTTTTGAAAAAGAGAACGACAATGAACCTGATCCGCAACTATCGTAACTGGCGCGTTTACCGCGACACCGTTACCGAGCTGGGTCGCCTTTCGAACCGTCAGCTCCATGATCTCGGCATCGTCCGTGACGAGATCAAGATCATCGCCCGCAGGGCGACGATCTAGCCAGAATTTCGCCAGGGTCGACCTCCTCCCCGACCCTGACGGATACGGTCAGCCTTCACCTCCTCCCGAGGGTTGACCACCAAAACGGCGCCCGCCGCACCTCCTCCCGCGGCGGGCGCTGTTTCCAAAGCGAACGCAGTTCGTCTTTCCAAAGCGAACGCAGTTCGTCTTTCCGAAGCGAACGCAGTTCGTCTTCAAAGTGAACGCAGTTCGTCTTCCAGGGATTTCGCCTCCCTCGATCTGGCGAAAAGAATTTCGTCAAAGCCGACCTCCTCCCCGGCGATGGCGAATACGGCCGATCCCCACCTCCTCCCGAGGATCGGCCCCAAAAACGACACCCGCCGCACCTCCTCCCGCGGCGGGTGTTGTTGTTTTTGGGCAGGCTTTTCAATTGCGCATGCAGTCGATCGAGGCGCTTTACGCCGCCATCAGACCGTCGCTGCGGACATAAGAAAGTCGAGCTCCGTCGTTGCACGACAATGACCCACGCTCGCACCGGCCAATTGCAAACAGCGCGCCAAGCGATTATTCCGGCGCTCATGAGCAAAAATCCAATCCATATCGTCGGCGGCGGCCTCGCCGGCTCCGAAGCCGCATGGCAGGCAGCGCAAGCCGGTGTTCCCGTCATTTTGCATGAGATGCGCCCGGTGCGCGGCACCGATGCGCATAAGACCGATGGCCTGGCCGAGCTCGTCTGCTCCAACTCCTTCCGCTCCGACGATGCCGAAAACAACGCGGTCGGCCTGCTGCACGCCGAAATGCGGCTGGCCGGCTCGCTGATCATGAGTGCCGGCGACGCCAACCAGGTGCCGGCAGGCGGCGCGCTGGCCGTCGATCGCGACGGTTTCTCCGACGCGGTGACGAAAAAGCTTGAAGCGCACCCGCTGATCACCATCGAGCGCGAGGAAGTGCCGGGCCTGCCGCCGGCGGAGTGGGACCAGGCGATCATCGCCACGGGACCGCTGACCGCGCCGTCGCTCGCCCAGTCGATCGCCGAGGCAACCGGCGCCGATGCGCTGGCCTTCTTCGACGCGATTGCCCCGATCATCCATTTCGACACGATCGACATGGACACCTGCTGGTTCCAGTCGCGCTACGACAAGGTTGGGCCCGGCGGCACCGGCAAGGATTACATCAACTGCCCGATGGACAAGGACCAGTATCTCGCCTTCGTACAGGCGCTGGTCGACGGCCACAAGACCGAATTCAAGCAGTGGGAAGGCACGCCCTATTTCGACGGCTGCCTGCCGATCGAGATCATGGCCGAGCGCGGTGTCGAGACGCTTCGCTACGGACCGATGAAGCCGATGGGGCTGACCAATGAGCACAACCCGACGGTCAAAGCCTATGCCGTGGTGCAGCTGCGTCAGGACAATGCGCTGGGCACGCTCTACAACATGGTCGGTTTCCAGACCAAGCTGAAGCATGCCGAGCAGGTGCGCGTGTTCCGCACCATTCCGGGTCTGGAAAACGCCGAGTTCGCCCGTCTCGGCGGCCTGCACCGCAACACCTACATCAACTCGCCGACCTTGCTCGACGCCTCGCTGCAGCTGAAGTCGCGGCCGGGCCTGCGCTTTGCCGGCCAGATCACCGGCTGCGAGGGCTATGTCGAGAGCGCGGCGATCGGCCTGCTCGCCGGCCGCTTCGCCGCCGCCGAGCGGCTCGGCCACGCGCCATCGCTGCCACCGCTCACCACCGCCTTCGGCGCGCTGCTCAACCACATCACCGGCGGCCACATCGTCTCAGACGACGAGCCGGGCAAACGCTCGTTCCAGCCGATGAACGTCAATTTCGGCCTTTTCCCGCCGGTGGAAGCACCGAAGACCGAAGGCAAACGCCTGCGCGGCAAGGACAAGACGGTGGCCAAGCGCCACGCGATCACCTCACGCGCGCGGGCAGATTGTCGGGAGTGGCTAGGGCTGCCGGCGCAAACAGCGGAAGCTGCTGAATAGCCAAGTCTCAGAGTCCTAACGCGATTGACGTTTACGTCAACTCGCTGGCCATCCCCGCGTTGCGCGCCTGAGCAACAGCCAATGCCGGCGCAGAGCCGAAAGCCGGGCTGCGCCACCAAGCGGCGAGCGGCCATTGGCCATCTTGCCGAGATAGGCGCTGGTCAGCGCCAGCGGCAGGAACGCCGGACGCAGCGTTTCCGGAAGTGCGGACGCCCCTTGCTCGAAAGCGCGGAGATGCTCCTGCGCCAATGCAATCATCGCAGCCACCGCGCGCTGAGCGCCGGGGCCGCCGTCGCCGCTGACGAACTCCTCCGGCGAGCCGGCCGCTGCAAGGATATCCGCCGGCACGAAGCATTGCCCGCGTCGGCGATGCAGCGGCAACAGCAGCAACAGGCCGGTCATCGCCTGGGCGCAGCCGGCCCTGCCCGCCAGTTCGGCAAAGCGCGGCGCCTGATTGGGATCGAGCACCATCGCCGCCAGCTGGATCAGCGCGGCCGCCGTCTCGCCGCAATATCCCTCGAGATCGGTGCGCGACGGCATCGGATCGTCATAGAGGTCGAAGATGCGGGCCTCGAGCATGTTGTCGAAGGCAGTTTTGGGCAGGCCATGGGCAGAAATCGTCGCCTTCAGCGCATCGGCGAGCGGGTTGCCTGTGGCTGCGGCTTCAGCAGCGATGACATCGCGCCACCATTGCAGCCTCACTTCGCCCGGCAATGCCTCGTGGATGCGGTCTCGGACAGACGCAATCTCGGCATTGAAGGCGTAAAGCGAAAACAGCGCCGCGCGCTTGTTGGCCGGTGCATAGAGTGCGCTGACATAGCGGTCATGGTCGCCGGCGCGCACCGTCTCCATGACGATGTCAGCTGTATCGGTCACGTCAGTCGACGGCGATCAGCGCCGCGGCCACGGCGCGGTCTTCGGCAAGCAGAACATTGTAGGTCCGCACCGCTGCCCCCGTCGACATCGGGTCGGAGCCAATGCCAGCCGCTTTCAGCGCCGCCCGAAGTGCTGTCGGCAAGGGCCGCAAATCCTTGCCTGTGCCGACCAGCAGGATCTCGACCTTGCCGGCCTCAGCCAGCAGCAGGTCGAAATCCGCCGCCGTCAGGGCCAGCGGATCGGCCGGCTCCCAGCCATGGATGCCGGAGGGCAGGCAAAGAAGCGAGCCGCGATGCGACATGTCGGCGAAGCGGAAGCCGCCATTGCCGTAGGCTTCGATCGGCGCCCGTCCGGGGAAATGCGCCTCGCGGATGACGATGCCTTTTGCCACCAGCGCAGCCGTCAGGTCGCCATGGCCTTGCCGCCACCAACCGGCTTCTCCTCATCGGCGCTCGCTCCCTGCGGCCTGAGCCTGAACAGGATCAGCAAGGGCGCTGCGATGAAGATCGACGAATAGGTGCCGAAGACGACGCCGAACAGCATCGCCATGGTGAACGAGCGGATCACCTCGCCGCCGAACAACACGAGCGCCAGCAGCGCCAGGATGGTCGTCACCGAAGTCAGCGTCGTTCTCGACAGCGTCTCGTTGATGGCGTTGTTCAACAATTGTGGGAGCGGCATTCGTTTGTATTTTCGCAAATCTTCTCGAACACGGTCATAGACGACGATCGTGTCGTTGAGCGAATAGCCGATAATGGTCAGGATCGCCGCCAGCGAAGACTGGTTGAACTCGAGCCCGGTGATGACGAAGAAGCCCAGCGTCATCACCACATCGTGCACCGTCGCCACGATTGCGCCGACCGCGAACTGCCATTCGAAGCGGAACCAGACATAGACCAGGATGCCGATCAGCGCGATGATCATCGCAATCGTGCCTTGCTTGGCCAGTTCGCCCGAAACGGTGGGACCCACCACCTCGACGCGGCGGAAATCGTAATTGTCCTGCAGCTCGCCGCGCACCTTGTCGATGACGGTCTGCTCGGCGTTCTCACCGCCATCCTGGGTGCCAACGCGGATCAGCACGTCATTCGGCGCGCCGAATTGCTGGACCTGCACTTCACCGATATTGAGCTCCGACAGCCGGCTTCTGATATCGCCAATATCGGCGTCGCCTTGCTTGGACTGCACCTCGATGATCGAGCCGCCCTTGAAGTCGATGCCGTAGTTGATGTCGATGGTCAGGAATCCGATAACCGACGCGATCGACAGCAGGCTGGACAGTGCGAACGTCCAGCGGCGGATGCCCATGAACGGGATTTTCGTGCCGGCCGGAACGAAGGTCACCGGCGCACGCGGCAATTCCTTCGGACGCGCACGGCGCAGCCAGATCGACACCAGCAGACGGGTGAAGGTGAAGGCGGTGAACACCGTGGTCAAAATGCCGATGGCATAGGTGATGGCGAAGCCCTTGACCGGTCCGGTGCCGAGATAGAACAGCACGACCGTGGCAATCAGCGACGTCACGTTGGAATCCACGATGGTCGCCAACGCCTTGGTGAAGCCTGTGTCGATCGACTGGATGACCGAACGGCCGGCCCGTCGCTCCTCTCGGATACGCTCATAGATCAGCACGTTGGAATCGACCGCCATGCCGATGGTCAGCACGATACCGGCAATGCCGGGCAAGGTCAGTGTCGCGCCAAGCAGCGACAAGACCCCGACGATCATCGCCACGTGCACGGCGAGCGCAATGTTGGCGAGGAAGCCGAGAAGTCCGTAGGCGACGAACATGAAGGCGACGACGAGAATGGAGCCGATGATGCCGGCGACCTTGCCGGCATGGATCGAATCCTGGCCGAGGCCCGGGCCGACGGTGCGTTCTTCGATCACGGTCAGCTTTGCCGGCAGCGCGCCGGCGCGCAGCAGCACGGCGAGGTCGTTGGCGCTTTCGGCGGTGAAATTGCCTGAGATCTGGCCGCTGCCGCCGAGGATCGGTTCGCGGATCACCGGCGCCGAAATCACCTGATTGTCGAGGATGATGGCGAACGGCTTGCCGACATTCTGCTGCGTCGCCTGGCCGAATCGTGTCGCACCGCGCGAGTTGAAGACGAACGAAACCACCGGCTCGTTGTTTCGGGAATCATAGGTTGCCGTCGCCTTGGCAAGATCTTCACCGGACACGATGACGCGATTTTCCACCAGATACGGAACCGGCGGATCGTCCTGCGAATAAAGCACCGAGGAGCCTGCCGGCGGGCGGCCGTTCAGCGCATCCTGCACCGACATCGAGGTATCGACCATCTGGAAGGTCATCTTGGCGGTCTGGCCGATGATCTCCTTCAGCCTTTGCGGATCCTGCAGGCCCGGCACCTGGACGAGTACACGGTCGTCGCCCTGCCGCTGCACGATCGGCTCGGTGGTGCCGAGTTCGTTGACGCGACGCTCGACGACTTCGATCGACTGCGCCAATGCGGCCGAGGTGCGGTATTTGATGCCGGCGTCGGTGACGGTGAATTTGAGCAGCCCGGCTTCGGAATCATCCAGGGACATCTCCTGGATGGAGCCACCGGTGAACAGGCCGGCGGCGACCGGATCGGTCAGCGGCTTAAGCGCCGCCTTGGCGGCATCGATCTGGGTTGGATCGGTGATGCGCACTTGTACGGTCCTGCCGGTGCCGCCAAGGCCGGTATAGCCCACCTTGGCATCGCGCAGCAGCGTGCGGATCTCGTCGCGCGTCGTTTCCAGCTGCGCCTTGACCAGGTCGTTCTGGTCCATCTGCAAGAGGATGTGCGAACCGCCCTGCAGATCGAGACCAAGCGTCATCTGCCGCTTCGGCACCCAGTTGGGCAATTGCGCCAATGTGCTGGCCGGGAAGAGATTTGGCGCGGCAAGGATGAATGTGACGGCCACGGCGATCCAGATCAGGATCATCTTCAGGCGCGAAAAATACAGCATATGGCGTTGTCCGTCAGGGCGTACTGGCGGATCGTTCCGCCGACAATTCGGTTATTTCTTGGCGTTCTTATTTGCCACCGGCTCGCCCTTAACCCGCACTTCGCCGATTGTCGAGCGCGCTGAGGTCAATTTGGCGCTGCCGCCGGCAGCGGTTTCGGCGTCAATCGCCTCTGTCGGTTCCATTCTAATTCTGATCACCGCCGGGCGCTATCGTGCGCTACTCGACTATTTTCAATTGTGCAGGCATCGGTCCGGAACGCAAAAGCAAGGCCAGATCATCGGCGTTCTCCTTTGTAAGGTTGCCCGATATCTGGCCGCGGCCGTTAAGAATTGGCTCGCGGACGACTGGCACCGAAAGCACTTGGTTGTCGAGGATCATCGCAAATAGCTTGCCGACATTCTGCGAGGTCGCCTGCGCAACGCGTGCCGTTGCCCTGGAATCGAAGGTGAACGAAACCGCCGGCTCATTTGTGACGGAGTTGGGAGTCGCCTGAGCATTGACAATGTCGTCACTGGAAACGATCGTTCGGCTCTCAACCAGATAGGGAACCGGTGGATCGTCCTTCGAATAAACCACCACCGAGCCAGCGGGCGTCCGGCCATTGATCGCATCAGCGACCGGCATCGACTCATCAACCCACTGAAAAGTCAGCATTCCGGTTCGGGTGAGAATTCTCCTCAGCCTTTGCAAATCCGCAACGCCCGAGGTCCGGACCAGCATACCGTCTTCGCCCTCTGGCCGCACTACTGGGTCGGCTACACCAAGATCACGCAGGCGATTCTTAATGACCACGATCGACTGCGCAAGCGCGATCGACATCCGATACTTGATACCTGTGTCTGTTACCGTGAACTTGAGCAACGCTGCTCCGGTATCATCCAGGATCACTTCCTGGACCGGACCAGCGCTGCCAAGGACAGGATCAGTCACCGCCTCCAATGCCATCTTGGCCGCGCCGACCTGAGCGGCGTCGGTGATATGCACCTGAACGGCCCGACCCGACTTAGCAAGACCAGTATAGCCGATCCTTGCATCGCGCAGCAGCGTCCTGATTTCGTCACGCGTCGCCTCCAACCGGCGATCGATCACATCGGTCGCGTCCAATCGAAGCAGCACGTCCGCGCCGGCAGCGTGAAGACTGGGCGCGTCGACGAGCATTGTGGCCATAGCAAGCCAGATCAGGATCATTTTCAGGCGCGAAAAATGGACCATACGCCGTCTTTTGTCAGAGCTCTGCCCGCGGATCGCTCCGCTTGGGAAACTGGCTTACTTCTTGGCGTTCTGGTTGGCCACCGGCTCGCCCTTGACCCGAACATCGGCGATCGTCGAGCGCAGCGCCGTCACCTTGGTGCCGCCGCCAAGGTCGATCTCAAGCTCATTGTCGTCGATCACCTTGGTCACCTTGCCGACGAAGCCGCCGCCGGTGATGACCGTGTCGCCACGGCGCACGGCCGAGATCATCTCCTGGCGCTTCTTCAACTGGGCGCGCTGCGGCCGGATGATGAGGAAATACATGATCACGAAGATCAGAACGAACGGGAGTATCATGCCGATATCCCCGAACGGACCAAGCGGAGTTCCGGTAGCTTGGGCGTATGCCGGTGTGACGAACATCAAGAACTCCTGGTTACGAAGAAGGCCGTAGGGCGGCCTCGCCAAATTTGGCCGGAATATAGTGGGTAAAGTTACCAATGCAACTGCGCGGCCGGGCTTTCAGCTGCTTTTCCGGCCGGTTGACCCGTGTTAGAGCATGCTCCCGGAATACGGGCGTGGTTTTCGCAAAAGATCATGCCCAAACAAAAGCTTGGAACCAGTTTCTATCTCGCCCGGATCAAGACGATTTCGGCCCCTACGCACGTTCGTGCGGAAACATAAAAGACGAGACATGACCGACAGCACCATCGAGGCCCTGAACCAAAAGCTCGACCGCCTGATCGAGGCGGTCACCCGCCTCGCCCCGCCGCCGGTGCCGCAAACCGATCTTGCGGTTGCCGATTGCTTCGTCTGGCAGGCCGACCCCGGCTATCTCGAGCCGGTGCGCAAGGTCAACCGCGTCGACATCGGCCTGATCCGCGGCGTCGACCGCGTGCGCGACATTCTGGTCGAAAACACGGAACGCTTCGCCGCCGGCCATGCCGCCAACAATGTGTTGTTGTGGGGTGCGCGCGGCATGGGCAAATCCTCGCTGGTCAAGGCCGTGCATGCGCAGATCAACGCCCAGGCCAAATCCGACCTGCCGCTCAAGCTGATCGAGATCCATCGCGAGGATATCGACACGCTGCCCAGGCTGATGGGCCTGCTGAAGGCGGCGCCGTTTCGCTTCATCCTGTTTTGCGACGACCTCTCCTTCGACCATGACGACACCTCCTACAAGTCGCTGAAGGCAGCCCTTGAAGGCGGCGTCGAGGGCCGCCCGGCCAATGTCATCTTCTACGCCACGTCGAACCGCCGGCACCTGTTGCCGCGCGACATGATCGACAATGAGCGCTCGACCGCCATCAACCCGTCCGAGGCGGTCGAGGAAAAGGTTTCGCTGTCCGACCGTTTCGGCCTGTGGCTCGGCTTCCACAAATGTTCGCAGGACGAATATCTCGACATGGTCAACAGCTATGCCAGCCATCACGGGCTCACTATCGACCCGGAGCAGCTGCGCGCCGAGGCGCTGGAATGGGCAACGACGCGCGGCAGCCGCTCGGGCCGCGTCGCCTGGCAGTTCACCCAGGATCTGGCCGGCCGGCTCGGCAAGCCGCTGAACGACTGATTGATTTCCGTCAGGTCACTGAAAAAGCCCGCCCCTTGCGGAGCGGGCTGAGCCGGCGGGCCGGACTGGAGGTCAGACGGCCTGCAAAACGTTTATTGTTCTATTCGAGATAGCCAGAGGGGTCGACCGGGGCCGAGTTCTTGCGCACTTCGAAGTGCAGTTTCGGCGAGTCGGTGGTCCCGCTCATGCCCGACAGCGCGATTTCCTGGCCGCGCTTGACCTTCTGGCCGCGCTGCACCTCGATCGACCTGGCGTGACCATAGACGGTGACCAGCCCGTTTTCGTGGCGCACCAGAACCGTATTGCCGAATTCCTTGAGGCCGTCGCCGGCATAGATGACCACGCCGTTTTCGGCCGCCTTGACCGGCGTCCCCTCGGGCACGGCGATGTCGACACCATCCTTGCCGCCACCAAAATTGGAGATGACGCGGCCACGCACCGGCCAACGCATCTTGCCGATGCCGGTGGCATCGGGCGCGACAGCATCGTCGTCCTCGGCCTGCTGGATGACCTTGGCATCCTTCTTCGGCGGCGTGTAGGTGGCGAGCGTCTCCGTCGGCTTTGCCGCAGGCTGGGTTGCGGCCGTCGTCACCGGATCAACTTTGGCCGGCTTGGCGCTTGCAACCGTTGCGGTGCCACCGGCGGGAACCTTCAGCGTCTGGCCGATCTTGAGCAGACCGTCCTGCATGCCGTTGGCCTGCTTCAGCGCCACGATGCCAACGCCGGTCTTCCTGGCGATGGAGGACAGGCTATCGCCCGACTGGACCGTGTAGGTGCCCGCGCCGGCTTTTGGCGCGGCCGAGGCAGTCTGCGCCGGCTTGTCGGTCTTCGGCTTGTTCGCTGCCGAAGCGTCAACCTGCGCGGCGGACTTGCCGTCCTTGAGTTTCGGCTGCTGCGGCAGTACGGCGATCTTCTCCGGCGCCGGCGCCTTGGGGCTGTTTGCCGGCTTGCCGTCGGCAACTTTCGGCTCGGTCCCCTTGCTCGAATAGGCATAGGCCGGGATGACCAGCTTCTGGCCGGTCTTCAGCCCCTTGGTGGCGCTCAAGCCGTTGACCTTCATGATGACGTCGGCCGGCACGTGATAGCGATGGGCGATGCCGGAAATGGTCTCGCCGTCCCTGACGACGATCTCCGTGGCGTGCGGCGTGCCGGCGGCAACTGGTTTCGGATCGGAGTCACCGGCATTCTTGAACGGCCTTGCCGGCTGCACGGTGCCGGTGGTCGTCCTGTCGACATGCGGTGCCGGCGCAAGTGCAGGCGCGGAAGCGGTGCGCATCGGAGCGGCTTTGGGCGCGCTTGGCGGCGGCAGCTGCTGGACGGTGACCGGCTCCAGGCTGGAGCGGCTGACCGACTGGTTATGGCTGCCATTGACAGGTGCTGCAGCGATCGGCTCGGGCGCCACATCGCCCGGATAGGGCTGCGCGGTGCTCTGCTTGTCGATGATGGCGCGCTGATTGTTGGTCGAGGAGGTGAAGACGTCGTCGACACCGTTGAACCGCGAGACCTGGGAGCTACACCCCGCTGCCATTCCGGCTAGCATGAGGACAGCGCAGCCCCGCGACAGAGTACGCCCGTTTGCCTTCATAACACTGAATTGCATCGCACTAACCCGCAGACCCGGTACACACTGGTCATGATTAAAGCGCGTTAATGTTACTGGCGGGTTAACCCCATAGAATCAGACGCGAATTTTCTTAAAACATTTTGTAAGGCGCCTTCACCAACGTCGTCATCCCTGGGCGAAGCAGGCGCGAAGCGCCGTCGCGGAGACCCTGGGATCCATTCCGTGACATTGGCCGAAGAATGCAGCAGAGCAGAATTCTGCGCCGTAGCTACGCCTTGATGGCGCGGCATGGATCCTCGGGTCTGCGCTGCGTCGCTACGCTCCTTGCTTCGCCCGTGGATGACGAAACGATCGGCTTCGGCTTACCTTCGAAGCGCGTGACAGGCAGAATTCAGATAACCGCCGCAACGCTGCGCAGGATCGGCTGCAGGCGCACGGTGCCGATATCCTCGCGCTCGAAGCGGCTGCCGACCTTGGTCAGCTTGGCCAGCACCTGCTCGCCCTCCTCCGGCCCGATCGGGGCAATGACGATGCCGCCGCTCGACAATTGGTCGAGCAGGAAGCGCGGCAGGCTGTCGAAAGCCGCCCAGGCTACGATGCGGTCGAACGGCGCTTCGTTGGCAAGGCCGGTGGAACCATCGGCCTGGCGCACGATGACATTGCCGATGCCGAGCGCCTCGAAGCGTTGCCTGGCCTGCTCGGCCAGCGTCTTGTAGCGGTCGACGCTGACGATCCGAGCCGCGAGCCGCGACATCACCGCTGCCGTGTAGCCCGAGCCGGTGCCGATCTCGAGCACCCGGTTGCCGGGCTCTATTGCCAGGGCCGCAATCACCGCCGCCTGCAGATCGGCGCCCTCGATCGCCTCGCCGCATTCGATCGGCAGCATGCCGTCCGACCAGGCGATGGAATGGAACTGGCCGTTGAGGAAGCCGCGCCGCGGCGTCGCCTCGAAGGCTGCGATCAGCGCCTTCGGCACCGCGCCTTGGCCGCGCAGGCGCAGCAGGAAAGCGGCAAAACCCTCGCGATCGTCGAGCGGCAAGTTCATGCCAGAACCTTCTTCATGCGAACACCTTATTCAGACAGCGCCTTGGTCAGTTGGTCACGGATTTCATGCGCGGTGAGGTCAAGCTGCAGCGGCGTCACAGACACGAGCCGGTTGCGCAGAGCATGGAGATCGGTGCCCTGCTTGCCCTCGACCGGCTCGCGGCCGAAGCGCAGCCAGTAATAAGGCAGGCCGCGCCCGTCGCGGCGCTCGTCGACCCACAGGCTGTGCACCAGCTTGCCTTGCGACGTCACGACGGTGCCGGCGACCTCGTCAGGCAGACAGTTGGGAAAGTTGACGTTGAGCAGCACACCGTCCGGCAGCGGCATGGCGACGAGCTTTTTCAGCAGCGCCGGCGCCAGCGCTTCGGTGGTCTCGTAGGGAACGACGCGGTCCTCGCCGACATAGGAATAACCCTGGCTGAGTGCGATCGAGCGGATGCCGAGCAGCGCGCCTTCCATGGCGCCGGCGACGGTGCCGGAATAGGTGACGTCGTCGGCGATGTTGGCGCCGGAATTGACACCGGACAGGATCAGGTCCGGCGCGCCAGGCAGGATCTTCTTGACGCCCATGATGACGCAGTCGGTCGGCGTGCCGCGCACGGCGTAGTGTTTCTCGCCGATCTTGCGCAACCGGAGCGGCTCCGAGATCGACAGCGAATGCGCGTAGCCGGACTGGTCCTGCTCCGGCGCCACCACCCAGACATCGTCCGACAGCGTGCGGGCGATGCGTTCGAGCGACGCCAGGCCCTCGGCATGGATGCCGTCATCATTGGTCAGAAGAATGCGCATTATTTCGATTCGATCTTCGCCAGACCGCCCATATAAGGCCGCAGCACTTCAGGAATGGTTACGCTGCCATCCTCATTCTGGTAGTTTTCGATGACGGCAATCAGCGCACGGCCGACAGCGGTGCCCGAACCGTTCAGCGTGTGCACAAAGCGGTTGCCCTTGCCGTCCCTGTCCTTGTAGCGGGCATCCATGCGCCTGGCCTGGAAGTCGCCGCACACTGAACAGGACGAGATCTCGCGATAGGCGTTCTGTCCAGGCAGCCAGACCTCGATGTCGTAGGTCTTGCGCGCGCCAAACCCCATGTCGCCCGTGCACAGGACCATGGTGCGGAACGGCAGCTCCAGTCGCTTCAGCACCTCTTCGGCGCACTGCGTCATCCGCTCGTGCTCGGCGAGCGAAGACTCCTGGTCGGTGACCGAGACCAGCTCGACCTTGTAGAACTGGTGCTGGCGCAACATGCCGCGCGTGTCGCGGCCGGCGGAGCCCGCTTCCGAGCGGAAGCACGGCGTCAGCGCCGTATAGCGCAGCGGCAGCTTTTCATGGGCCGTGATTTCTTCGCGCACCAGGTTGGTGAGCGGGACCTCGGCGGTTGGAATCAACCCGAGCCGGCCATCGCCATGCTGCACGAAGAACAGGTCGTCCTCGAATTTCGGCAGCTGGTTGGTCCCGAAAAGCACTTCGTCGCGCACCATCAGTGGCGGGATGACTTCTTCATAGCCATGCTCGGTCGTGTGCAGATCGAGCATGAACTGGCCGATGGCGCGCTCCATCCGCGCCAGCCCGCTCTTCAGCACGGTGAAGCGTGATCCCGACAGCTTTGCCGCCCGCTGGAAATCCATCATGCCGAGCGCTTCGCCGATCTCGAAATGCTCCTTCACCCAGTTCGGCCGGGTCGGCACCTCGCCGACGATATGCTTGACGACATTGTCGTGCTCGTCCTTGCCGACCGGCACGTCGTCGAGCGGCACATTCGGCAGCACCGCCAGCGCATCGTTCAGCGTCTTGTCGAGCTCGCGCTCGCGCGCCTCGCCATTCTGGATGAAGGTCTTGATATCGCCGACTTCGGCCTTGAGCTTTTCGGCAAGTGCCGTGTCGCCCGAACGCATGGCGTTGCCGATCTCCTTCGAGGCGGCGTTGCGGCGTTCCTGCTTGGTCTGCAGCTCGGTGACGTGCTCGCGCCGCGCTTCGTCCTTCTTGATCAGCTCATCGACCGTGGACTGCGCCTCGTCAGCCGACCACGAGCGCTTGGCCAGTGCTTCGACAAGGGCCTTCGGGTTGTCGCGAATCCATTTGATATCAAGCATGGTTGGTCGTCCTCGAGCTAAGGCCTGAGGGCGTAAACCGCATCCTTCATCGATGCAAGATGGCGGCTGTCGCGTTTTTCCGCTAACGCGGATACCCGAACGCGACGGCCTATGAAGGAGCCTGCTTTGAGGACGCGTCCGCCGCCTTTTCGGCCACGGCTTCGGCGGCTTCCTGCTTCTCGCGCGCCAGCTTCTGCTTGACCTGGTCGCGCTCGATCAGCCGGGCCGCCCAGATCGACACCTCGTAGAGCAGGATGGTCGGGATGGCCAAACCGATCTGGCTCATCGGATCAGGCGGCGTCAGGACCGCCGCGACGACGAAGGCGATGACGATCGCCCATTTGCGCTTCTCGGCCAGCGCCTTCGACGACAGCATGCCGACGCGCGTCATCAGGCTGGTCACCACCGGCAGCTGGAACACCAGGCCGAAGGAGAAGATCAGCGTCATGATCAGGCTGAGATATTCCGACACTTTCGGCAGCAGCGAAATCTGCACCTGGTCGTCGGTGCCGGCCTGCTGCATGGCGAGGAAGAACCACATCACCATCGGCGTGAAGAAGAAATAGACCAGCGACGCGCCCATCAGGAACAGGATCGGCGATGCGATCAGGAACGGCAGGAAGGCGTTGCGCTCGTTCTTGTAGAGGCCAGGCGCAATGAATTTGTAGATCTGCGTGGCGATCAGCGGAAAGGCGATGACCATGCCGCCGAACATGGCGAGCTTGACCTGGGTGAAGAAGAATTCCTGCGGCGCCGTATAGATCAGCTCGACCTTGTGCGGATCGAGCCCGGCCCATTGCGTGGCCCATTTGAACGGAACGACCAAAAGATTGAACAGCTTCTTGGCAAAGAAGAAGCAGACGAGGAAGGCGACGAAGAAACCGCCGATCGACCAGATCAGCCGCCGGCGCAGTTCGATCAGATGCTCCATCAGCGGAGCCGACGACTTCTCGATCTCGTCCTTTTCGCTGTCCGTAATGCTCACTTGGCGGCCCCCGCCGTCTTCTTGGACGCGGGCTTCGTGGCCGGCGCAGGCTTCGGCTCAGCCTTTGCGACCGCCTTCGGTGCAGCAGCGGGCTTGGTGGCGGCTTTTCCAGGTGCAGCCTTGGCGGGCGCCGCTGACGGCTTGGCCGCAACCTTCGCCGCAGGCGCCGGCTTTGCCGGTGCTGCCTTGGCTGCCGCTGTTTTGGTTGCCGGGGCCTTTGATATCGCAGCCCCCTTGGCGCGCGCGTTTCGTGGCGCTGCTGTTGCTGCAGCCGGTGTCACCACCGCCTGATCGGTCATCGCCGGAAGGATCGGCGCCGCCGGCGCTGTTTCCGGTCCGTTGACACCCGGCATCACCGTCGCGCCGTTCTTGAGCGGCTCGGCCGGGTGTGGTGTTTCTGCCGCGGGCGTTGAGGGGTCGACGGCGGGCTTCGGCTTCATCACCGCATCGACGCCGGAGCGAACCTCGGCTGCCGCCTGTTCGAACGGATTGAGCTGCTTGCGGATTTCGGCCGCCGGATTGAGGCCGCGCAGCGTATCGACAGACTTCTTGACGTCGTCGAGCTCGGCTTCCTTCAACGCCTCGTTGAACTGCTTCTGGAAGTCGGAGGCCATGGCACGCAGCTTCGCCGTCGTGCGGCCGAAGGTGCGCAGCATATTGGGCAAATCCTTGGGTCCGACGACCACGATCATGACGATCGCGATCACCAGCATTTCGGTCCAGCCGACTTCAAACATGGCAATCAGTTCCGACTAGTGCTTGTCGCCCAAAAGTGCGAAGCGGTTTTGGGACAACGACTTGCACAAAAGCAACAACCTTCGGCTCAGCTCTTGCTGGCCTTTTCCTTCACTGCCGAAACGGTCTCGTCCGGGCGGTGCTCGACGGTGCGCTTGTCTTCGGCGGTATCGTCGTCGGCCATGCCCTTCTTGAAGCTCTTGATGCCCTTGGCCATGTCGCCCATCAGCTCGGGTATCTTGCCGCGGCCGAACACCAGCAGCACGATCACCAGCACGATCATCCAGTGCCAAATCGAAAATGAACCCATTGTAACTCTCTCTCGAATGTTTTCCCTGGCGATGATCTATGCGTTTTCGCGTTGGGATTCAAACACAACAGCGACAAAGTTTATGAAGGCGTGGCTTATGTCACGCATTTTCGGCAAAGCTGCCCGCTACCAATCGGCGCATCTACCGCAGCAATGCAGCTTTTTGACAGCGGCTTGCGGTCAATCTTCCGTGACGCGCGGCGTCAGCAGGCCGAGTTCCTCGAGATCGATGTCGGTCAACGCATCCTCGTCCTCGGTCAGCGCGTCCGGATCGGCCGGCGGCAACGGGATGGCGAAATTCGACGGCATGCGGCCGGAGAGCAGCCCTGCCCCCTTCAGTTCGTCCATCCCGGGAAGATCGCGGATCTCCTCCAGTGCGAAATGGTCGAGGAAAGTGTCTGTCGTGCCGTAGGTGACGGGACGGCCGGGCGTGCGGCGGCGGCCGCGCATGCGCACCCATTCCGTTTCGAGCAGCGTATCCAGCGTGCCCTTCGAGGTCTCGACGCCTCTGATGTCCTCGATCTCGGCGCGCGTCACCGGCTGGTGGTAGGCGATGATCGCCAGCACTTCGAGCGCCGCGCGCGACAGCTTGCGCTGCTGCACCGTATCGCGGCTCATCAGGAAGGCGAGATCGCCGGCGGTACGGAAAGCCCAGGCATCGCCGACCCGGACCAGATTGACGCCGCGCCGCGCATAGATCTGCTGCAGCTCAGCCATGGCAGCGGCAATGCTGATGCCGTCGGGCAATCTGGCTGCGAGCTGCTTTTCGCTGACCGGCTCGGCGCTGGCGAACACGATCGCCTCGGCCATGCGTATGGCTTCGGCCATGTGCAGCCGTTCGCCAGGATTCAGAAGCAGGGTATCAGTCGGGTCCTGGGCGATAATGCCCTCCTCGGTCTCTTCTTCAACCATGAACGGAATGACCGAAGCGTTGGCGCGTTCGCTCATGATGCCACCTCGACTGCCTTGATTGGCTGCGCTCGGCCGCGCAGATAGAGCGGCGCGAACACCTGGTCCTGCCGCATCTCGATGCTGCCTTCGCGCACCAGTTCCAGCGACGCCGCAAACGAGCTGGCAATCGCGGTACGCCGTTCGTCCGGGCTGGTCAGGTAATTGATCAGATAGCTGTCCAGCGCCGTCCAGTCGCGCAGCGAGCCGATCAGCCGGGTCAGGATATCGCGCGCATCCTTGAGCGACCACACGCCACGCCGGGCAATTGTCACATTGGTGATCGCCTGTTTCTGGCGCTGCTGCGCATAGGCGGTGAGCAAATCGTAGAGCGAGGCCGAATAGGCGTTACGCTTCTCGACGATGACCATTTCAGGCATGCCGCGTGCAAACACGTCGCGGCCGAGCCGGTTGCGGTTGACCAGCCTTGCCGAGGCGTCGCGCATGGCCTCCAGACGCTTCAGCCGGAACTGCAGCACCGCGGCCAGTTCCTCGCCGCTTTCGCCTTCTTCGCCGGGCTGCTTGGGGATGAGGAGCTTCGACTTCAGGAAGGCCAGCCACGCCGCCATCACCAGGTAGTCGGCGGCAAGCTCAAGCCTTAGCGCCCTCGCCGTCTCGACGAAGGTCAGATACTGCTCGACCAGCGCCAAGATGGAAATCCGCGACAGATCGACCTTTTGGTTGCGGGCGAGATGCAGCAAGAGGTCGAGCGGACCTTCGAACCCGGCGACGTCGACGACAAGCGACGGGTCGCCGGTGACCCGTGAATCGTCGTTCTCGGCCCACAGACGGTCCATCGGTGCGGCCTTCGCAGCCTTGCTGTCCAATGTCTCCGCCACTTGTTCCTTTACCTCTGGTTAGAGCACGATGCCGAAAGTGTGAAGCGGTTTTCGGACGACATCATGCTCTCTCTATCTAATTTAGAGACGGATTCAGATTTCAGGTCGAACAGACCTGAAATCATCCGTCTCTAGGCCACCGCATCGAAATAGGTGGCAAACTCGGCGCGTATCTCGGTTTCGTCGGCCCGGTCGCGATCCCTTATATAGGTCAGCGCCCGCTTGGCGCGCTCCAGCGACGTCCCTTCAAGTCCCGTGGTTCGCGATGCGATGCCTGCCATCTCCTCGAAAACGCCATTGCAGTGAAGGACCAGATCGCAGCCCGCCGCAAGGATCGAGGCCGCCTTTGTCGGGAAATCCCCAGAAAGCGCCTTCATCGAGGTGTCGTCGCTCATCAACAGCCCGTCGAAGCCGATCTCGCGGCGGATGATCTCGTCGATGACCTTGCCTGAGGTGGTCGCTGGGTTGTTCGGATCGATGGCGCTGTAGACGACATGCGCCGTCATCGCCATCGGCAGATGGCTAAGCTCGCGGAAAGGGGCGAAATCATGCCGCTGCAGGTCGCTCAGCGAGGCGTCGACCACAGGCAGCTCGAAATGCGTGTCGGCGAAGGCGCGTCCATGGCCCGGAATATGCTTCATGACCGGCAACACGCCGCCGGACATCAGCCCTTCCGCGGCGGCGCGGCCAAGTTCGATGACCGGGCGCGGCTCCTTGCCATAGGCGCGCGCGCCGATGACGTCGCTGGCGCCCTCGATCGGCACGTCCAGCACCGGCAGGCAATCGGCCGAGATACCGAAGCGCAACAGGTCGAAGGCGTGCAGCCGCGCCATCAGCCAGGCAGCGCGGGTGCCGGCATCATGGTCCTTGCGCCACAATGCACCGAGCGCGCCGCCGGCGGGATAGTTCGGCGCCAGCGGCGGCCGCAGGCGCTGCACCCGGCCACCTTCCTGATCGATGAACACCGGCGCATCGGGGCGCCCGATACAGTCGCGCATTTCGGCGACCAGATCGCGGATCTGCTCCGTTTCGCCGATATTGCGCGCAAACAGGATGAAGCCCCACGGGCATTCATTGCGATAGAAACGGATTTCTTCGCGGGTCAGCGATTTCCCGGCACAGCCGAGGATCATGGATTTTGATTCGGTCATTCCACCAGTTTAGGGCTTCGCGCCGCCAAAGGGAATCTCCCCGGACGGCAAGCGCCTCAACCTCTCGCCCATCCACATGAAAAAGCCGGCGCGACCCTTGGGAACGCACCGGCTCTGATAATTGGATCCGGCCTTACCGCGACACGAAGCAGTTGCCGCCGGCAGCCTTGTAGCTGGTGCACAGATTGATCGCATCGTTGCGCGATTGCGCAGGCACCCGGACACGGTAGAAGGTGCCCTTGCCGGCGATCTCCGCCTTGACGATGTTGGCGGTGCGACCGGCGAGCACATTTCCATAGCGGCGCTGCAGGTCGGCGTAGTTGGCCTGGGCGCTTTCGACCGTCGGCTGCGAAGCGATCTGCATCGACCACGAACCGCCCGATGTCGAAGCCGTCGCCGGGATGGAGGCAACCTGGTCGGGCTTGACCTCGCCGACCACGTCGACCGGCTGGTCGGACGGGCGCTGCGGCGCTACGGCAACCGTCTGCGGCGTGTTGGCGGACTGGGTCTCAGCCTTCGGCGCAGCCGCCGGCTTTACCGGCTTGACCGGCTTGGCGGTCTCGGCACTTGCCTGGTCGCTATTTGCCTGATCGGCAGGCGCCACGGTGCCGGTCTGCTCGGCATCGGCCGAAGGGGCGACGTGCTGCGGCGCCGGGTCAAGCGGCTCAGTCGCCGCAACCTGCGGCGCGGCCGGCGTCGAGTCCTCGCGTGCCACCAACGAGCCGTCGGGCTTGACCACCATGGTCCGCACCTTGCGCGGGGCAACGGCGACCGTATCGGGGTTCTTCTCGGCTTCCTGCAGCACCTGCGCAATGCGGTCCTCGGATTTTGGCGCCGGCGCGACAGCCGCGTCGGGGTTGCCGGCAGCGTCGGGGTTGACGGCAGCTTCGGGGTTGCCGGCAGCGTCCGGGCCTGGGGCAGTATCGTCGGGCGACAGATCGACGACGCGGCTTTCAGGCTCCTGCGCCTTCACATCGACCGGCTCTTCGGTGTTGGTGACCAGCTTCTCCTGAACCGGCTCGGCCGGCTTGGTGCCCTTGGCGACCGCATCATAAACCTTGTTGTCCTGGTTCGGCACCACGGCGCCGCCCGGATTTTCGGGCTTGACCTTGATCGGCCTGTTGTCGGCTTTGACAATGACCGGCGCATCGCTGCCGCCCTTGCCGCCGAACGACAAGGCGAAGGCGCCAAGGCCGCCGGCAATCGCAACCGCAGCAACGACGCCCGCGACCAGCAGGCCGCTCCTGCGCGGCCGTGCGGCTTCCTGCTCGGCGAGGCCCGGCACCGCCATTGCCTCGTCCAGATCCGGATCGTAGTCGAGTTCGTCGACCGCGAAATCGTCGGCCTGCGAAACCGGCTGGCTGCCGGGCAGATCGTCCATGTCGAAGCCGCCGGCGGCATCGGCGTGGTGAGCTTGCGTGGCTGCAAGCACTTCGGCTGGCCGCGCCGCATAGGCGCGCTGGTCGAGCTCGTGGCCCGAACCGAAGCCGGAACTGTAGGAATCGTCATCATAGCCGGCACTGCGTGCGGCAGTGGGCGGCGCCACTTCCACCGCGTTCATCTCGTTGAGCATGCCGGCGAATTCGGCGTCGATGTCGTCATAGGCGGCGGGCTCGTCTTGCTCGAAGCTGAGTTCTGGAATGTCGAGGTCGTCGGCAATCGCCACGACACGCTCCGGCACATCGACCGTCTCGACATCCGGCATCTCGTCATAGGCCTGAGGCGGCGCCTGGCGCGATGGCGTCGGCGCCACATAGGCAGCAGCGGCAACCGGCTGGTCGCGATAGCTTGGCGCTGCCGCTGGCGGCATGGACGGCTTTTCTGCAAAAGAAGCTTGCGGCTGCGCTGCAAAAGAAGGTTGCGGCTGCGCTGCAAAGGAAGGCTGGGCCGGGGTGGGAGTCACGCGGCTCCACGAACGCGCCGGCTCCGGCGGCGTCGAGCGCCAATCGCCAGCGACCGGTGCTGCCGTGTCCTTACCGAGATCGATGCCCTTGGCGAGCGCCGCATCGAAGGCATGATCATCGAACTCGATCTCGGGCTCATGGCCCTCGAGTTCGCCGGCAAGCAGATCGTCGAAATCGGCATCGTCCGCCTGGGCCTCCTGAGGAGCCGGCGCGTGTTCGTCCAGGTCCCAGTCGAGATTATCGACCGGAGCGACCGGCGTTGCGACGGACCGCTGCACCGGGGCAACCGACTCATAAGTCCTGGTGGGCTCGATGGCGGCAGCCCTGGTGGGCTCGGTGACGAGCGGAATCGGCGCGACTGGCGCCGGGCGTGGTGTGGTCATGGCGCCAAGCAGCGCGTTGAGTTCATCTTCCAGCGTCCGTTCGTCAGCGACCGGAGCGGCCGGGGTCGCCATATTGGTAGGCGCCACATAGGCTGGTGCGACCGGAGCTAGCTGAACCGGAGCGGGTGCGGTCTCGGCTACCGGCTCGTGATCGGCAAGCGCATCATCGATGCTCAGATCGAAATCGTCGAATGCTTCGTGCGCAGTCTCATGAGAGGGGCTGGCCTCCACGGTCCAGGCCGGCGTCTCGTCCACTTCCGGCGCATCCATCTCAACCGGCGCGCTGACCTGCAGATCGCTCTCTTCCGGATCCTCGGCCTCAACAGGCTGAGCCTCGAAAGCCTGCGGCTCGAAATGCTCGGCCGCAAAATCCTGGGCTGCAAAATCCTGGGCCGCAAAGTCCATGTCGACATCGGCCATCGCGTCATCGAAATGACCCGCAAAATCCTCGTCGGCAACAGTGTGGTCGGCGACTCCGACGACCGGCGCCTCGGCTACTGGCGCGGCATACTGGTCCTGCGCCGGCGCAGGACCGTCCAGCGTCAGCTCGTCTTCCAGCGACATCGAGACGGCATTGTCGAAATCATCGTCGAACGCGACATCGTCGGCGGGCGCAGCAGCAACCTGGGCGACATCTGCGGCATGGGCGACGGTCGCATCGTCATCGAGCAGCAACCCCTGCTCGAGCGAAGCGGCAAGGTCGTCGTCCATCGGCAGGTCGTCTTCGAGCGGCGATACGTTTTCCAGCGAGCTGGCCACGGCATTGTCGAAATCATCGTCGAATGCAGCTTCGTCGAATGCGGGCTCGGCAAACGAAGGTTCGGCAAACGAGGGTTCAACGGGAGCAGCCGCAGCCTGCGGGGCAGCGCCGAAATCCAGATCGGCGGCATCGTCGAAGACGAAATCATATTCCAGCGAAGCAGCCAGCGCATCGTCCATCGCGGCATCGGTGGTTTCGAAAGCCGGCTCGCGAATCTCGGCAGCAGGTTCGTAGGGCTCAGCGGCAGGCTGGTGAACCTCGGGAGCTGGCTGGCTGGCCTCCATGGAACCGACTTCATCGCCGAATTCGCCCATCAACTCCTTCTCGAGGTCGATGTCGAAATCGCCCTCGTCCGCAGCCGTCTCGACGGCTGGCGCCTGCGGCTTGACCGGCTGGCGCGGATCGAAACCCATGATCCTGGTCAGTTCAGCGAACGGATCATCTTCGGCGATGTCGTTGTTGTCGGCTACTCTCAGCTGGGTTCTGTCTGCCATTATTGTTCCCGAACTCGCACTCATTCGGACGCCATGGACGTCGCGTAGGGTTGGCCCTTACCAGCGCAATGTGGGCAAATGGTGACAGGTGTTTTAGTTAAACCTAACGCATCTCAGTGGGCGCATCAGCCCCAATCAGCGTCAGGCCGGAGGTCAAAACATCCGAAACAGCCTGCACCAGCCCTAGTCTGGCATGAGTCAATTGTCGGTCGTTAACCTTAACAAAACGTAAGTCGGCATTCTCGGTGCCCCGATTCCAGTGTCCATGGAAGCTGGAAGCCAGATCGTAGAGGTAGAATGCCAGCCGGTGCGGCTCCAGCGCAAGGGCCGCAGATTCGACCAGCCGGGGATATTCAGCCAGCTTCCGGATCAGGCCGATCTCGCCCTCATCGGTGAGCGACGCCGAGGCCGCGGCCAGGCTGTTGCGGTCGAAATTGGCCTCGCCCAGTTGCTCGCTCGCCTGCCGGAACACCGAATGACAGCGCGCCGAAGCGTACTGCACGTAGAACACGGGATTGTCCTTGGACTGTTCGGTGACCTTGGCGAAATCGAAGTCGAGCGGCGCATCGCTCTTGCGGTAGAGCATCATGAAGCGGATCGCATCGCGGCCCACCTCCTCCACCGCTTCGCGCAAGGTCACGAAGTCGCCCGACCGCTTCGACATCCGAATCGGTTCGCCATCGCGAAACAGCTTCACCAGATTGCACAGCAGCACCGTGAGTTGCAGCTTCAGATCATCGCCTGCAATCGCCCGCGCCAGCGCTTCCAGCCGCTTGACGTAGCCGCCATGGTCGGCGCCCAGCACATAGATCAGGCCGACGAAACCGCGGTCGACCTTGTCCTTGAGATAGGCGACGTCGGCGGCGAAATAGGTGAACGAGCCGTCGGACTTGACCAGCGCCCGGTCCATGTCGTCGCCGACCGCCGTCGAGCGAAACAGCGTCTGCTCGCGGTCTTCCCAGTCGTCCGGCTTCTCGCCCTTGGGCGGCGGTAGCTTGCCCTTGTAGATATGGCCTTTCAGCGTCAGATCGTTGATCGCCGAGCGGATTTTTTTGGCATTGTCGGCATGCAGCGTGCGCTCGGAGAAGAAAACGTCGTGATGCACATTGAGCAACGCCAGATCCTCGCGGATCATCACCATCATGGCGTCGATCGTGCGGTCCTTGACGATTGCCAGCGACTCATCGTCGGGCATCTGCAAGAGCTTGCGGCCAAATTCGGCAGCCAGCGCCTGACCGACCGGCACAAGGTAATCGCCGGGATAGAGGCCGGCCGGTATCTCGCCAACGTCGTCGCCCAGCGCTTCGCGGTAGCGCAGGAAGGCCGAACGCCCGAGCACGTCGATCTGCGCGCCGGCGTCGTTGATGATGTATTCCTTGGTGACGTCATAGCCGGCGAAGGCCATCAGATTGGCGAGCGTGTCGCCGACAACCGCGCCCCGGCAATGGCCGACATGCATCGGCCCGGTCGGATTGGCCGAGACATATTCGACATTGGTCTTCTTGCCGCCACCAATGGTCGAGCGGCCGTAGTTTTGCCCCTCGCCGAGCACCGCGGTCAGATGTGCCTGCCAGAAAGCGTCCTTGAGCCGGAGATTGACGAAGCCGGGACCGGCGACGTCGGCTTCGGCAACATCGGCGTCGCTGCGCAGCACTTCCACCAGCCGCTCGGCCAGCGCCCGCGGGTTGTGCCCTGTCGGCTTGGCCAGTACCATCGCCGCATTGGTGGCGAGATCGCCATGGCTGGCGTCGCGCGGCGGCTCGACGGCGATGCGCGACAGGTCGGGCGAAACGCCATTACTGTCTTTCAAATCAAGCGCTTCGACGGCTTTTGTGATTCGCGCGCTGAAATCGGCGAAGATGTTCATGGGTCTTGCTCTGGCGGACTGTGCAGGGGAACCGGCTCATTGGCCGGCAAATCGCGCCCGCCCTAGCTTAAATCGGGCGTATGGTCAAACAGACGGCGGTGTTCCTTCAAGGCGTAGGTATCCGTCATCCCCGCCAGGAAATCGGCGACGCTGCGCGCCTTGATGCGGTCCTCCGCCCGGTCGAGCCCCTCCCGCCAGCCGTCCGGCATGGCGCGCGGATCGGCGAAATAGACATCGAACAGGTCGCGCACGATCTGCTCGGCCTCAGTGCGAACGCGCATCACCTCGTCATGCCGGTAGAGATGCTTGTAAAGAAAGGTCTTCAAATCCTTCTCGGTCGCCGCCATGTCTGCGGAAAAGGTCACCATCGTCTCGCCCGCCGCCCGCACCGCTTCGGCGCTGTCAGGCTTGATGCGCTCCAGATTGGCGGTGGTGGAAACAATGACGTCCTCGACCATCATCGTGATCTGCCGGCGCATCAGCTCATGGCCGGTGCGCACATCGTCCAGGCCCGGATAGCGCGCGCGCACGCTTGCCAGGATCGATCCCGGCAGCGCCACCGTTTCCAGCATGTCCAAGGTCAGGAAGCCGGAGCGCAGGCCGTCGTCGATGTCATGGGTGTTGTAGGCGATATCGTCGGCGATCGCAGCACATTGCGCCTCGATGCCGGCGAAATGGTCGAGTTCGAGGTTGTGCAACTCGGAATAGTCGCGGATCGCCTGCGGCACCGGGCCTTTGAGCCCTTTTCCCTTGGCGTCGGTCAGCGGGCCATTGTGCTTCACCAGGCCTTCCAGCGTTTCCCAGGTCAGGTTCAGCCCGTCGAACTCGGCATAACGCCGCTCCAGCCGCGTCACCACGCGCAGCGACTGCGCATTGTGGTCGAAGCCGCCCCATTGGGCCATCCGCTCGTTCAGCGCGTCCTCGCCGGTATGGCCGAACGGCGTGTGACCGAAATCGTGCACCAAGGCGACCGCCTCGGCCAGATCCTCGTCGCCGCGCAGCGCTCGCGCCAGAGCCCGCGCAATCTGCGCCACCTCGATCGAATGCGTCAGCCGGGTGCGATAGTGGTCGCCTTCATGGGCGACGAACACCTGCGTCTTGTGCTTCAGGCGGCGGAAGGCAGTCGAATGAATGATACGGTCGCGGTCGCGCTGGAATGGCGTGCGAGTCGGGCTCTCGACCTCGTCATAGAGCCGCCCGCGCGACCTGGCTGGGTCGCTGGCATAGGCCGCGCGCGGCCGATAGCCGAACCCAATGTCGCCAAGCTCATTTGTCATGGCTGATGCCGCCGCAGTTGACTTGCCCCTTCCCGCTTCATACCTATCATGTGAAACCGAAAGCAAGGTGACGCCCATGGGCGCTGATGCCAAGACTGCCATGAAAGTCGAGATGACCGAGTCCGCCGCCAGGCGGATCGCGAAAATCGTCTCGGGCGAGGTCGGCAAGACGGCGCTGCGCGTCTCCGTCGAAGGCGGCGGCTGCTCCGGCTTTTCCTACAAGTTCGACCTGGTCGATACGCGCAACGACGACGACGTCGCCATCGAAAAGGACGGCGCCACCGTGCTGATCGACGATTTGTCGCTGGTCTATATGGGCGGCTCGGTGATCGACTTCGTCGACGATCTGATGGGCCAATCGTTCCAGATCCGCAACCCCAATGCAGTCGCCTCCTGCGGCTGCGGCACCAGTTTCTCCATCTAGGCAGATGTCCGGCGTCGGCCCGGTCCGTCAGGTCGCACTGTCGGCCGGGCGCGATCTCGACGTGACGCTGGCCTTCTGGCGCGATGTGCTCGGCCTCAACGTTCACGCCCGCTACGATCCGCCGGGCATCGCCTTCATCATGGCCGGTGATATCAGGTTGCTGTTCACCGATGGCGTTCCGGCCGGCACCGTCTATCTCGATATAGCCGGGCTCGAAGCCTTCCACGCCGAGGCGAAAGCGTCCGGCGTTCCCTTCACCGCACCGCCGGCGCTCGTCCACAACGACACCGAAGGCACGTTCGGAACGGCGGGGGAAAGCGAGTGGATGGCCTTTCTAAAGGACCCGGCAGGCAATACGATCGGGCTTGTCGAACGTCTTTCGCCCGAACATCCCTGAGGCCGCCCATGAAAATCGTCACCTGGAACATAAACGGCATTCGCGCCCGCATCGGCAACCTCACCCACTGGCTGAGCGAAAGCCAGCCCGACATCGTCTGCCTGCAGGAGATCAAGTCGGTCGACGAGCAGTTCCCGCGCGCCGAGATCGAGGCGCTTGGCTACAACGTGGAAACCCATGGCCAGAAGGGCTTTAACGGCGTCGCCCTGCTGTCGAAGCTTCCCTTCGACGAGGTTATCAGGGGCCTGCCCGGTGATGACACCGACGAGCAGGCGCGCTTCATCGAGGGCGTGTTCTCGACCGACCAGGGCGCGCTGCGCGTCGCCTCGCTCTATCTGCCCAACGGCAATCAAATCGATGACGAGAAGAAATTTCCCTACAAGCTGGCCTGGATGGAGCGGCTGCATCGCTGGGCCGAGCAGCGGCTGCTTCTGGAGGAGGCGCTGGTGCTGGCCGGCGACTACAATGTCATCCCCGAGCCGATCGATGCGCGCTTCCCCGAGAACTGGCTTGGCGATGCGCTGTTCCAGCCGCAGACCCGGCAAGCCTTCCGGCGACTGAAGAATCTCGGCTTTACCGAGGCGGTGCGCGCCGTCACCGATGCGGCCGACGTCTACACCTTCTGGGACTACCAGGCCGGCGCCTGGCAGAAGAACAACGGCATCCGCATCGACCATCTGCTGTTGTCGCCCGAAGCGGCCAACCGCTTTTCCTCGGCCTCGATCGAAAAGCATGTGCGCGCCTGGGAAAAGCCTTCCGATCATGTGCCGGTGGCGATCGATCTGGCGCTGCTGCCGGCCTGATATCAGCCGAAACCCTGATATCGCCACAATCGCGCCATTCAGTCAGAGATCAGCATGGCGGCTGGGGTTCCATGGCACTACGATTCCTCTTTTGCCCGATCGGCCTGGCATTTGCCATGGCCTCCCCTGCAGCGGCACTTGCCGACCAGCAGTGCCTGGCCAATGGCAAGTCCTACCAGGTCGGCCAGGTCACCTGCCTGACGGTTTCAGACAAGAGCCATATGGCCCGCTGCGACCTGGTGCTCAACAACACCTCATGGACCAAGATCGGCGACAGCTGCCCCGACAGCACGATGAAGCCGCATCTGCACGTCACGCCGATCTCGATGCCGGTACACAGAGCGGCGCCGGCGGAACTCACCGAGAACTGATGGATGTGAGCTAATCTCCCCCCTTGAGGGGGAGATGGCCGGCAAGCCAGAGGGGGGCGCGAAGAAACGCGACCTTTCGGTCAAACAAGCTCACCCTCTCAGTCCAACCCGGGCAAACTTTAGTCAACTGAAATGCCAGCGGGACAGCGCCCCCCTCTGTCCTGCCGGGCATCTCCCCCTCAAGGGGGGAGATTGGCAATTTCACTGGTCGCCGCCGCCCTTGGTCAGGATGTCGTCGGCAAGCGAAATGGCAGTGCGACGGTCGGCTTCGCCGGCGGCGGCAAATGCCTCTTCCTGCATGCCGCGGATCCACGGCTGGTCGCTCGGCGAGGCGCGTTCGAGCGCGGCGGTCATCATGGCCAGACCGCGCACGATCTTGCCGCTCTGGAACAGAAGATTGCCGAGCGTCGCCTGGGCGCCGGCATGGCCCTTTTCGGCAGCGAGTTGGAACCAGCGGCCGGCCTGCTTGACGCTGGCCTTGACGCCGCCCTCGCCCTTCAAAAACATCTGGCCCATCTCGAACTGGGCGTTCGGGTTGCGGTAATTGGCGGCCGCGCGCATGTAATATTCCTGCGCCGCGACCTCGTTTTCCTCGACCGGGCTGCCGGGGATACCTGTCCGGAGATAGTCGCCCAGCGCCACCAGCGCGTCGGAGACATAGCTTTCCTCCGGCGATCCAGGCTCGACATCCTGATCGACGATCTCGGAGAAGAATTTGAAGGCCGCATAGTCGTCGCGCGTCACGCCGTCGCCTTCGGCGTACATGCGCGCGAGCTTCCAGGTGGCGCCGATCTGGCCGTTCTCGGCGGCGTATTTATAGGCCTCGACCGCCTGTTCCTTGTGGCCGCTCTTGTAAGCGGAGAAGCCGAACTGGAACACGGCCCATGGGCTCGATTGCGGCTTCACGCCGGTCTTGTCGTCGAACACCTTGTCGTCGAAGGCCATGGCCTGGCCCACGGCGCCAAAGATCGCAACAGCGACCAGTGCCGGAAGGACAGACGACCTCAACAACTCAGATATCCGCATAGCAATGTGTTTCTTTGGCACCGCCCGGATGGGTGACCGCGCCGTCGCGGGCAGGCCCTACCGTCTGTGCGTATTTCCAGATCGCGCCCGACTGATAGTCGGTCGTGCGCGCCTTCCAGGCCTTCGCCCGCGTTGCCAGTTCGGCCTCGGACAAATCGACCGCGATCGTGCCTTTGGTTGCATCGATCGAGATCACATCGCCGTCTTTCAAGAGCCCGATCGGGCCGCCAACGGCAGCTTCGGGCCCGACATGGCCGATGCAGAAACCGCGCGTCGCGCCCGAAAAACGACCGTCGGTGATGAGGGCGACCTTGCCGCCCATGCCCTGGCCGTAGAGCGCCGCCGTCGTCGACAGCATCTCGCGCATGCCCGGGCCGCCGCGCGGACCTTCGTAACGGATGACGAGAACCTCGCCTTCCCGGTAGTTGCGGTGCGTGACCGCCTCGAAACATTCCTCTTCCGAATCGAAACAGCGTGCCGGACCTGAGAATTTCAGCTCCGTCATGCCCGCGACCTTCACGATCGCGCCTTCGGGGGCAAGGTTGCCCTTCAAGCCCACGACACCGCCGGTTTGGGTGATTGGTCGGTTGGCGGGACGGACCACATCCTGGCTATCATTCCAGGCAACATGCTCCATGTTTTCGGCCAAAGTACGGCCAGTCACGGTCATGCAGTCGCCATGCAGATAGCCATGGTCGAGCAGCGTCTTCATCAACAGCGGAATGCCGCCGGCCTCGAACATGTCCTTGGCGACATATTTGCCGCCCGGCTTGAGGTCGGCGATGTAAGGCGTCTTCTCGAAAATCGCGGCAACGTCGAACAGGTCGAACTTGATGCCTGCCTCATGCGCGATCGCCGGCAGGTGCAAAGCCGCATTCGTCGAGCCGCCGGTGGCCGAGACCACGGTCGCCGCATTCTCCAGCGCCTTCAGCGTGACGATGTCGCGCGGCCGGATGTTCTTGGCGATCAGCTCCATGATCTTTTCGCCGGAGGCGAAATTGAAGCGGTCGCGCATCTCGTAAGGCGCCGGCGCGCCGCAGGAGTACGGCAGCGCCAGGCCGATCGCCTCGGCGACGGTGGCCATGGTGTTGGCTGTGAACTGGGCCCCGCAGGAGCCGGCGGACGGACACGCCGCCTGCTCGATCTCGAGCAGTTCGGCATCGCTGACCGTGCCGACCGAATGCTGGCCGACCGCCTCGAACACGTCCTGCACAGTGATCTGGCGGCCGCGATAGGAGCCCGGCAGGATCGAGCCGCCATAGATGAAGATCGACGGCACGTTGAGCCGCACCATGGCCATCATCATGCCGGGCAGCGACTTGTCGCAGCCGGCAAGGCCGACCAGCGCATCGTAGCAATGGCCGCGCATGGTGAGTTCGACCGAATCGGCGATGACATCGCGCGACACCAGCGACGACTTCATGCCGTGGTGGCCCATGGCGATGCCGTCGGTGACGGTGATGGTGCAGAATTCGCGCGGCGTGCCGTTGCCGGCCGCGACACCTTTCTTGACCACTTGCGCCTGGCGCATCAGCGAGATGTTGCAAGGCGCCGCCTCGTTCCAGCAGGAAGCAACGCCGACCAGCGGCTGCGCGATCTCGGCTGCCGACAACCCCATCGCATAGAGATACGAACGATGCGGCGCACGCGCCGGACCAACGGTCACATGGCGGCTAGGCAGCTTGGCCTTGGAAATGACTTTGGCGTCCATACTCTTCCTTGCCGCGGGCGGTGCGGCCTGCCTCATCGCCGAGCCTTCTGACGCGTGTCCCGAGACGAATTCGAGGTGCGCCGGGTTTATGGCGGGAAATGGGCAATTTCTTCGGGCGGGGCTGTAGCGCGGGGGTTGGTCGGGAACTGTTGCCAAAACGTCACAATTACGAGAGGTGAAAGTGATGCGACGGATTTGCAACGCTGGCCCTTGCCGATCCGATCTGACGCTAACCGCGCAAACAAAAAGGCCGAGCGCTACCCGGCCTTTTGTTTTTATTTCCAAAGACTTAGAACTTAATTTTAACGCCACCAGAAATAGCGGTGACCAGATCGTTGCCGAAATCATAGCTGGAGTCTTCGCCAGCAACATAACCATTCTCTCCGGCCAATGTGCCGGAATGGCCGCTGGTCAGCACGCCGACCGCACCGCCCAAGCGAACTTCAACGTTTGGGGTCGGTGTATAGGCGACGCCGCCACCCAACGTCCAAGTGTCGGTCTGCGCACCGTAGCCATGCGAAGTTCCCCTATCCCAAGCTAGCTGACCGGCAGCACTCCACTGATCGTTGAACTTGTGACCAATACCGCCCGAAACAGTCCAGCCATCACGATACATCAGATCGAGCGACGTCACTTGACCCGGACCGTTCGTGAAACACACCGCTGGGGGAGCGAGGCCGGTCGGGCAGATTGGAACACTTTGCAGCACACTCCAGTTCACCCACTTGATCGAACCGAAGGCTAGCCAGCCTGGAGCGATACCCGACTGCAATTTCAACTCCAAGGAATCAGGCATGTACTGCGTGGAGCCGTAGATGGGCCTGACGATGGTCCCTCCCAAGCCATCCGGCAAAGTCAGCGAGCCAGAGATATTGTCGAGCTTAACCTGTGAATTGTAGACCAGACTCGCGCGCAGCGCGATGTCGGGGATTTCGTAAGCAACGCCAGCGCGCCAGCCCCAACCGCTGGTCTCCAGGTCGACACGACCTGTCAACGCCGGAAGGAGGTTCACTAGGCTTTCCTTGAAGCCCGAGATATCCTGATAGAACACGCCACCGATAAAACGGAGCTGACCCTTACCGGCATCAAACTTGTATGAGCAGGTGCCGGCGTAGTTGTTGCTCTTGATATCGGTTTCTGTATTGGAAAACGCACCGTTCCAAGCGGCACCCGGCGCAGTGTGGGCACCCCAAGGCTGCGAATAGTCGACCATGCAGTCGACACCCTGCACAACCTGAACTTTCATTCCGATACGCGGCACCCAATAGCCCTCGGCACCATCGGCCGAAGTGCCCAGGCCAAGGTCTTGCTTCGCTGGACCGAGGGCATTCTTGTACTTGCGATCCGGCATCACATAAGTCGCTTCGGCTTCCGTCGCGAACGGCGAGGCATCGAACAGCAGATCGATATCGTAGCCGCCGCGCTCCAGGCCGCCGGCACGCGCCGGATGCATCGCGGAACCGATCAAAGCCAGCGAAAAACACCCCGCCCCCAGCAGTGTTTTCAAACGCAAATTGTTCATGGATGTCCTCCCCGAAATACTAGTGCGTCAAGCTAGAACCAATTCGGGTTAACGGCGCAACAATGAATTCACATAGCGTACATGTACACTCTTGCGGACCGCATTTCGAACACAGTGGCGGCCTGGCCGGTAGGTTCGAAAATGACCATTTGGGCGGCAGACTGGGGAACAAATCAGAAAAAACCGCTCAAAACGGCACCAAAACCGGCTATTTTGCTGGCATTCGGCCCCATTGTTACATTATGGCAACAATGGGGTCGAAACTTTCCGTTTACGTCAATATTAACGCAACGGAACGCCTATTTTTCGAGCAAAAGAACCTTCGCGAAGCGCTGCAAGCGTCTCGCGAATCCGGCCGTCAACCGGCGTCGCGCACCCGGGTCAACGCCACCGAAAGCTTCTCCTGCTGATCACGGTATTCCGCGAGTTTTTCGCGCTCGGCCGCGACGATCTCTTCCGGCGCGCTGGCGACGAACCGTTCGTTCGACAGCTTCTTGTGCAGCCGCGCGATTTCCTCGGTCACCTTGGCCAGTTCCTTCTGCAGCCGCGCCGCCTCGGCGGACAGATCGATCAGGCTGCCGAGCGGCAGGCAGATCGTCGCCTCGTTGAGCACGATCTGGGCCGAGCCCTTGGGTGCGGCGTCCTGCTGCGAGATGTCGCCGACCCGCGCCAGCCGCTTGATGGCGGACGCATGGCGTTCCAGCCTCTGGTGAGTCTCGGCGCTGGCGCCGACCACCACCAGCGGCGCGATCGCCGCCGGCGGCACGTTCATTTCAGAGCGCACGGAGCGAATACCGGAGACCAGATCGACCAGCCAGTTGATGTCGGCGGCTGCATCGGCGTCCTCGAAGTCGGGCGACGGCCAGGCGGCGTGGCACAGCAGCGTTGCGCGCGTCCTGCCCTCACCTGCCGTCTGCGCCCACAGCTCCTCCGTCATGAACGGCATCATGGGGTGAAGCAGCTTGTAGATCTCGTCGAGCACGAAGGCGACGCAGGCGCGGCTTTCGGCTTTGGCCGCCTCGTCAGTGCCCATGAAAACCGGCTTGAGCAGTTCGAGATACCAGTCGCAAAACAGGTTCCAGACGAAGCGGTAGGCAGCCCCTGCCGCCTCGTTGAAGCGGTATGAGGTGATGCCCTCGGTGATCGCGTGCGACGCCCGGGTCAATTCGGTCAGGATCCAGCGGTTGACCGGCAACTTGGCGTCGTTCAGCCAGAAATCGTCATTGCGCGCGACCTCGTTCATCTCGGCAAAGCGTGTCGCGTTCCACAGCTTGGTGCCGAAATTGCGGTAGCCGGCGATGCGCGCCGGATCGAGCTTCACGTCGCGCCCCTGCGCCGCCATCACCGTCAGCGTGAAGCGCAGTGCATCGGCGCCAAACTCGTCGATGAGGTCGAGCGGATCGATGACGTTGCCTTTCGACTTCGACATCTTCTGCCCGTTCTTGTCGCGCACCAGCGCATGCACATAGACGGTGTGGAACGGCTCCTCGTGCATGAAATGCAGGCCCATCATCATCATCCGGGCGACCCAGAAGAAGATGATGTCGAAACCGGTCACCAGCACGTCGGTCTGGTAATAGGTCTTCAGCTCCGGCGTGTGATCCGGCCAGCCCAGTGTCGAGAACGGCCACAGTGCGGACGAGAACCAGGTGTCGAGCACATCCTCGTCGCGGCTCAGGATTTCGCCCGGCTTGAAGGTCTCGATCTTGTCCTCGACCCAGGCCTTCCACGGGCCTTCCAGCGCCAGATAATATTCAATCGCGGCGCCCAGCGCCTCTTCCTCGGTCTTCTCGACGAAGACGCGGCCGTCCGGCCCGTACCAGGCCGGGATCTGATGACCCCACCACAGCTGGCGTGAAATACACCAGGGCTGAATGTTCTCCATCCAGTCAAAATAGGTCTTTTCCCAGTTCTTCGGCACGAAGTTGGTACGGCCTTCACGCACCGATGCGATCGCCGGCTTGGCGAGCTCGGCGGCGTTTGCATACCACTGCTCGGTCAGAAACGGCTCGATCGGCACGCCGCCGCGGTCGCCATGCGGCACGGCGTGGCGGTGCGGCTCGATCTTGTCGAGGAAGCCGCCGGTCTCCATCAGCTCGACGATTTTCTTGCGCGCGACGAAACGGTCGAGACCGTCGAGCTCGTCCCAGACAGCCTGACGCTCCGGCGTCACGTCGAGCCCGGCGAGAAAATCCTCATTATCCCTGAGCGTTATTGCCGCCTCGATGGTCAGGATGTTGATCGCCGGCAGCTTGTGGCGCTTGCCGACCTCGAAATCGTTGAAGTCGTGCGCCGGCGTGATCTTGACCGCGCCGGAACCCTTTTCCGGGTCGGAATACTCGTCAGCCACAACCGGGATTTTCCGGCCGATGATCGGCAGCACGACATTTTTCCCGACCAGATGCCGGTAGCGCTCGTCGTCCGGGTGCACGGCGACCGCCGTATCGCCAAGCATCGTCTCGGGCCGTGTCGTCGCCACGGTAATGAAGGTCGCCGAATTTTCCGGATCGAAAGTCTCGCCTTCGATCGGATAGCGGAAGTGCCAGAGATTGCCGTTGATCTCCTGGGGCTCGACCTCCAGGTCGGAGATCGCCGTCAACAGCTTCGGGTCCCAGTTCACAAGGCGCTTGTCCTTGTAGATCAGCCCTTCCTTGTAGAGGCTGACGAATACTTCGAGCACGGCCTTGGACAGGCCTTCATCCATGGTAAAACGTTCGCGCGACCAGTCCGCCGAGGCGCCGAGCCGCTTCAGCTGGTTGAAGATGGCGCCGCCGGACTCGGCCTTCCACTCCCAGACCTTCTCGATGAACTGCTCGCGGGTGAGATCGCGGCGATGGATCTGCTCCTCCATCAGCTGGCGCTCGACCACCATCTGGGTGGCGATGCCGGCATGGTCCATGCCCGGCTGCCACAGCACGTTCTTGCCGCGCATGCGCTCGAAGCGCACGAGTATGTCCTGTAGCGTGTTGTTGAGTGCGTGGCCCATATGCAGCGAGCCGGTGACGTTGGGCGGCGGGATGACGATGGTGAAGGCCTCCGCCCCCTCCTCGGCGCCGGCGCCGGCGCGAAATGCGTCCGCCTCTTCCCAGATTTTGGCGATCCTGGGCTCGACGGTCTTGGCGTCGTAGGTCTTTTCAAGCATGGGAAAGTGGTCCGCGCGGTCGGGAGTTTTGCTGACCCGGTGTAAATCGGAAGGTTTTGGCCAAGTCAACCGCGAGGGCTGCCTCAGTCCTTCAACGCAAATAGGCGGGGCCCTGGTCATTTCAACGGGAAGGCCATGCCTGCACCTTCATCGTCAGCGATCCCGACGGTAACCTGATCGTGTTCGCGACATCGGCCGGAAGCTGGCCTGCAGCGAAAGCTCCGCCCGAAGGCGGCGCTTTAATCCGGAACGGGCTGTGGTAGTGCCTACTGCGCGCCGCGCGCGACGCGCTCGATTTCCTCGCGCACCAGCCGCTCGACCAGCGTCGGCAGGTTGTTGTCCAGCCAGTCCTGCAACATCGGCCGCAGCATCTCCTCGGCCATCTCGTCGAAGGTCTTCTTGCTGCGGCTGGCAAAGGCGTCGGAGAGCTCGCCGAAGGCCGCAGCGACCTGCCGTCCCGTATGTTCCGAAACGATCGCCGGCCGAACCGGAGTTGTATCGGCCGTGCGCGCGTGCTCGCTGCGCGAAGGATGAGGCTCGAAAGCCGGCTCGGCAGCGAGATCGTCTTCGAAAGCCTCGACCTCCGCGATTGCTGCCTGCCGATTTTCAGTCTCTGGCTGCCTGATCTCCGGCTGCCTGATCTCGGGCCGCCGTACTGTGTCAGCCGGTTTTGCCTGATTGCCAACGGCCGCGATTTCGCGGCGCCAATCCGTGACGATCGAGTCGGTGGTTTCCGCCTTTGCCCGCACTGCAGCTTCTGCCCTGACGGCGGGAGCTGGCTCACTGGCTATCCTGGCGCTTACTTCCGCCAATGTCATCGGAGCATGCGCGGGTGGCGCGGCGGTCGTGGCATTTGCCGCAATGGCCGGCTTCACTGGCGACGGGTCGGAGCGCGGCTCCAGCCGCGCAACCACCGGCTCGGCCAGTTGGGCCTGCACCTCGGCCAGCGTCACCGGCTTCTTGCTTTCGGTCGAGCTGTGCAATTCGCTGCGGAAGGCCTCGACATCCGAAACAGGCCCGGCGGCCGGCACAAGGTCCTGTCGCAACTCATCGGTGTCGCCCTTGCGGCCGGTGTCGCTGTCTTCGATGATCCTCCTGATGGAAGCCAGTATTTCTTCCATGGAAGGTTCGCGCTGTGCGCTGCTTGCCGTCGCCATCGTCACATCCGCCGCCCCCGCGCATGATCCCGAAAATCGATCTCGATTTTCGAAGAGGATCAGGCGCAAAATCAAAGTTCTACAGCCTCCTTTGCGCATCCATCGGACGCGCGGCGCTGTAGTGACCCGTTCCTGGATTCCTGTCCGGCAAAGCCGGATACGAATCATGGCGACAGCGTAGCCGACGGATCGCCATCCGAGAATCCCCAATCTCGGAAGACGCCGGATTTCAACAATTTAGGCTACAAAAGACAAACGCCGCGCATCCTTGGGAAGCGCGGCGCTACGATACTTTCAATCTTGGCGGGATTTGAACCGCTCAGTCGCGATCAACGACCGTCCGGCGTACGCAGCCCGATCCATTTGTCCTTGACGGCTCTGTAGTGCTCTTCAGGCTTGTACTTCACCACATTCAACGCCAGGCGATCGGCCGACAGGCGGCCCATGGCCGACAGGATGGCGTAGCTCGCTACAACCACATCGCGCTCGGAGCTGGCGAGGTCGATCTTTGCCGAGATGACGGCGTTCTGGGCATTCAACACGTCGAGCGTGGTGCGCTGTCCGACATTGCGCTCCTCGATGACGCCGTTGAGCGCCAACTGTGCGGCCGCGATCACCTGCCGATTAGCGTCGACGCTTTCACGCGCTGCGATGTATTGCGTCCATGCCGAGGTCACGGCCTGGCGCACCGAGTCACGGCTGACATCCACCTCGATGCGAGCCTGGCTGAGCGATTCCTTCGACTGACGAACGAGTGCGGAGGTACGGCCGCCCGAATAGATCGGAACGGTCAGCGTCGCGCCGACGGTGGCGGCATTGGAATCGCCGTCCGAATCCCCCGCGCCAGGTACGGTATTTTGATAGACATGGGAAAGGCCGGCACTGGCAGTCAACTGCGGCAGCAACGCACCCTCCTGCGTCTTTACATCAAATCCGGCTGCATCGACGGAATGTAGGGCGGCCAGGATGGCCGGATGCTCGTTCGATGCAATGCCGATCGCCGCCTCGAGACTCCTCGGCAACAGCTTCGCCAACGGCGACGCGGCCTTGAGCTTGCCCGGCTCGTCACCGACGATCTGATGATAGGTTGCCGCACTGGCCAGAGCCTGCGCACGGGCAGCACTCAATTGCGCCACCGCGGCCGAACGCGACGCGTCGGCCTGCGCCACATCGGTGCGCGTGCCCTCGCCGACCTCGAAGCGCGAGCGTGCCGCGCGCGCCTGCTCGGTCAGGAACTGCAGATTCTGTTCGGTCAGCACCGCCACCTGGCGGTCGCGAATCACGTCCATATAGGCGCTCGCCGCGTTGAACAGCGTGTTCTCTTCGGTGTTGCGCAGGCCCTCGACCGAGGCCCTCACCTGTGCAGCGGCCGACGCGACCCTGTTCTTGGTCTGGAAGCCGTCGAACAGCGTCTGATCAATCCGAACGCCGAAGCTGCCGGTGGTCAATGCCAGGCTCGCGTTCCTGCCGTTTAGGTGCCTGGAGGTGTAATCGATATCAGCCGAACCAGTGATCACCGGGCGATAGCCCGACTTGGCGATCGCCACGCCCTCATCGGTGACGCGCACGCCGGCACGGGCCGAATTCAGCGAGGAATTGTTCTGGTAGGCCTTGGAAAGCGCGCCGAGAATGGTTTCCGCCGAGGCGGCTATCGGCGAAAGCGCTGTCGCGGAAATGAGGACAGTAACAAACAAACTCTTGGCTAAGGACGGCACTTTATATCCCTCATTCGTTTTGCACGGGAACCACGCCACGCCAGCCCATCCCTAGGGATCGGCCAGCGCCGCGTCGATGTATCGTTCCCCCGCTGACAGCCTCCCGAAACCCCGGTTAACCAATCAGCAACGATTGTTCAATCGCAAGCCAACATGACAGAGTCTTTGCTGCAAGGCAAAATCACTTAGAACTCGAAGGCATGAATGCGTTCAAATCCGGGTAGTGGCTTAATTGCCGCATTAAATGCCCGTCTTCCGGTTACAACCCCCCCTGCATTGAAAAAGAGCCGGGCTACGCCCGCATTGCCCTGCCCTTCCACAGCCACCAGCCGGCCGCCTTCGGCAAGCTGGTCAAGCAGCGCCGCAGGCACTTTCTCGACGCTGCCGCCGATGAGAATCACATTGTAGGGCGCCTTGGCGGCATGACCTTGCGGCAGTGGGCCGGTGACCACGGTGACGTTATCGCAGCCCTGCGCCGAAAGCGCCGCTTTGGCTGCTTCCGCCAGTGTGGTATCGCTTTCCAGCGCCACGACGGATTTGGCCAGCCTGGACAGCAGCGCCGCGGAATAACCGGTGCCGCAGCCGACATCGAGCACCGAATCGCCGGCGTGGATCTCGGCCAACTGCAAAAGCTTGGCCAGTGGCGACGGCTCCATGAGGTAGCGCGCACCGCTGCCATCGGCGCCGTCGGAGATGCGGATATCCTCGTCGATATAGGCGAGAGCCTGTTGGCCGGCCCCGACAAAGGCCTCGCGCGGCACGGCAAGCATGGCATCGAGCAATGCTGCGTCGGTCACATCGGTGGTGCGGACCTGGCCGTCGACCATCTTGACGCGAAGTTCGGAGAAATCAGCGCTCATGTCCCAACCAATCCGTCAAAGCCAATGCGCTGAAATGCGCTTGTCGCGCCGACACTGCGGCGCATTCGACCGGAACTCAAGCCCCCGGCATGCGGGAGTTGAAGCGATTGGAGGCCTCGCCCGGAATCGAACCGGGGTGCAAGGATTTGCAGTCCTCTCCATGACCACTCTGGCACGAGGCCCCATCGCTGCGTTCCGCGCAAACCCAATAGGTTCAGGGTATAGGAACGTCAAGCGGCATTGTCACAGCTGGCACAGATTTGGCACAGCGTGGCACAGTGTGACACAGGTCAGGATACGCCCTTCTTGGCATCCTTGTTGACACCGTGTCCGTCGATGCGACCGGCTGGGCTTGTGACCGTGCCGACCACCTTATCCTTGACCTTTCGCCACTTATCGATGCGGCGGCGGATGGCCTTAGCTGTCTTCTTCTGCGGCATTACGCTGCCATCGCCAGAGCTTTAGCGGCTACGTCAAGATCGTCAGGGACGAGGTTCGTGTAGCGCATGGTGACCTGGATGCTCTTATGCCCGAGCCACTTCATGACCATGGGCAGAGGAACCCCCGCGATGACCAGCCGGGTGGCGCAGGTGTGCCGCAGCATGTGCGGGACGAACTCGTCCTCGTCGACCTTGAGGTGAGCCTTGAGTGCCGCCCAATGGTCGCGGAACGTCCAGTAGGGCATCAGTTCCCCGAACGGGGTGGCGCTGTTCGTGAGCTTGCACACCTCGGCCCATGCTTCTGCAGCCTGGGGGACGAGCGGCACCGTGCGGGTCGACGACGTCTTGGACAGCGTGTGGTGGAAGATCACGCTGCGGCCCGGCGTCACGCGCTTGCGGTCGAGGGTCAGCGCCTCGCCAATGCGGCACCCGGTGTAGAGCAGGAAGTTGAACAAATGCTTCGCTACCGGCTTGCCGATGTGGTCGAAGTATAGGTTCGAGGCCCTCTCCCACTCGCGGGACAGCGTGAGTTCCCTCGCGTTGCTCTCCTTCTGGCGCTTCTCGAACGCCGGGAGCGACATGATCACCTTCTTGCGATGGGCGAACTTGAGGAGCTTGGTGATGTTCGCAACCTTGCGGTTGATCGTGCCACCCTGCTTGCCGTCCCGGTGTAGACCGTTGACCAGCTTGTCGATCATCGCCTCGTCGATCTTGTCGAGCGGCGTCGTGGGCGGGATGTAGCGATAGATCACACGCCAGTTCCCCTGGATGTACTTCGCGGACTTCGCGTCCCGCCACAGGTCCTTGTCGTAGAAGTTCTCGTCGACATACGCCTGGAGGGTGTTCGCAGCGGAAGGCTTGAAGCCACCCGCCACGGCTGTCTCGTATTCTTCGGCCTCTGCCTGGGTCTTGAACGAGACGCGCTTCCGCGCCCCGTCTATCAACACGTCAGCCTGCCAACGGTTACCCCGTTGCCTTGCCATAGCTCTGCACTCCTCTGACCAAATCTGCGATGAACGCTCGGCCCTTGTTGGTCAGGACAAGTGAGCGCTTCCGGCGATCTTCGCCGAAACCGATGGTGATCATTTCGTAGCCACCGGTCATTTCCTGATGGCCTTCGCCCCAATAATAGGCGTTGCGGGATGCGGCGCCGGACTTAATGCCGACGTTCTTCTCGATGTCCTGCACCGAGATGTCCTCGTGTTTAGCGTTCGCCACCGCCACTTCGAGCAGCGCCAGGATGGTGGACACCTGCATCTTGCTGTCGAGTGTGTTGAAGCGCCTCAGCGCGTTCATGATGACGGTTAGTGCTTTCAAGTCGGACACTTCGGTGGTCATTGGTAGCCCCTTTTCCTGTTAGGCCGCTATTACCTCCTCTAAACGGGAGATCGCGTTAGCGGTAAGTAATGCATTTGAGCAATCCACGAAAGCCTCGACGGGCTCGTGGACCTGAAAATCTTCAGCGCCGGGGAAGGTCCCCGAGGCAATTAGCGCGTGACCGATCAGACAAGCGTCCCAATGGTCATTGGTACCTGCCCGTTGCTCGCCAACGAAGAGGTTGTCTGCATCGTAGAATGTAATCCGCATTTTGGGGTAAGTCCCGGAGAAGTGTTATTCTTGTTGGGGGGTCAGGAGCCACCCTCGCTGCTCCTGGGTAAATCGGTACAGGAAGTGCGGCGTCTACCCGCTGTGAAGTGGGATCATGATCGGCTCTCGGACGATCTCGCGGCGGATCAGCGTCAGAGCGTTGTCGAGCCCGTAGTAGGCGCTCTTGATGGCTCGCTCAGCCTCATCGGGCTTGTCGCTGGCGATCTTCTCGATTGAGATCGTGCCAGCCACGATGGCGTCGGTGAGCAGCAGGATGACTTTCTGTTTGTCCATGAGGTTACTCCGGTTACACTTACGATTGGTCGTCGAGCCAGCGGTCGAGCCAGCCTTGGCGGTCGGTGTCGGTCACGGCCTGCTCCCCTTCAATTCGGTGAACAGAGCCCACAGGGCGAGGACGATAGGTCCCCCAAGGGTGGCGGCAGCCACGAGTTTGTAAGCCATAGGAATTATCTCCTAACACTAGGTGATTTGGTTTGGCCGCGCAAGTACGTTTTGTACCGCGCTGTCGTACAATTTGCACTATTCGATCCTCCAGGCATCGACACGGATCGGGTTGTCGCGGACCTCAACCTTGCAGCGCCAGCCAGCCATGAAGGACGCGACGGTCTTGCAGGCCTTGCGGGTGCGGTGGAACCCGAGGAGCGTCTTGGCGCCGTCAGGGTACTCGACCCCGAGGAGCCAGTTGTTGCCCCTCTCGGTATAGGTGTTGAGCCTCTGGCAGACGTAGGTTGGGACGTTCATCGTGGGGGAACCTCGCGATAGCCGCTGCGTCATGCGATGATGGCGAGACACAGGAACATGAAGATGATCAGGCCGATGAAGATGACGACAATGGGCGCGATGCTATCGTCCTTCGGGGTGCCCTCGTTGGGCTCGACCTTCTGGTGCGTCTGCTGCTGGCCGTTGTGGTGGAACAGGAGCGGCGCGAGGACCAGCGGTGCCACGTAGGGCATGGGCGAGGACGGGCTCGGTGCCGGGCGATAGCTCGGGCGGTAGCTTGGGGTCACCCGAGGTGCCACGCGGACAGCTGGAGCGCGGAACACAGGAGCCCGGAAGCTCGTGAATGCTGCAGCTGCTGGTGTGGCGACCGTGAGGGCCAGGGCGAGAGCGAGGAACTTCTTCATTTGTAGACGCCTTTCATTCGCTGCTCCCATTCCTTCACGAGGAACAAGGGGACGCAGTCTGGTGGGCTATTGGTGATTTCGTTGCGGGCCAGCACCTCCTCGGGCACAGGCTCCTCGACGACCTCGACGTAGCGGTGAATGCCGTCGATGCCGCACAAGCCGTTGAGCAGCGCGGCGAGATCGTCGCGGCTCTCGATGCGAAGGGTATAGGTTCCGCTCGGAGGAAGACCCTCGGCCTTGCGATAGGCCTCGGCGTCGTTCTTCATGGTGAACCAGCGGCGCTTGACGTTGTAGACGATCATAGCTTGACCCTCTCCAGCCACTGACAGCCCCGCTCGTTTCGGATGCTGCGCAGGATGCCGGTGTCGCGGCCTGCCATGTGGACGCCCTTGTAGGCGTAGGACAGCCATGCGGCCTGCAGGTACTGCCGCCACTCGCGGCCATACTCAGCCTTGAAGGCCAGCAGCGCCTCGCGCTCCTCGGTGGTGATTGGGGTGCCTCCGGTCATCGGTTGCCTCCCCGCTCGTACTCGTCGCGCCAGTCCTGCTCAGGCCCCTCGTATTTCTCCACGCCGTCGTCGAGGTACCAGAAGCCCACGTCGAGGACGTCGAGGCAGTCAGGCTCTTGGCCGGTATAGGTCTTGCGCCACTCGTCGAGATCGACACGGACGTAATCCGTATAGCCCCGCTCCGGTGGGCAATCGGGATCAGGCAGGGTGCCCCCGTCGTCGTAGGACAGGACGTTGCCGGTGCTGGCGTCGACCGTGAGGGAACCCCACGATCCGTTGATGGTTACGGTCTTGGTCATGGCTAAAGCCCCTTCACGAGAGCGGCGGTGCGCTCGTTGTCAGTGTGGTCGCAGATGACGTCGTCTTCGTTGCCGTGGACGAGGTAGATCGAGCCGACCATGTTGCCGGTCTCGTCCCTCATGCGCAGCGTGGTCTCGTCGGTGGCGTGGACCTCGGCGGTGATCGCTTCGAAGTCCGTCGAGCGCTTCAAGGCCCACTCCTCGCCGTCGTAGACGGAGACGGTGAAGCCCAACGCGAGGGCTCGCTTGATGATGGCGCTGATGATGCGCTTTTCGGTGGCGTTGGCGTGTGCTGGAAAGCTCATTTGGGTGACCTCAGGGTTGCGATGAAGAACACGGCGCAGCCAGTGATCAGGCCAGACCACAGGACAGCGGCGACTAGGGTTTCGGTTGCGGGCATCAGAGGTACCTCAGGGTTTTGCCTTCGAGATCGTTGATGGCCACGCGGTAGCCACGGTCGACGGTGCCATCGGCCCAGCGGACGACGCCGTGCTGGATGTGGAAGCGCTCAGCGCTCTTGATGGACTGACGGGCGATGCGCTCGGCGCGGTCGCGGTTGACAAACATGGTGATGTCTTGCGGTGCCATGGGATTGCTCGCGGTATAGGTTTGGGTTGACGTGGGTGCCCCTAGCGGAGACACCCGGCTAACGGAGAGATCAGCCGACGACAAAGCCCGAGTTGTCGCGCTTGGCGGGACCCTTGGCGTAGAGCCCGACGATGACACCACGCGGATCAGTGAAGCGCATGTCGGTCTCGTCGCCGTCGATCACTTCACGGCTGGTCAGGACTTCGTCACCAATGGCCATCCATGGTGCCTGTCCGACGATTGCATCGCGGCCATGCTTGGTGCGGTAGACCACAGCGACATTCGCGCCGGTCTCGTTCGCGGTCTTGATGATGGCCGATGCATAGGCCGGGTTCGCCTCGCTATAGGACAGCGTCAGGCTGTAGTTGCTCGGCAGCGACCGATAGGCCCGCTTGTAAATCTTGGTGTAGTCGTAGAACTGCACCTCAGGGAAGGCCGCGAAGATCGAGGTATAGGTTACCCCATCTCGGCTGCAGGGATGCGCCACTTCCCACTGGATGTCGCTCGTGCCGTTAAGACGCACTGCAGCCTTCACTTGTTTCTTGGCGCAGTAGCGAACGAATGCGGCGATGTCCTTGACCAGATCGGCCATGAAGGTCTCGCGGCTCTTGAAGTAGCGTTGCGTCTTGGCAATCCGCGCTTCGACGATGCTTGAGAACATGCCAGCGCGGCCAGCCTTGGAGAGACAACCCATCTCGCAACCCGCTTGCCCCGCCATTGGGCAGACGTTGCCCATGAGAGACTGTGATGCTGGCGCTAGGTACATGATGGCCGTTTCATACTGGCCGAACTTGTCGCCCTTGATGGTCTTAGCGTTGCCGCCTGAGCGAATGGTCTTGGACTTGAACATCGGAGAGTTCCCGTTATCGGAGAGGTGAAGACATAGCTTCGCCGTCGTGAAGCCATAGAAACCCAGAGAGCCCCTGAGTTTGTATGGCTCCACCACTTGATGGTCGTGGTGAAGGATCAGCGCAATCGGGTGCTACCCCTTAGGACGTTGCGCTTGCCGCCCGTTGACCTATCGCATGTCAACCGCGCCCCGTTTATGGTCTTAGGTGACCTATTCGATTGTCAAAGAACATGCGGCCCGGCTTGGCCACCCTTCCCGGCATCAGGCCCCGAAGGCCCCGTCGCCGCCACCAATCTCTGGTGTGATTTCAAGGTAATCTCTCGGTTATCGGAGGTAAACAAGAAAAGTCATAAATCGTATAAGTTGTTGATTTTGTTATGATCTTTCTTTGCCGTCAACGATACGTTTCCGCTATCGGAGAGGCTTTTTAGAACCATGAAACCACAAGAAATCTCGAGTCAAATCAATGCGTTAGTCGAGGTCAAAGCCTGATTTGCACCATGTGAAACCATGCGAACGGTATAGGATCGCCTTAGATCAGTGATCAGAACGCGCACGTAAGGGTCACCAATGGTAACTAATGCGTCTCGGGTTGAACGTATGGCCAGCCGATCAGGTCAGCGCCGGTAAACGTGAGGAGCCCTCGGGTTTCCCTTGGGGCAAAAAAGGTGGGAGGGCACAGAAGGGAACGAATGTTCCAAGATGGAATCAGCGTTCCACGCTAGGGAACTCGGGCAATCTGGCGGTGCTAGGATGGTATGACCCATGAGTAGCCTAACGAAATCATTGCGTTAGCATGTGCTTGTGCCATGATCTGTGCCAGCGATGGCGCGTATAGGGCGGATCGCGGGTCTTCTAGGGGGGCCACGGGGGGAACTGGGGTCTCTGGTGTATACGTAAAGGGAAACGCATTTTTCGCAAAAAGGTCCGCATGCGCTACACGCTCTTAGAGGAACCTGGAGGCCTGTGGTCGGTTGTTGACAGCACCACCGGCAAACCTGCGGACCTAATGGGTGTCCAGACAGACAATCTGGACAAGGCGTTCGCGGAGGACCTGATGGCGGTCTTGGAGTCTCAGGACATGAAGCAGAAGCTGACACGAGGCCCCTTGTGGACCTTCAAGTGACCCTCTGGTTCTCCCCACCGGTCCCAGTCCGTACCGAGCGGGTCGGGATCACCCTGCATGTCAACAGTGTCCAGGGGGCAGCTGCGGAGCTACTCAAGTGGCCCCAAAGGGGTCCCTTATGGAACCATGCGGTGAACATGTGCATCGACGCCCTCGCCCTGGAGGTGGAACCCGAGGTCGCTCGGGATGCCTTCAGGGAGGCGGCGGCTGAGGAGGGAATGCTCCTGCCGGTAATTTAAAGACTTCCAAGCCCTGCGGGCCAACTTGGGGAAAACTCAAAATACCTGTGGTTGTTGCACTTAGGACCCTTGTCAGCGAGTCACTGCAAGCCCTACACCGGAGATAGTGCAGTCGAAACCGCGCCAATGAAGCCTTGATTCCAACCGGGTGGAGGTAGCGACACTGCGCTAGTCGGAGGGGGACACTGGGTGTCCAAACCTCAGCGTTCCCCACCGGCACCCTTATCCTGCACGGAAATTCCCGCACCGGATTGGTTACATGTGCCTACAAACGTAGGCCTCGTCAATGCGGGACCCCCAAGGTTTTCTGTGCATAACGCACACACAAACAGGCCACAGGGAAGATCCATTAACCTGTAGCCGTGGAGACACAAGCCGCCACTGCATTAGACACATCACCTTCCCCAGCTGGCTTCGACACCCACGCTCCCTTTTGAAAGATGGGGTCGCAGTAGCTAGGATCGAACTCGCTTCCCGAATGGACAACAAACGGGATATTTCGCTCGTGAAGGACCCTGGCTACGGTCTCGCACTTTCCATCATTCAGCTCGATATCGAGGACGGCTACATCGGGGGAGTTTGATTGCAGCCACTCAAGAGCCTCGGAGCATGATGACAGGACCGCCAAGACATTGAAGCCGGCATCACACAATGACTGTTCAACATCGAGCGCAATAAGCGCCTCGTCCTCCAAAACGACAACCGACACCGCCGATTGGCTGTCCATCGTCATCCCCTCATGAGGGAGGAAGTTAAAGCCCTACTCGCCAGGACCGCAACATAGGCCCGGCGACGATTCGGAAATCAACTTCTACTTAGGTTCCCTGTCAAGAGCTTTTTCGCTGAAAGCCACCGTGTGATTTTTTCGTACGATCCGGTAGGTTGCTGTCTTCCAATGTGGCCTATCTGCCGTTGCGGTTTCCATCAATCTCGTCGAGCAGGGATCGATGTCTACTGGGCAGCTCTGTCTCGACAGGTAGCTTCAGCAAGTCGCGAAGGTAACGGCGGACAGTCTCTGACTTAACCCACTTGCGGATGAGGCGCGAGATAGCCTCCTGCTGAGCTTTGCTGAGTTCTCCCATAGACCCCAACTCAAAGGCGTCTCGATGGTTCCCTCTGGGGTTGTAGAGCAACACCGGGACTCTTGACGAGGCCGCAGGACTGGACCTAACAGTCGACCTTCAACCCAAGTCTGTCAGGAAGGAACCATGATCCGGTCCATCATTCTGTCTCTCGCCCTCGTGGCGTCCACCCAGGTGTCCCAGGCGGGCACCTACGAGAACCACATCATGGTCTGCACCAATCAGTGCATCGACCAGAGCGATCATTCCCAAGCGGCCGCCTACCAGTGCAAGCAGTGGTGCGAGGATCACGCAGAGGATCAGAACTAAGGTTCGATAGAAAACCCAAGTAGGGGGGAACTTATGGGGAAACTTTTGTTAACGGAAGTATCTCCCCTCTGTATGGGTCCCTAATCAAATGCACCGCACCTAGCGGTACCGTGATCAAGGAATTGCTTCCTCTGACGTTGTGAGGAAAACCAGCGTCGAAGCAGTCATGTGTAGCATATAGGCTGCGAAGTGTGGTGGCACTTCTATCGGAGTGGCCCCTTGACCATGCCCGCTAATCCGATTGCGTCCAGTCGGGATGCTGCTCTCAAGCAGTGAGCGAAGCGACTGCAGTTGCCCTTGCCAATAGGGCGGAACCAAACCGTGGTCGTATAGGACGCCAATTAGTTTGCTCGCCGTATCGTTTGGCCCGAAGGTCCAGCCACGCTTATCGCAGATCGCCTTCATAGTGCTTTCGAATGCCTTGTTACATTCGTTCAGCGCTTCCTTTATGTTTCCGTGGCGATAATGCCCATACGCGGTCACAAACTCCTCGTGCGCGCCTTTATAGTTTTTCGTATTCAGCAGACGCAAAGCGGGTTTGACGGCCTCAGCGTGGATCAACTCAGAGTCAACTCGGATGATTTCCCCATCGACAAACTGGTATCCTACGCCGTGTTCTTTCAGACGGGCATTAAGCTCGTCGATGGCACCGTCGGCATAGCGCTTGGCATGGGCGCGCCCCAAATAGTTGGTCGCACCAGCAATTCTTTCTACAATTCGAAACGTGATTTCAATGACGTCGATCACCCGATCAATGTCTCGCGTAGTCAAGAAAAAATCGATCAATTCTTCCTTCGGCGCTCGATTGTAAGGTTTAGGACCGGGGGGCAGCTGAAACACCCCGTATTCCCTACGTAAGATATTGGTTCCAAGGGAATAGCACTCCATGGAAGCATCCCCATACGTGCCCTGCACATCTCCGTAGGCTTCCTCCAATATCTGAACGACTTGAACTCTCAGCGGCGGGAGAATGACATCGTATTCGTATACGTCAGGCATCTCGCCCCGTTGACGCTTCATTCGCTTGGAGTAAAGGTCCGTGATCATTAAGTGAGGCCCAGCTTTTAAAATAGAACGTAATGATCAGGTGAATGCCCTAAGTAGCAAGGTCTAGCAAGCAACCTAATCACTTTCCCTTCGCAGAGCGGTAGCTGTTCCTATTTTCATTCCCCCTAGGGGACCTCACGAGCCCAATCTCGGTGCCTTTGCATTCCACGCAGAACAGCAGGTGGATGATGTCGTCGTGAAGGGCTCCGTGGTCTGGCCCAAGCTTATCCCTGAGCTTGACGTAGTTGATGTCGTGACCGTGTCCGCAGCCCTTGCGGTGACACCAGATCGTCATGGTGTCACCGCCGCCTATGAACTGTTAGATCGTCTGTGTAGGCATAACTAATGCTAGCAGAACAGAGTGAGAACGGCTAGACGATTCTCTTCCCAGCGTAGGACATCCTCTGTCCACCGAAGTGCTGGTTGAGGGGGCTGTGGTGGAGCTTGGCGATCTGAGCCTCCATCCATTCCTGATGCTCCCTCGCGACGATCTTCCCAGCATCCTGGTTCATCATCTCGACGAAGTGTCCGATCAGCATGGCCAGGGCGTCCACGCGGTCGTCGAAGCGCAGCGCGTCCTTCTCCCGGCAGATGTGTGTCATCTGGTGGAACACTGACTTGTGGCTGCGTATCAGGCTCTCGTACTTCTGGATCGAGGCATCGTCCTTCTCGAACACGTCGGGGTCGACGATCAGCCTATGGGAACCGATGACCGGCTCCAGGATGTCGAGGATGCGCTGCTCCTTCATGGTGGTCGAGCGGACCTCCACGATCTCAGCCGTCACTCCCTTGCGGAGCAGGACGGGCTCTAGGAGCTTGGCGAACATGCCGTCACCGAAGTTGCTCTCGATGACGATGGTCTGGATGCGGTGCCTCTTGGCGATGCCGACCAGGGCGAGGAGCGTGTCCTCGTCGTAGCCACCCTGGAGACCACCGGCCTCAGGGACCCAGGTGTTGCCTGCGAGGTGCAGGCCCACAGCGTAGCCCGTCTCGTCCTTGCCGCGACCCGAGGGATCGATCGACATGACGCGGTGCTGGTAGTCGAGGAACTCGTTGGAGTGCCCTCCTGGGGCATACAGGCGGTCGCCAGCCATGCCGTGGTTCGGGAGGTCCTTGAGTTCCCTGTCGGGATTGGGGAGCCAGAAGACGTCCACTGGTGCCTTCTGCGGGGGCACCGGCATGATGATCAGGTCCTTGAGCTTGAGCGGGTAGCGCTCCTCGTCGGAGAGCTTGGTGTTCAGCATGAACTGTAGCTGGTAGCCAGCGGCCCCGTACTCGGCGCGGCGGGAGATCAGTTCGTCCATGTCGAACCGCTCAGGGTCCGTGGGCATTCCGTACTGCTTGTTGTGGAACATGCGCAGGATGCGGGGTGCCAAGTCTAAGCCGTACCCGGCGATCTCGTCGATCGTGGGAACCTGCGAAGGCCAGATGCGCTTCGTGAAGGTCTCAGGCAGCTTGTTGTAGATCGAGTCCTCGGTCTGCGGGGTGCCGAGGTAGATGACGCGAGCGTGAGCCAGGGGCTTCAAGATAGCCGAGTATTCGCGGGTCTTCTCGATGAGCAGATCGCGAGCCGCGACGGTCATGGAGTTGTTCATGACCTCGACGTCGTCCGAGACGATGATGTCGGCGCGACCACCGGTCAGCTGGCTGTCGATGCCCTTCGCGAACACGCTTGGGGTCTGGTCGGGCTCAGCCGGGCCGACGTCGAACTCGACGCGGGAGGAGCGCTGGTTGGCCTTGGGCTTGAGGAAGGCAAGCTCAGGGACCGTCTGGATCAGCTGCTGGCAGAAGATGACGAAGTTGTCGGCGCGGTTCTTGGACGCCGAGACCACCATGATCTTAAGCTGGGGGTTGCAGTAGAGGCACCACAGGACGAACGCCGCAGTCAGGAAGGACTTGCCGACGCCACGGAAGGCCTCGATACAAATCTTGTTCGGGCCGTGCTGGAGGAACTGGGCGATGTCGTACTGAGTTGGCGTGGGGCTCGGGAGCCTCAGGTGCTGCCAGATCAGCCAGATGAAATTGCGGAGGTCCTCGCGTAGAGGATCAGGGCTCGACATCGAAGTCGAAGCCAGCAGGGTTTGCGTTGACAAGGGGGAACTCGGGGGTGGGCGCGAGGCGAGCGCCTGGGAGCTTTAGGCCCCCAGGGCACCGCGGATTTTACCGGTGGTCGCGACCGACTGGCTCAAGAGCGAGCTTGGCGTCCCCGGTCAGGGTCACAGTGATCGTGCAGGCAGGCAGTGCGATGTAGCCGAAGGCGCTCGCGGACTTCGCGAGTTCCGCCAGGGCGACAGCGGTCAGGCCATTGATGCTGATGGTCGCTGCGGTCGAGCCAGATGTCATCGACGCATGGTAGGCGTAATAGCCGCGCTTGAACGCGGTCGGGGTAGCGGTAACGAGGATCATGAGGTTTCCTTAAGGGAGTGTGGTCCAGAGCCGCGCCTGAGCGACTGAGGGGATGGTGCGCGACGTGAAGAAGCGCGTGATCCTGCCGTCGATGCGGAGGTTCGCTGCGCCGTTGGTGCCGAGGTCCCAGTGGGTTAGCGAGCCGTCTGGCGTGAAGCCTGGGCCGGTGACCACAGGACCACCATTGAGGCAGAGGCCACTGGCCGTTGGGCTGCGCCACGCCATGACGCGGTTGAGGACAAGAAGGCGCTCGTCCGAGAACCCCGGCTTGTTGACCGTTGGGCCGAGGCCGAGGGCATACACACCAGCCGCGTTGCTGCTGATCTGGAGGTCCCCATCGGAGGCAATCAGGGCACCGTCGCGGCGCTGGGCATACTCGAAGAAGTAGACCTGGGTGGTCTCGTTATCGGCGAAGATCGCGAGGGGCGAGCCATCCACGACGTAAGCCGCAGCGCGGTCGCGCCACGCTCTGGCGTTGGTCGATACAGGGTCCTGCTCGTATTCACTCTCGTCGACGTTGGCGAAGTCGATCAGGTACGAGTTGCCAGCCTTGCCCCTGAAGCCCACCGAGTAGGTTGCGAGGGTCTGCGCTGGCAGGGAGTAGCGTCCAATGCCGTTGTAGCGAGGGGCGTTGATCGTCTTGGCCGTGAACGTGGTACCGTCCATCGTCAGTTCGAGCGGGTCGGTGCCCGTGATCTGCTTGATGTCGACGTACATGCGCCGCGCCACAGAGGTCGAGGAGATCGCCTGGAGGCATGTCCCGTCAGCCGTGAAGGTCAGCAGGGAGGCCGAGTTGGCGACTTTGGTTCGACCCGTCTGGTTCTTCGCCGCCGTCACGCCCGAGCCTTTCACCCAGGCGACGTTCGTCAGGTCCCGAGGGGCCACCACGATGTTCGTGTGGTCGTGGTTGATCGCCAGACCGCGAGACGTTCTGCGGCAGGCTGAGGTGGTCGTGAAGGTGCGGAGGGAGCCGTCCGTCTCCTCGTAGAAGCTCGGGCTGACGCCAGTGACGTACCCACGGAAGAAGCGACCATCAACGGAGGAGGAGTTGGTTTCGGGCTGTGCGCCACCGAAATACTGGAAGCCAGCGAAATCCAAGTCGTGGACCGCGTTGGCTGCAGGGAACGCGAGTGGCACAGGGCCATTCACGCCACCCGCCGACAGCAGGTGCATGGGGAGACGGAGAGCTAGGTTCAATTCACCGCTCCCTCATGGTCGTCGTCATTAAACGTCGGGAACTGCCGGGCGAGGCTGTCGAGTGCCCCGCCCTTCCCCATCACTGCTTCGATGCCATTGTCCTTGAGGAACTTGATGGCGTTCGAGATGTCAGCTGCGGAGGCCTCACCGCTCTTGACGCGGTCAGTCAGTTCCTTTGCGACGGCGGCATGGAGGAGGTCCATGACGTCTTTCGCGGCTGCGCTCATTCCTTGCCTCCGTTCACGAAGCTGATGATCTTGAGGACCGTCAGGACGATGCCGAGGATGGTCAGGATGGCGGCGAGTGCCGGGTTGATCGTGGCGAGCCACGTCACCCAAACAGGAGACGTGACGCCCGAGACGGCGAGGCCGACTGTGTTGACTTGATTGATCACCGCTTCCACCTCCCGAGGACAGCCTTGGTGCCGTCGACCAGGAACAGGGCCGAGATGATGTAAGCCGCCCAGTCGTCGAGCGGCTCAGGGAGCTTCGCGACGTTGAGGCCGAGGTGCCAGATGCTGTCGAAGCAGACAGCGGCCCACCACATGCCGAGGGGGATCACGAAGAACAGCTGGAACCACCAAGTGCGCCCGACCATCAGGTTGGCCTGGGCCTGCACGTAGGTCTTGGTGACGTCTGCCTTGATCTCCTCCTTCTTGGTCTCGTCATCCATGTGGTGTTCGATGGTGTCGAGGATGTTGCCGAGGGCACCGCCCGTGAACAGGGAGGCGCACCACTTTACGATTTTGAGGAACATTGAATTACTTCTTGAGGACGATGCGGAGCAGCGTGACGATGAGCTTCACGATGATCTTGAGGACCCCTCCGGTCTGGTTGATACCAGCGGGGGTCGTGATGGGTTCTGGCGTTGCCTCACGCGGCGCAGGAGGCGTGATGACGATGCGGGCGTCAGCCAACACCTTGGTCACCTCGGCAGGCGCTGGCGCCCCACCCTCGGCCCGACCAGAAGCCCTAAGGGCCGCTTCGAACTTGAGGGCGATCTTGCCGATCTCGACCTGCTTGTCAGTGCCGTTGATGATGCGCCGACCATTGGTGAACTCGCGGAGGTCTTCGGCGTCACTCTCGTCGATGCCGTCGAGATAGTCGCTGAGGCCCTTGCCGGTGAACCAGCCGTCGAGCATCCCGACAAAAAGGATCTGAACGGCGACCACAGGGTCCAGCGCGAGGTCAGGGTTACCGATCAGGTCGATGCCCAGGCGCTTTCCGGCTCTGAGGTAGTTGGCACGGCCAGTCAGCTGCACGTAGCCACGGCCACGGTATAGGAAGCCGTCGCCCTTCTTGGTGTTGCCAAGGCGAGCGCCGATCTTGGTGCCGGGCTCGTACTTGTCGAAATAGGAACGCTTGCCCAGCTCGTGGATGGGCTGCATGGTCTTGGCCGTCTCCCAGGCGGGAGTGGCGAGGATGTAGGCGAGGAACTCAGTGTTCACGCCACGCTTGTCGGCCTCGGCCAGGATGAGGTTGATCCCGTTGACTTGGTCAGTCGTGAGGGAGCCGCCGAACACAGTCGAGCGGACACTTGCGAAGAAGATAGAGGGGGTCACAGGATTGCCTGGGATGGGGCGAAGGGCCACCCCGAGGGGAAACTCGGGATGGCGTAAGGGACTTAGAGGTCCTGGGCGTAGGCCCACAGACTGTCGATCTGCACCGGGGTGATGGAGAAGATCGCGCCGAGGCCTTCGACGAGCGGATGGGACCGCTTGAAGTAGGTGGCGTATTTCCACTCGATCTGACCGGCAGGGTCATTCACGAGCGCGGCGTCGACCTGGGCCTCGGTGATGCCGATGGTCAGGAGGGTGAGCCTGAGCTGCCTCGGGGTGATCGGGGCCAGGGCCGCACGAATCTCCGCCTCGGTCAGCGGGGGCAGGATTTCAGGGACCCGCGTGGGAACCCCGTCGAGCAGCTGGAGTGACCAGGAGCCGACACGGGAGCCCTCGGGGGCCTCTTGGGTGACGATGGTGGCGAGCCGGTAGTCCTCATTGGACCACCCCTCATACGCAGGCATTACCCAGTCGGAGCCGATGGCAAAGCCTGAGCCTTCTGCGACCTCCGTCTTGATGACGTTGTCGTTCAGTAGAGCGAGCATTGATTTTTACCTTTTTGCCGACGATGCGGTCTTTCCATTGAGAGCGACGGAGAAGAAGTCGACCTCCGTATTTGGGTTCACATTGTCTGAGTAAATTCCGGTCCACCCAGCCGCCGTGAAGGAACTGTTCACCACGGTGCCACCCCAAGAGACCGGCTCCGCGTTACCGTCCAGCCACGTCTTTATGGAAAGCGTCGTGCCCAACAGGCGGAACCGCTGCCATACCCATGCACCCGTGGTCCAGTTAGGGGCCGGGGCGTTGTAAGGCGGGATGACATCGGCGGTGTAGACACCGGCAGTCCACTTGTTCATGTTCGCCCGGTACAGGGTAGGCGAACTTGTGTGCTGGAACATCGCCATGCCGTAGAGGCTTTCCGACCCAGCAGCACCGAAGGCCCGCGCACCGATGTAGGCTTGTGGGAACGCAAGGCTGGGTGCGGTGATGTTGCGCTGGCGCAGCAGAATTTCCACGTCCGCGACGAGGGGAACAGTGTCCCACGACATGAACTGCTTGACGGTGCTGGCCTTGGTGATCCGCAGCGCCTTGCCGCTGAAACTGCCAGCGACCGCCTGCACCAATTGCGTTCCGTTGACCCCATACCTTTGCGTCCAGTCGGCGGGAAAGGCCCCCACCGTGTACTCGCTAAAGTCCGTGACGAAGTGGTCAGGATCACGATGGATGTACGGAGGGATGATCAAGGCACCCACTCCAGAATCGCAGTCACGCCAACATCGGTCTTCGAGATGTGCAGCTTGAACTTGACACCGTTGGTCGTCGTCAGGACGTCGCCCTTGGGGAAACCAGCGGAGAACCCACTGAACGTGACGGCCCCAGCGGTGGCGCTGTTCGTGATGTCGATCACGATGTTGTAGCTTCCGGTCGCCGTGGGGGCACTCAGGGTGAAGGCCCCGCCGTTGACGATCTTGCGGTAGTTGCCACCAACCGGCGTGACCGCGTACGTGCCGCTCGACTTGGTGCCATCGTTGACGGCAGTCTGCGTGACGCCAGCGGACAGAGCGTTGTCAGCCGCAAGCCTAAGGAACCGGGAGTCCTGCTCTGCTTGTGAAAGCGAGAGCTTGTACCAGGCACCCCAGGTGCCGTTGTCTTGTGCCCGCCGCCAGACCTTGGTGTCCGCTGCGCCATCCACCGTGAACGAATGCACGGTTTGGGTGCGCCACCCGCTAGAGCCGTGAGCTTCGACGTTACCGAGCCACCAGCTTGTGTCAGGGGCGTTCGCAACGTTGCTGCCCATGTACCAGCCGTTGTCGAGGGCGTTATTCCAGTCGGTGATGGTCTGCGCGACGGTACCCAGGCGAGCCGGGATCGTCCCCGCCCTGATGGAAGCGACGGTCACCTTACCGAGCGCCCAGGCTCCTGCGCTGTCAGAGATCGCAATCTCGTCTGCGTCGGCTGGAGTTGCCTTGATGGTCGCCCCGTGTATCCACCCGGCGAGCCCGTTGAGGACTGTCGCAGCGGAAGCAGCAGCCTTTGCCGCCCAATGGAGAGCCGAGAACTTCCCGGTGGTGACCGGCACGTCTTGCGCCTTCGAGGCCCAGTCACCCGCGAGGGTCGCTGAGGTGGCCGCGTTGGTGGCCGAGGTGTCCGCACCAGCCTTCGCCGTGTCAGCCCCAGCCTTCGCAGTGTCCGCTCCGGTTTTCGAAGTGGCTGCATTCGTGGCAGAGGTGGCCGCAGCGTTCTGGCTGGCGAGCGCAGCAGCAGCGGAGTTGGCCGCAGCGGTCTTGCTGGCATCCACTTGTACCTTGTCGGCGTCGAAGCGCGTGTCGACGTAGGTTTTGTTGGTAGCGTCGGTGCCCACGGTCGGGGCCGCGAGGTTCTTGAGCTTGAGGTTGGTCGCATCCCAGGAACCGTCAGTGGCCACCTGCATGGCGTTGTCGGCAACCTCCTCCGAGACGTGGAGGGACTGCAGGAACGAGCCATTCAGCTGGCTGTCGACGAGGATCGAGCCGTTGATGTAGGTGTTGACCGGAGCCTTGGAGGTCTGGCGATAAATCTTGAGGGCACCCACGGGGGCCGTGGTGAACCGGATCATGTAAGTCGAGAGGAACGTAAACGGGACCGAAGCCCCGTTCACTGTAGCCTTCACGAACGTTTGAGACAGATACTCGAAGGGAACCGAATAGTCCGTCGTCGACCCCGTAGCGCTGGGGTAGAACACGTAGCTGTTGGCCATGTAGCCCTATTTGATTGCGAAGATGTCATCCAGCGTGGAGCCCCTGGTCCGTTGGACCTGAGCGCCGATGCCCTTGGCGACCTTTTCGGTCACGTCGAGGGTATCTGGAGAAGGCAGGCGAACGCCGTAGCGGTCGTCCGTGAAGATGGTCGGGTCGACCACGAGGTTGTGCTTGAGGTAGTCCTTGGCGTTCTTGGTGAAGGCACCGAAGATCGTCTTGAACACCTTCACCTGGGCGTCAGGCGTTAGGCTCTTGTAGCCCTGGCTCTCGATGGTGCGACGGAGGGTGTCCTCAAAGTTCTCACCCTTCTTGATCAGGACCTTACCGATGTCGATGCGGTCGCCAACCGAGGCGGTGGACTTGAGGAGGTCCTTGTCGGCCCTGCCCTTGTAGACGAGGTCACGATAGCGGTCCCAGGCGTTTCCACCGTCGACCGTTTTCATCTTCGTCAGGGACGGAGCTTCACTACGCGTGAGCCAGTCCAGCTTGCTCGGCTGCACACCGAGGCCTTTCCAGTAGGCGGCGTCGAAGACACCATCCGGTCGATCCAGGCTGAGCCCGAGGTCCCCGAGCTTGTTCAAGCGAACGTACTCGGCCCGAAGCGGATCATCCGTCTTCACCGGCTTGCTGTTGAGCGGGTCCATACCGCGCAGCGGGTCCTCCACAGGTTTCCCCAGGAAGTCCAGGCGGGTGTAGCCGGTGTGGAAGCCAGCCGACGCCAGTACCTCGTTGAGGAAGCCCTCAGCGCTGTCCTGGGTCCAGTCGCCAGTTACGGCACCCTGGTTCTTGCCAGCCATACGCACCGCGCCGGGCGTGAACGCCTTGACGTAGTTCTCAGCGAACGTGAGGAGAGCCCGAGGGTCCCCTTCCTTCGCAACCTTGGCCAGGGTGTCCCACAGGTCCCCAATGCCCCGCAGGCCCGACGCATCGGACATGAGGTTGAGCGAGAGGTACCCAAGGGCTGAGCCGTAGGTGGTGGCGTAGGAGAAGGCGCTGTCGTTGTCGGTGACGTAGTTGCCGTTCTTCATCTGCAGGGCGTTCTCCCGCTGCATGTCCTTGAGAACTCCGAGGAGCATCAGGGGTGCGCTGTAGGGGAGCAGCCGTGTCAGGTCGACGGCATGGCCACCAACGATGATCGAGGACGCAGGGTACTCCTGCATCTGAGCCATCTTGGCGTCCCAGCCTTTGTAGCCAGCCGGGCCGGTGATGTCGATCTGACCGCTTTCCATGAGAGCCCATCCGGCACCCAACGTGAGGTACCCGAGGCGCTGCCGACCGATCGCTCGTTGCTTGGCCGCGAGACCATTGATCCCCGAGAAGTCCGACATGAACTTCACGAGGCCAGGAGCCTGCACCAGCTTGCCGGTTTCGTCCTTGATCATCCCACCGACGAGCTTTGCGCCCCAGCGGGTCTTGCCCAGGAGCGTCAGGACCGAGGCCGGGATCGGCTGGACCGTCTGCATCGAGTTGGACGAGATGTTCACCAGGGTGCGCCAGAACGGGATTGAGCCCTGGGCGAAGGCGTTGACGATGGGGTTCGGATGGTTCCTGAGGTTGTCCGCGAACTGTGCGAGCTTGCCGAGGCCGTACCGGGTGTCGAAGGCTGACTGCCAGCTTGTTGAGGCCACGTCGATCTTGAGGGCCGCGTTGGAGATCGCACCCTTCTCGTCGAACATGCTGGCCGCATAGTCTCGAGCCAGCTTCTTGGCGTTGGGCCGGGTCGCGCCGCTCTTGAGGGCGAGATCGTAGCCGTCCGCGTAGGCAACACCAGCTGCCCTCCAGACCTTCGAGCCTTCCGAGGCTGCGTGAGCCAGGGTCGCCGCGAAGTCCCACATGCGGTAGAACATGTACTGGACGTACTTCTTGTCGTCCGCGAGGGTCTTGAAGTCCTTCTTGATCGCCTTACCGCCACCATGGTTGGCACCGTCGAACAGGTCCTGGGTGTGATCCAGGGATCGCCCGGTCACGTAGACATCCTTCATCGCCTTGAAGCCACGAGCGGTGGCAGCGGCGTACCCGGCGTACTCCCTCCAGGCTCGCTTCACGTCACCTCGGAGGAGGTGCTGCGAGATCGGCAGGAGAGCGTTGTTCATGGTGTTTGACAGGGCTTCCAGGGAGGCCGTCGAGACTTGGCCCAGCATGGCGCTGGCCCGCATGTCGTTCAGGTACCGGAGGAAGGAACCCTCAAGGGCCTCACGTTCGCTCTTGCTCAGCCGGGCGAGCCGGTTGGAGTTGAGGTTGTCGATCACGCCAGCACGCTGGGCGTCGAACTCGTCGAACATCTTGTAGAGATCGTCCAGCACGTCGAGGGTGCTGAAACCCATCTCCTCCAGCTTGTAGGCGTTGGCCGCGATGAACTCGGCCTTCGAGGAGAACAGGTGGTACCCCTCGCCCAGGCCTTCCTTGACCTTGGCCTGCATTTCCTTCTCAGCCTCGTCGAACATCTGGAGTGTCCGGTCGTCGAACCTGCGGCCCTGACGGAGGTGGAAGGCGTAGCTCGATGACGTGCCGATCTCTCGGTACATCTCGGCCAGGACGCTCTTGGACTGGTAGTAGTCAGCCGACAGGGACTTCCAGGTTGCCTTGGTCTTGAGGGACGGGTCCTCACGGATGCGCCTGATGATCTCGTCGAGGTTGTCTTCGACGCCCTCCAGGGCCGTGCGCAGGACAGCGGTCTTGTACTCGTGACCGACGGTCGCCGCTGCGGGCAGCTTGTCGATCTCCTTGGTGAGCCGGATGATCGCGTCAGTGTCCTTGCGGTGGATGGCCGAGGCCACCTGCTCCGCGTGAGCCGAGTATTTCAGGCCGGGCTCCTCGCCCACGATCTCGCGCACACCGGTCTTGGTGTTGTATTGCGCCACGCGCTCCTCAAGGGCCTTGATGGGGCCCAGGAGACGCTGACGGAGATCAGTCGCCACGTCCTGCGGTATAGGAGCGGCCTCAGCTTCCGTCTTGATGATCGGCTTGCCGAAGTCCTTCTCCGTGATGTCCGCGATGATGGCGTCCTTGGCGACCTTCTTGCGAAGGCTTGCGCTCTCCACCGGAGGCGGGATGTCGTCAGCGGCCTTGCGAGCCACGTCCTTCACGACGGTCTGGGCAGTCTCGGCAGAGGCTGGGGTGTCCCTCAGGGGGATACCGTTGGCGTCACCGATCTGCTTGAGCGAGTTCATGTCGACGAACCCGTCAGGAACACCCTTGACTGCCCGGTACACCCCGCCGATGGCGTGGGAGAGACCAGCGGTCGCGAGGTCGACAATCAGGTTGGTGGCGAAGTTCTTGGCCGTCTTGGCTTCCTGGGTGTCCTCAGGGTTCACCACGAGGAAGTCCGGCACCGCACCATCAACGTAGTCGTTGGCGAGGTTCTGGATGTTGTCCTCGTCGGAGAACGTCAGGGTCGAGATGCCAGCGCCCACGATGGCCGCAGGGACCACGCCACCGGCAGCGAGAGCGCCACCAGCTGCAGGAGCCGCCTGACCGGCGACCTCAGCGATGTTTTCACCGAACTCCTTCTCAGTCGAGAACTCAGGGTTCACGCTGTCGGAGTAATCCTGCATGGTCTGAGCAGCGCCGTCGAAGCCGAGCTTGCTGGCCGCGACCGCACCGGCCTCTGCCGCACCCTTACGGATGTCGGGCATGGTGACCATCTTGGCGATGGGACCGAGGACAGAGCCGCCGAACGTGTTACCTGCGGCGTAGGGGTTGTCGACAATGGCCTGCACCTCCTCTTGGGTCTTCCCGCTGAGAGCTACTGCGTCGTCGATGAAGTTGGGGAACTGATCGGGGTTCTCGCGGTAGGCCTTGGCGAGTTGGGCGGATGGGAGTTGCGTCCCATCTTCCTGAGGGACCCAAGGGGAGGTTTGATCCATTATTGATTTCCTATGTTCGCGTACTCAGGTCGGCCAGTTCGCACCTGCGCCTCCTGTGCGTGGAGGGCGAGGATGTGCTGCTGAACCTGCTGAGCGGCTGCTTGTATTTCTTGAAGCGAGGGGCGCTTGCCGTCGTTGGCCTTCATCAGGTCATCGATAGCAACCGCCATCTGGGCGTCGAAGATCGTCTTGTTCTCGTCGCCCGGCAGCATCAGCTTCATCTTGTCGATGGATGGCTTGACTGCAGGCATTGAGAGGATGGGCTTGGCCTGGGCCTGGACGGTGTACTGGTCCATCGCCTGGGCGTAGGTCTCCTGGTCGATCTGACCGCCGACGTAGGCTTTCAGGGCGTCCTGACCGAACCGCGGATTTCCGTAGTTGGCCGTCTTGAGGAACCCATCGTTATCGAGGGACTCGGTGTCGACCGGCTTGGTCTGTAGATCGAGGAGCTTCTGGTAGACGTCGTAGTTCTTGGTGCGCAGCGTGGCGAGAGCCTCGGTGTCGCGGCCTCGAACAGCCTTGTCGGCCAAGTCGACGATCTCCTGAGTGGCCTTCTGCTCGTCCATGTCGGCCCGTTGCTGGCTCTCATTGCGGAGCTTGTCACGGGTCTGCAGGACGCGCTCACGGTCAGCCTGGGGGAGCTTCTTCGCTGCCATGTAGTCTTCGATGTCGTCGCGCTCGGCCTCCTGAGGGTTCGCCTCAAGGTGCCTGATGATGCTGTCGGCACGGGCAGACCTGGCAGTCGGAGTGTCCACGCCAAACTCGGCATCGGCACTCTCGTCATTGTCCGCGTCATCGTTGATCGTCCCGAGGCTGATGCCGCCCTTGCTGTCGGCCTTGATGACCTTCGCCGGGTCCTGCAGGTAGGCCTGCTTGAACTCGATGAGAGCCGCCAGGGTCTTACGAGCCGAGACGCCACCCTTGTTCAGGCCGTCGCCGTCGTACTCACCGCGACCGTTGGTCTTCTTGAGGGAGGCGAACTCCTTCGCGAGACCGCTGTCGAGGAACTGCTCGGCCGAAATCTTGTCGTCGAGATAGTCCTTCATGCCACGCGTCTGGACGAGCCGGTTGAAGATCAGCTGATCCTGCACGGCGGGGGTGAACTTGGTGTCCAGCGACATACCCGAGGCCCTCACGGTGTCCCTCAGGGTGCTTTCGATGAACTGGTACTTGCCCACTGCGGAGCTACCGGCACCCATGTGCCTCCAGTCACCCCGTCGCTGCCAGTCGAGGACCTCGCCAACAGTCATGTCGGTGAAGCGAACCCGCTGGTTGCCTGCGTGGTTGTGGAAGGCGTTGTAGTTGCCAGCGCCCTCGCCGCCCGAGATGTTGTCCATGAACGCGCCGAACGCGCCACGCTCCTTGTTGGTCGCCATCTCGACGGCCACTCGGGAGTCCATGCGGGTCTGCAGGGCCATCTTGTTCTTGCTGGTGATGAACTGGTCGAGGTTCCCGGCGTGGGACTTCGTCATCTCCTCGAACACGCCACCGATGCGGGTGACATAGCCGTGGTAGTAGGACTGGTCGGAGCCCTGGAGCTTGCCGAAGATGGACTTCTGCTGGTCCTGAACGAACTTGGCGAAGGCCTTGGGATCGTCGCTGTCGGCCAGACCGGATTGAGCATAGGCGTCCCTGAGGGCGCCAGCGGCTAGATCGGCGTCACGGCGTCCACGATTGATCTCGTAGGCGTCCATGGTGCCTTCCTTGCCGGTCAGGAGGCCGAACACGCTGTCGCCCTTGGCGAGCCTCAGGCGGTCCTTCTCAGCCCCCATGGAGGCCAGGGAGGCCAGCTGTTCCTGCTCAGCTTGGGACTGCGGCTTGTTGGCGATCTCCCCCTGCTTCTGCGCTGCCTGGGGCACCGCGTTGAGCAATCTGGCGAGGGCCGCGCCGGGCGTCGACCGGTCATCGAACGTGTTCCAGTCGACCTGCTTGGTCTGGATGTTCGCCGTTTCCTTGTAGGTCGGAACGGCACTCTGCTGTGTAGCTGGCATTACTGGAAGGCTCCATAGTTTCTCATGCCGGATGTCGCGATGTCCATGAAGGCGGTCATCGGGTTCACGGCCTGGGTGTTGATCTTGTTCTGCGCGGCGATCTGCGAGGACTTGCCTGCCATGACGTAGTTGGCCTTGGCGGCGTCGGCGCGGTCGCGAGCGTTAGCGATGGATAGGGCCTGCTGACGGGACTGTTCGGCCAGCCTGAGGCCTGCCGTGTTGCCGTTCATGCCAGCGCCTGAGGCGACTGCCGTGGACTTGGCGCGGTCGCCCTCCAGTTGGGCCTGATAGCCGTCCTTGAGAGCCGCGTTGTTCTCGACAACGAACTCACGTTCCTGCTGGGCGTACTCCAGGTTGGTCTGCTGCTGCACCATTGCTTGGTTCTTGGACGCAGCGGAGGCCTGACCGGCGACACTGGCGATGCCAGACCCGATGCCCAATACGAGACCGAGGTCACACATTGTATTTGGTTCTCCGAATGGTGAAGGGCACGAAGTTCTCGCCCAAAGGACCCATCGGAAGCGGAGGCAGAAGCTCTGCGCCGCACAATCTCAGCCACCTGTGGTGGGCCGTATTGCTCTCGTGGGTGAAATTCATGAGGTACTCGACCGAGGGCCGCTCCTCGAACCATCTTTTGAAGGTCGAGCGGGTGGTCTCAGTGAGCGCCTTGGGCAACTTGAAGATTGCCGGTGTGCCACATGCCCAAATCAGGGCTGCGCGTGGCGTGAATTGACGGATACCCCACAGCATCGCCGGGGGTTCGCCGGAAGGACACCCAACCTGGGCCTCCTCCGACAAGTGAACCGATCTTTGCAGACCGGAGAGGAACCGCGTGTGTCCATACGTGGCCATAAGCTCACGGACATCAGCGGCCCTCAGGTTTTCTGCGAGGTACGGGAGGTCACCCTCTCGGACCCCCCGTATCTCATAGTTCATTTGGGGTTACGTCCTGCGTTTCTTGGCGCGGTACGAGCCGTCCCACTCCAGGGTGGAGAAGCGGACACGCCACGGCGTCGTTCCGGTGATCACGAGGTTCAGAAGCTCCCCTGCCCCGTTGACGGCAACGCGGAACTCACCGCTGTCAAGGCTGAGAGTGCCCATGTTGTCGCCTGAGGCACCCACACGGAAACCTGAGAAGGTCGAGGTGTAGGTCTGTCGGGCGGTGGGGGTGAACTTGGTCGTAAAGGGACCGGAATAGTTGTAGAGGATCGAGATGCGCCGCAGCTGCAGCCTGCCGTCCTGAATGGCCACCATGTTCTTGTCGCGCAGATAGATCGGGCTCAGCGCCCACGAGAAATCGTAGCGGAAGCCGACCACGAACTGGCTGTTCGTCAGGTTCACGTTCTTGAAGGTCAGTACGGCACCAGCCAGGGAGGCCGGGACGTAGGTCTGCGCCTTCGGAGCGGAACCCATGTTCTGCGGAGAGACCACCAGGGCGAACTTGGAGAGGTCCCCAGGAATTGGTGTGAACGGGAGGGTCACAAGGGTGTCGGCCCCCGAGAGGGTTCGGGTAACCTTGGTCTCGTCACAGCCCATGTCGAGCAGGATGCTGCGCTTGTCGAGCTTGGTGTCCGCGCCAGCGTCGAAGATGTGCTGCACGAGGTTCAGGAAGCCGTTGTAGGCCACCGCTACCACCAGCTTATCGCGGCTGTAGTCGATGCTGTAGACGGAGCCGGTATAGGCCCAGTCCTGCCAACTCGATTGCACCTTGCCGTCGCTGTTGAAGTAGTAGTTGTATAGCCACAGCTTCGACCGGTCGGTCTTGGAGACCACCATCAGGTTGTTGTAGGTCGACGAGCCAATGACCTTGTAGACCCCGGTGGGGACGTACTCGGGCACGGCGTCGGTGATCGGCAGGGCAACCTCGGTGCCAAACGTCTTGTCCACCTGGTACTCCCGCATCGAAGCGAACCCTTGGGTCCCGTAGTCGTCCACGAAGGCGACGTTGGGGCCAATGAAGCTCGGCTCGACATCCTGGGAGTTGTTGTAGGAGTTGACCTTCTTGATCGTGACGGTGTTCGGGGACAAGAGCCCCTCGTTGTCAGCGGAGATGCGGAACTGGTCGAACGCGGTGAAGATCAGCAGACCCTCGGCAAACTCCTTGGCGAAGTTCGCGGAAGCGCCACGGCTGTTGGCCGCTGCGATGTCAATCGGGTCCTCGTCGAGCAGCTGCGTACAGGTCTGCCGGTAGAAGTTCTCGAAGTTGCTGATGCGTGACGCGATGAAGTTCTCGTCGGACAGGACGCACATGCGGCCCTTGTAGAGGAACATGCTGCGGATGGTGCTGCCTACGAAGCTCGGCGTCGGGTTGCTGTCCGCGTCACCAACCTCACGGCCAAGGTACGTGTTGTACTTGAGCGTGAACGTGCCGTCCTTGTTGTCCTTGAGGATCACCGGCATGGTCGTGTCGTCGGGCTTCTCGTAGAGGTTCCACCCGTAGGTTTCCTCCCAGCGGCCCTTGCGGTACCAGACCCAGTAGTCGTCACCCTCGTCTTCCATGGCTCCCTTGACGAGGACCAGTCGGCCCTCCTTGTCGATGTTCGGGAGATCGGTGAACTCGTCGATGTAGTCGTTGTAGCCGGTCATGGCCTGATCGCCGTAGTCGTCCTTCGTGGTGATGAAGTCGCCTTCGACGGCGAGCGTGACCGAGATGATCGAGCCAGCGACGATGTTGTTGGTTACCCCGTTGGTCGTCAGGTTCGTCGAGATCGCATCAGCGATTTCCGATGCGGTGTTGGCGTCGGTCTTGCGGTTCCCCTTGAGGACCCCGTTGTAATAGACCGAGTAGTTGTTCCAGCCAGCACCACGCTGCTTCACCCATGCGGTGCCGTAGCGGTTCGGGTTCAACCGGGCGGTGCCACTGTCGACGCGCCCTGAGAGGCCACTCTCGGCCCCCACGGTCTTCGTGACGGTCTTCGAGCGGTTGTAGATGAACGTCGTGTCGGCCACGGTGACGAAGCCGAAATTGGCGGCAGCGTCGGTGACCCCTGCGAGGTAGGCGTTGGCCCCACCCTCGACGATCACGGTCTGCGTGACGGTGCCCGTGGCGGTGGTCTTCACGACCTTGACGGACCCGTCGTAGATCGCAACGTGGTAGTCGCCGGTCGGCTTGTTGATGACGTGGGTGGCCACGGTGGAGCCCGGTACAGGAGCCGCACCAATGTTGCCCAGGAACATCGCCGGGGGCCTCGTCGAGAGTCCGGTGACCACATCAGACCATGTGTTGGTCAGCGCGGTCGAGCAGTTGAGAGCCCGGATTTCCGGGGGCTGTTGGGATACGCCCCCAATCAGGTTGGGGATCGCGCTGGAAACGAATGACATTTAGAGAACCGTGCCGCTTGGGATGCGAGACACGACGTCTTGGACTGCCCAGGACTGGCGCAGGCTCACCGGCTCCGCTGCCAATTGCTCGGCGTGGAGTTCGGCCATGGCCTTCTGTTCGTCTTGGTTGTCCTCCTGGGCGTTCATCTCGTCGCCGGTCTCACGGACCTGAAAGACCCGAGCGGCCCTGAGGGCGATGTAGCGACGGGCGACGGACGGCAGTTCCTCGAAGTCCAGTCCGAAGACGATGGCGAGGGTCATAGCGCCAGTGAAGGTGTCACCGGATGCCAGGGGCGTCATGTTGTAGAGCTTGCGGCCACGCGTGGTGACCGGGATCGAACGGGATGCGCCAGTGGACCTAACGCTCAGGGCGTTCGGCGGCAGCAGGATGTTTCCGTTGTTGTCGGGGGAAAGTTTGAAGACCTCAGTGTTGAAGAACCAGCCTTTGGACTGGACGTCTTCGGATACCTCGATCAGGGTCTCGCGAGCCTGAGAAGCCTCCAGAGGTAGCTCGCCTGAAAGCGAGTTCACTGGGGTCTCACCCGCATTGCGGAGAATGAGGTTGACAGCGCTAAGCTCTGTCTTGGGGGTGATGGCCACCATGTGGGAATCCTTTGAAACGAAAAAAGGGAGCCCCCCCGAAGGAGACTCCCTTGATGACCCGAGGGTCGGTAGTGATTAGGCGAGCGCCGAGATCAGACGCAGGCACTCGGGGCGCAGAACGCCGTGGCCGACTGCCATACGCGAGACCATCAGGGTGCCCTGACGGCTCGTCTGGTATTCCTTCTCCGTGGAGAGGTTCATCAGCTTGACAGTGCCGAGGGCCTGCTTCTGCATGACGAGGGCCAGAGCCTTCGTGCCGTCGACGGTGTAGTCGGTGACGTCCGCACCAGCGCGCTTGCCCACCAGCGTGTTGACGCCGAAGTTCTTCGCGAGGTTGTTCGTCGGGACCACGTCAAAGGTCGCAACCTTCAGCTGGCCACCCGAGTTCTGGTTCGCACCACCGTTACCGAAGTCGCGGTTGATGAACGAGCCATCCTGGATCAGGTCCCAGTACAGCGACGGCGTCACGAAGACGGTGCGCTCGTTGGCCGGGATGTTGGTGGCGTCGAAGTAGGTCGCAGCCGCGTAGATCGAGTCGACGACGTTGGTCAGCGACGGAGCCGCGCCAATCTTGTCTTCGGTCGCCACGCCCATCTCAGCGACGGCACCAGCGGTACCAGCCTTCGCGGCCTTGAGGGCAATCGCGAACAGGTGCTGGTCGTAGGCCTGAGCCAGCGACTCACCCATCTGGAACGCGTATTCCGAGCGGGTTTCGTAGTGGTTCATGGCTTCTTCGAAGTTCGAGACGAACGTCGAGGAGATCAGCATGTCGTCGATGCTGATGACCTTTTCACCGTGGTTGATGTCCTGGCCCAGGATCACGTTGCCGGGCGTGTGGTACTCGGCAGCGGCGCGACCGATGGCGGCGAACTGAGCGGACTTGCCGCTGGAGATCGTGCGCTCGCGGTGACGGCCCTTCATGACGGTGCGGGTGTTGAAGACCTTCATGGTTTCACCCGAGAAGACCTTGAGGTAGAGGTTGTCGCTATGCGAGGGGCCAGCAACGATGCCAGCGTTAACAGAAGTGGACTGTGCCATTTGAGAATGTTTCCGTAAGAAGTCAAAAGCGAGCCGGGGCTCGACAGGTGATTTCGCTTGGAAACTCTGGATTTCATTTGGGATTATCGCCGAAGCGGTCCGGAACTACTTTGCAAAGTTCGTATGCCGAAATCTAAGGGGGGTCGCCCTCCTAAAGAGGAGCGGGGACATGCCTTATGACTACTTGGGAAACCGGAAGACCTCCCCGGTGCGCTTGAGACGCTGGGTGACCATGGCCCTACAGAGGCGGGGGAGGTTCTATCCGTTACTTACGTTTTGGCTGCTTGGAGCGGTTAGCCTTCCGCGAGAGGATCGTCAGGTTGCTCCTGGCGTTCGAGCCGCCAGTGGCGAGCATCTTGATGTGATCCACCTCTTTGCCCTTGAGGGCTGCGGCTCCCTTCTCCTTGATCATCAACCTACGGGCGCGTTTGCGCTCGATGTTGTCCTTGCGGCGATCAGGGCGGCGAGAGGCCGCGTACTCTTTGTCGTAGTCTCTCGCCATGGTGAGCCTTACATGATGCTGGAACGGTCGAGCTTCTCCATCACCTTGCGGCGGAAGGTCTCGCTCGTGTCGTAGCGAGGGTCGTTCAGGTCAGCCATGTAGTCGTCCAGGGACTCATACGTGGTCGTCGGCGTCTTACCGCCCTTGCTGATCTGCTCAGCCGGTTCCTCGGAAGCGTTGGCTTTCACCGCAGCGTCCATGGTGGCCTTGAGACCCTTGACGGCCATGAGGACCGTCGCCTTGTTGTTGGAGTTGACCGCACGGTCGAATGCGCCCTGCTCGTCCTCGGTGAGGTTGGCAATGGCCCAGTCGATCATCTCGCCGTAGCCTTCCTGGCCACCCGTAACATCGTAGGCCGCGTTGGACGTGACGTTGAGGCGGTTGGTCAGGCCTTCGATGTAGATGTCGACCATCTCCTTCGGATAGCCAGCCGCGTCGAGCTTGGTATAGGTCTCGTCCGTCAGACCACCCTTGTCCAGGTACTCCTGGGACACGGTGCTGAGATCGAGGCCTGCCTTTTTGGTCGCATCTTCTGCGGCCTTGCGTTCCTCGACGCTCGCCTGGGGCTTCGGGGTTTCTGCTTCCTCAACGGGAGCCTCCTCCTTCTTGCCTGAGCCGAGCTTCTTCTCGAGTTCCTCGTGGGACTTGAGGAACGCCTCGACGGTCTTAAACTTCGCGGGTAGCCAAGACGGACGTTCTTCGTTCGAGTCCTTCGCCGGGGCATCCTTTTCGGTCGATGCCTTGGCTTCCTGGCCGGGGATGTCCCCGTCGTCTGCTATTACGCCTTCCTCAACGAGGGCCTTGTACTGGTCTTCAATGGAGGGGCCTTTGTTGCCCTCGTCGCCGGTGTTGAGCGTGACAGTCTGTTGGGTCATTTATCCTCAGGGGGTTCGTGTGGGTTACTTGCGTTTGGTCTTCTTGCCCATGCCGTCGAGCATGGACTGAACAGCGGACTTGGCGTCCTTGTTGGCTGCAGCTGCGGCGTCCCTACGGGCACCACGGTCCACAGCGGACTGGCCGATGCGGATGCTGCCCTTGATGCGGTCGCCAATGCTCAGCGGCTTGACGCCAGCGAAGGCTTTCCCAGGGGTATCCCGAGGGCCAGCCTTGGCCATGTTGTACCGAGCGGTGTCGTTGCTGACCGACTTGCGGGTGCTGGCGTTCGCCGGGTAGTCCTTGACGCTGGGCGTCTTCGGAGCAGCCTTGGGCTTCACCAGGGCACACACGGTCTTCCCGGCCTGAGCGGCGCGGGTGTCGACGGATGCGGTCTTGGTCTTGGTGTCGGGACGAGGCCCTGGCACGGGACCCTTCTTAGGGGTCGCCGCAGCCATCTTGGTCGTGTAGCTCTTACCGCCGAACTTGAAGGTCGATTTACCGGCCTTCCGTGCAGCGCTGAACGCTTTACCGAATGTGGACATTATTCTGGTCCTTGGTCTTGATTGGCGATGCCTTCGACAGCGGCCTTAGCGAGGTGCGGAGTGGCACCCTTGACGGCGTCGACCATCATCTGCTGAGCCATCTGGCCCTGCTGAGCGCCCTGCATTTGCTGGGCCTGCTGAGCCTTCTGCTCGGGGGTCTTGAACAGACCGTCGATGTCGATGGACAGGGAGACGAATGCTCGTTCCGCGAAGTCCCTCAGGTTCATCTCGGGACCCAACTCGTTCTTGAGCGGCACGATGATCTGCGTCATGGCCGTCATGTACTTGTTGAAGTCCTGGCCGCGACCGAGAGCTTCAATGCCGGTGACGATCTTGGGCTTGGCGACGGGCTTGCCGTCAGCGCCCTTGATGGTCTCAAGGTTCGGTATCTTCTTCTCGCGGACCATGCGGTCCATGATGCGGATGACCAGCGGCAGCTGGAGTTCCTGGGCGAGCAGCGAGTAGACGCCACCCAGCACCGTGTCGATGTCGGACACCATGGCCCGAATTTCTTCGGCGGTGACCCGCTCGGCGTCACGCTGGACGGACGAGTTCATCATGAAGGCGTGGGTGAGACGGCTGATCAGGTCCTGCAGGACAGACTGAGCGACTTGGAAGTCAGCCTGCTTGTCGAACTGGAGCATCGAGACGTCGTCGGCGCGACCCGAGATAACCTCAAGGTTCTCGGCGTTGGCGATGTCCTGGGCGCGGGTGAGGCCCACAGGATTGACCATGGGGTTCATCTTCGCCGCAGCTGCTGCACCCTCACGGATGGAGCGGGACAGGCTCTCGACGCCGGTCAGATCACCGATGTATTCGTCGATGTAGGCGCGGCCATAGGGCTCGTCATGCAGGTAGCTCCAGCGGAGCGGCATGATCGGCGTCTTGTCGGCCTTCCACGAACCACGAGACTTCGGGAGCTTGACGCCCTTGATCGTCTGGAACGTGTGCATCCGGTCGCCTTCGCGCTCGAACACCGTGTAGATGTCGACCTCTTTCTCCTCGACCTTGGCGGCGTCAGATGGGAGGTTGTCGGAAGGCTTGAACACGAGTGCCCTGACGTCCTCGGGGAGGACCTCTTTGGCCACCGTCTCTTTGATGATGGTGCGAAGCAGATTGCCTTCGTAGTCGCGCTGGACCACGTAGCGGTCGAGCTTGTAGACACGCAGGTTGCCCTTGGGGGGCAGGTATAGGAGAACGTTGCCAGCAACGATTAGCTGCTTGATGGCTTCGACCAGTGCGGCGCGGATGCCTAGACCCTCGATCTCGTCCATGACGGATCGCTCGATCTCATTGAGCTTCTTCTCGACGCCCGACCTCAACATGGTTGAAGCGGACAGTTCCTCGACCACCTGATCCGTGACCGACACCCGAAACATCGGGGAGTTCGCAGGCAGGATGGTCATCACCAGCTTCGCCGTCAGCGTGTTGACGCCGTGGGAACCGATGGACTGGAATGGGGTCGAGAGCCGCTGGCCTGGGGCGTAGCCTTCGGGCGGCATGAGAGACGGAATGGTTAGCTTCGCGTTCTCTCTGGCTCGGTCGAGAAAGTTCTGCCTTTCGCTCTCCAAACGGGAGTACATCGAGGCAATGCTGTCTTCATCCGCGACCACACCGTTGTTGGTGGGGTCAATGTTGGACAATGGGAAACTCGGGGTTAGACGGCGATGCCGCTAGGGGCCTTCTTGGTGCCAAGTCCCGCCGTGCCAATGTTGGTCTCGTTGCGGTACTTCTTGGTGCCAATGGCCAGGGTGTTCGATTTGGTGGGCTCTGCAGCCGTCTTCTTGTCGGGAGCCGACTGGGTCAGCATCTCCGGGGGCGCAGCCGGAGGGGCTACCTCGGGCGTGTCAGCGAAGCACATGGGCTATCCTTGGGATTGTCGTAGAGCGGCAGCAGTGAGGACGTCGATGACGTCTTGCGCTCCCTGGTACCGATAGAGTTGTTCGATCCCTTTGACGTTCTTGAAGCCCGCGAGCGGGAACTTGGTCTGGAGGAATCTTAGGAGTTCCTCGGAAACTTGAGGGTCTTGATCGTATTGGAAGATTTGGTTCATCCGAAAACTTCTTTCGTATCTCTGTATGGGTCCCTAATGCAAAAAGGGGACCCGAAGGCCCCCTTAGTTTATTTCTGCAGCTTTTCCCGCTCGAACTCGATCAGAAGTTCTGTGCAGTGAATGGCCTTTTCCAGGTCTTCAATGCCGCCCTTCTCACGGAACCGCGAGACATACTTGATGATCGTGTGCTGACAGGCGTCGAGACCATTGACCATCGAGTAGGTCATCGGCTGGATCGGCATGTCCTTGTAGTGACTGCCGCCGACCTGAGTGTCCAAGGCGGGTGCCTTCGGAGCCTCGTTGAACGACTGGCGCTGTGGGACGTCAGCCTTTTCCCTCAGGGACTTCTTGGCGCAGCGTGTGACCTCGGCCACTCGTGGGTTGTCACAGGGGAAGCGGGTGTCGGTCAGACAGACCGGACAGTTCACGAGTGCGGGTTGGATGGTACCCAAAGTTTGATCACTCCATTCTCGTAATCCTCGGCGCGGAGGATTTTGGCGAGACGTGCTTGGCGCAGCGCCTCAGCAGGCTTGAGCCCGGCTCTCCGGTAGTGGGACAGCACGGTCTTCCATGGGTTCTCAGCGGGGACCTCGACCCACCGGGTCTCGATCTCGCCCTTGCGGGGGCCGCGCTTGAGAGTGTGTTCTTCGGGCCAGAGCTTGGTGCCGCCCTGAAGCGCCTTAAGCGCGGTCTCTTTGCCAACGCCAGGGCATCCCGAGTAGCCGTCAACCGGATCACCGGCCAGCGTCTGGAACATGTGGAAGGCGTCAGCTTCCTCCAGGGAGATCGTGATGATCTCGTCGTCGCGGAGGTGGAGCCCAGGCACCTGCTTGAGGTCCTTGTCGAGCGACCAGATGCAAGTCGAGCCGGGCTCAGCGCGTGACTGCGTGATGCCCAGCGTGTCGTCGGCCTCCAGCGTGGGGATGCGAACGAACGGGTAGAGCCGCTCGATCTCCTCGACCACTGCCCAATAGGCCAGCGGCTTGCGGGAGGACTTGCGGTTCGACTTGTAGTCTGGCTCGACGAGTTCCTTGCGCCAGTTGACCTCGGGGTCCGAGAAGTGGAACTCGATGTCGTCGGTGCCTGCGATGTCCGTCAGGTCCTCAAGGGTTCCCTGCAGGACGCCCCAGGCGTCGTTGAAGTCGGAAAACAAGATGTGGTAGCGGTCGAGAAAGCGTGTGTCCTTCTCGACGGCCACGGTCGACCGGTGGACGATCATGTCCCCGTCAATCAGCAGCTTCATCAGCACTCCAGATGGTTTTGATAGAGACCCGCTTGATGCAGACCGTGGTCCGACGCAGGTAGTAGTTTTCTTCAACCTCGGTGATCGCCTTGGCGGCGGTCGGTGCCGTCAGAAGCTGTCGGCGGTTGAACTTGTCGTAAGCGTAGAACTCAGACATCAGTGGCAGTCCTTCCAGTTGTCGCCAATCTTGTATTCGCCCGTCAGGGGCACCCGCAGGTTGAGCATCTGCCCAGCCTTCTCGATTGCCTTGACGCAGAGTTCCCCGACGATTGAGGTGCCGTCCTCACGGATCAGGTCGGGAGCGATCTCCATCTGGAGTTCGTCGTGGACCCAGGCCATGATGCGGACCTTCGTCTGGTAGAGGTTGTGTTCCTTGAGGAGCTTCACGAACTCGATGATCCAGAGCTTGCACATGACGGCACCGGCTGATTGGAGCAGCAGGTTGAGCGCCGAGTGCGGTGAGCGGGAGAACAGGATGCGACCGTCCAGGCCCCTGAGGGACTTGGTCTGCTCGACCTTCTTCTTGATGCCTTCGATCAGCGCCTTGAGAGCCGGAAGGCCCTTCATGACGTTGCGCTTGAGCTTGCGCCCGAGCTTGTCGTCGCCACCTGCGATGAGGCCGAGGAGAGCCAGACCGGAGCCGTATAGGAACGCGTAGAACCACCGCTTCGCGATGGAACGTGACGAGAGCCCAGCGGCCTTCTGGTTCTTGGTGTGGACGTCGCCGTTGACCACCTCGTTCGCGTACTCGCCGTCGTCGTGGCGGTACATGAAGTGGCCGAGCATCCGCAGTTCCAGACCGGACACGTCGCAGCCAAGCTGTTTCCAGCCCAACCTGCGGTACTTCGTGGTCGGCCCGAAGCACTCGCGGCACTCAGGTCCGAACTCCTTGTCGCAGGAGGGAACCTGACCGACGTTGAAGTTCGAGTGCGAGGCGCGGCCAGAGACCGTGCCACCCGTGTTCGTCGTGGTGTAGACGTTGCCGTCAGGCTTGACCGCCGACAGCCAGGCCTGATCGCCCTCCGCTATCTGTCCGATCCGTTTCTGGATCATCTTGTAGCGGTAGAGTTCCTTGGCCTCGGGGTACGGGAGGTCTTCCAGAACCGTTTCGTCGAGCTTGGGCTTCCCTGACGGGGTAAGCTCGATGGGCTTCCACCCGTAGAGCTTGATGAACCGGTCAGCGATCTGGTCGTTGCTGTTCGGGTTGAAGACGTTCAGCTTGATCTTTTGGATCGAGCATCCCGCCATGTAGCCGAACTTCGCGTTGTCCTTCTTGGGTGTCCACGGCTTGCCGTCGCGGACGTACCAGGGCTTGAAGATCGACCGCAGGCTCTCGGCCAGTTCGGCGCGGAGGACCTGCAGCTGGTGGAGGAGCTTCTCGGCATTCTCGACGTTGAAGCCGAAGCCGTTGCGTTCCATCTGAGCGATGATGAAGCAGACGCCCATCTCGATTTCCATGGCCTGCTGGCTTGGCTTCTTCGAGAGGACCTTGCGGTAGAAGGCCTCGGTGATCTCGACGTCCTGGCCGCAATACTCGTGCATCTCAGGGGACCACTCGGCCCACACGAGACGCATGATTTCCTTCTCGTCCTTCTTGGGGTCGAGGCCCCTCTCCCCAGCTACCTCTGCCGCCTTGTTCTTGGAGTAGTCGCCCTTCCACAGACCCAGCCGGTGGCCCCACGCTTCGAGCGAGTGCCAGCCAGCCAGGGATGCCGTGAGGGTTGTCCGGTTGGCCCTGATGTTCGCCATGTCGGCGTCCACGAGGTTCGTCCAGATCATGCGAGAGGCGACGACCGTGTCGACGACCTTGGTCTCGTCGATGACGAACCAGGGGTACAGCTTCTGGATGGCTGCGATGTCAAACTTGATGATGTTGTGACCGACTATTAAGTCTGCCTCCATGAGCATTCGGAGGCCGTCAGCAATGGGGCGGTAGCCCGGTTGGTCAGCGAAGTCGAAGCGTTCGCCAGTGATGAAGTCTTTGAGCCAGAGGCAGTGGAGCTTGGTGATGGTGTCGAGTAGGCCATCACCCTCAATGTCGAAGGTGTAAATCGCCAAAATGGATCCTGTTATTTGGGGAGTTGGACCCCAGCGCACAGGGGCATCAAGTCGAGCAGCTGCTTGCCCTGGAGGTAGACAAGGTCAGCCTGCAGACCGCCGCGAGAGGCGAGCCAGCTTTGGATTTTCTTGGGGTACTGCTTGGTGAACCAAACGTCGTAGACGTCGTTGAAGACCTTCTTCCCGTCCTCCAGGTAGAAGGGCCTGTGGAAGCCTAGCTTGGTCGTCGGGTAGACGCAGGCCTTCGGGAGATCGGTGAACAGGGTGCAAGCGGAGTCGCACTCGCCCACGATCTTGAGGGTCAGGTTCTGCTTGCGCAGTATCTCGCGCACGGCCAGGAAGTCATCGACGTAGCCACCGGGGCTGTTCACGATGTATCCGACAGTGTGCTGCTTGGTGTAGATGATCTCGGGGGAGTTGCTCTCCGACCGCGCCTGGGCGGTCAAGAGAAGCGTGAGGATGACTACGGCAAACGCCATGATCATCGCCAGTGTGTGGTCGAGCCGCCTCATACGCGGCCCTGCAGGGCTTCGAGGCGCACCTGAACCTGCTCGAACTGCGCCTTGTAGAAGTCACGCTCAGTTCGGGCTTCGTCGCGATGCTGTATCGCGTCCCCAAGGTCATTCATGAGTTCGATGACGTTGTCCGCCATCTGCATCTCGAAAGCCTTGATCAGGGTCCTTACGACCTTGCGTTCGTGCGCCTCGTCGAAGACGCTCAAGAGTGCCTTTGCGACGGGGCTCACGCGGCCACCAGGAAGTAGCGGGTGTATTCCTGGCCGGTGACCTTGTTGCGCCGAAGCTCACCACGGAGGCGGTAGCCCGCGTCCTTGAGATCGGTGAGACGGCGGTGGAAGCTCTGGATGCCGTGGTCGAGGTAGGCCTCGCGCTGGGTGATCGAGCCGTTCTTCTGGATGTGTTCGAGGATTTTCTCTGCCTGTGTCATGCGGGTACGTCCTTTCCAGCCAGGGGCTCCTTCGAGCGCCTGGGCGTGTTTCGTTGCTGCGATGTATTGGGGGATAAGTGCGGGGTCGTCGGTGGCTTCCAGAGCGAGCCTCTCGGCCTGCTCAAAGGGGTCCATCAGTAGTCTTTCGGGGTTTCGTCCTCGAAGTCGTTGAGTTCGAGTGTGGCCGGGTCGACGCCGATCACGACGCGTCCGGTGTCATCCTCAAACCGCAAGAAATCCGCGGTGCCTGTTCGGCCCGTCTTGCGGCACTTAAGCACCGTGACGGTCGAGGTGTTTGCAGCGGCGGGGTTCTCGTCCTGCTGGTTTCGGGAGATGGCGAACACGCCGTTGGACAGCTGCTTGATGCCGCCCGAGCCGCGTAGATCGTCCAGGCTGGGCACTGCGCCCTGCTCGAACGACTTGCCCTGCCCTGGGGGTTTCCTGAGGTGCGAGATCAGACCGATGTAGATGTCCAACTCGACCGTCAGGAGCTTGAGGTTGTGCATGATGCTGTCGATCTTCTTCCGCTCGTCGCCGTCCTGGTCCATGTCGCTGACAAGGATCGAGAGGTGGTCGAGCCAGAAAATCCTCACGCCACACGCGATGGCCTGATAGCGGATGACGGAGTAGAGGCTTCCGTCCTCAAGGGCACCGAAGGCGTCGTACAGCTGGAGCCGTGCGTTGCCCTTCTCGTCCGTGGCGAGGAACAGGTGTTCCGCTGCCGCCGCGTACTCGGGTGTGTCCTTGAACTCGGGGTTGTCGATCTGGAACCGCTTACCGACGTGGTAGGCGATCAGGTCGTCCCCGGTGTCCTCCAGCGGCTCCTCAAGGTGGATCAGAGCTTGGTTGTAGGGGGTCGTGTGGAAGTAGTGGTGTTGCAGGGCCTTGATGATCGTCGTCTTGCCCATGCCGGTGCCTGACGTCCAAACGTCGAGTTCACCGAACCGGATGCCGCCGCCCGTGCGCCAGTTCATGCGCTCCCAATCGGCGGGATAGGGCAGCGCCAGGACCGTGAGCCGGTTCTTGAGGCGGTCCAGAACGCTCTGGCCGCTGACGATGCCCTCGGGGCGGTACTGCTTGGCACCCCAAATGCAGTCGATGATCTTCGCGGACTTCCCGGCCTGGAGTAGGTCGGATGCGTCCTTGAAGCCCTCGGGTGCCCAGGTGATCCAGCACTTGCCGGGTGGCAGGAGGGACTTGACGGCGTTGACGGCCTCGCGGCCCGGCTCGTCATTGTCGAAGAACAGGATGATCTTCTCGAAGGTGCTGAGCCAGTCGAGGGCTTCCTTGATGCCCTTCTCGGCGCTGCCTGAACCGTCGACCAGTGAGACCACCGGCCACTTGTTGTTCTGAGCCTGGGAGACCGACAGCGCGTCGAGTTCACCCTCGGTGATCACGATCTGCTTGCCACCGTTGCGCCACAGCCACTGGCCGTAGAGCCCCTTGAAGGCCTTGCGGTTGCCGACCCATGGGAAACTCTTGTCGGGGAACCGGAGCTTCTGCGCGACCACCGTGCGGTCATCGAGGAGGTACTGAGCGGCCTGGACCTTGGTGCCGTTCTTGTCGGCCATGATGTAGGACCAGAACCGGCAGGTCTCCTCAGTCAGCTGGCGTTTGCCGAGCCCGGTATAGGAGCCCCTCAGGAGGTCCGATGGACCCTTGGGCGCCACCGGGCGTTCGTCGTCGATCCCGTCTGTCTTGGTCGTCTTCTGGCAGGAGAAGCAGAAGGTGTGGTCGTGGTAGATGGCGAGTGCATCGCTAGAGCCGCAGTCGTCGCACGGCTGTCGTGTCTGCAGTGCCTCACTCATTCGGTGGCACGTTTTGGGATTGCTGCAGCTGGGCTATCCAGCGTTCGCGGGAAACAAGCATCGGTGACCTCATTGATTGCGTCAGCCATCGCCCGAGCCCCGTCAGGGGTCAGGACGACAGTCGCGGTGCGAAGGTGGATGGTGATCCGGCCTCCCCTCGCGGTGACCTTGAGGTCTGAGGGGAGGCTGTCGTTCGTGAACTCGTTGAACGTCATCCGACCAGGGCGGTGACCTTGGCGGCGACGGCAGTTGCCTTGTCGCGCTCCACGAAAGCGTCGAGGCGCTTGGTGGCGAGCTTCGTCAGGTGGGCCTCGTGCGCCTCCAGGGCAGCGGCGAGTTGGCGCTCATGCTTGGCGGTGGTGATCTCGATGTCAGCGAGCAGGCGTTCGCCCTTCTCGTGCATCTTGGCCGCGTGGGCTTCGAGCTTGCTGACCATCTTGCTGAGCGCCTTGGTGATGCGAGCGACTGAATTGAACATGAATTGTCTCCGTTAACCGTGGTATTCGGTTGAGTTTTTAGCGTTGGGAAAGCGAGTAGAGCTTGCCGTATTCAGCCCTGATTTGCTGGGTCACGCTCTGGACGAACCCCCGCTCGAACTCCCGCATGGTGGCTTCAAAGAGCCTTGGGAACTCATCTCGGTCGTAAGGTTGGTCAGGCATGGCGATCACGGCCTGCCGGGGGTCAGGTGACCAGCGGAGGCGGAAGTGATGAACCATCTGGAACGGGTTGATCTCGTGGTCACTCGTAACGCGCCCATACGACACCTTGACCATCGTGCTTGGCGTACTCGGTCTGCAGTTCGTCCAGGTGCTTGAGGAGCCCCTCGTATTGCATGTGCAGCTGATGGTGCTGCCACAGGAGGTCGTACAGCTGCTTCTCGTACTGGAACGCCATCCGCGTGTACTCGTCGCGGGTGACGGTCGGGACGTACTTGTCCATCAGCTTGAGCAGCGTCGGGCGTTCTTTTTCCTCACTCATTCTTCGAGCCATTCCTTAGGGATTTTCCCCTTGTCGGCCCACTTGTAGCCCTTGTCCTCGGCCCACTTGGCGTAGGTCGTGGCAGAGCCCTTCCCGATCTTTTCAGACGCTCTCTGAAAGACGAACCGAATGTCGATGTCGGGAAACTGTGCGCGGATCAGGAGATGTTTCTGTCGATCTGCGGTGAGGAACCGACCCTTGCTCTCGATGTACATCGGGGAGCCGTCGCGTTTCCTGATGACGAAGTCGGGATTGTACTTCGCCTTTTTCGCGGGTTTGAGGTAGTCGATCTTGACCGTCTCAAACTCGAAAGAGCGACCCGCCAGCTTCAACTGGCGAGCCACTTCTCGTTCTAAACCGGAACGGTACCGATTGAGATCAGTAGTCACCGGCCTCGTCGTCGGAGGAACCGGATGCCGAGCCGTCGCTCTCGTCGTTGAAGTCCGACGTGTCGGTGTTGTGGCTTGCGAAGCCGTCTTCCTCGTCGAAGTCGTCCAGCTGAGGCTCCTGGCCCTGGCCAGTCTTCAACTCGATGATCTGGACGACCACCGGCTGCAGCGAGACAGCCTTGACGCCGCCGAACTCCCACTCGAACATCTCGGCCTGGACACGGGCGATGGTGCCACCCCAGGGGTTGACGTCGACCGGGGTCTTCTTGGCGTCGATAAGCAGCGGGCGGCGATCCCAGGTCTTGCCGTCCTTCTTGCCCACGCGGTTCTTCACGCGGATCGAGAAGATGACGAAACCGGTCTCGTTGCCCTCGTCGTCGGTTTCCTTCTTGTAGAAGGCGTTCTTCGTGCCGGGCTTGGCGGGCTTACCCGACCACGCCTTTACCACCGCCTGGATGCGGTCGATGAACGGCTTGGCCTCCTCCAGCGAGAGCCGGATGTCAGCCTTGTACGCGCCGAGGGCGTCGAACTTGGTGTCGGGACGCTGGAGCGCCGGGTAAACGAGAGGGGCCTTCGGGAAGGTGATTTTCTTGGCATCAGCCATAGATGATGTGTCCTTTTTCCACGGCCTCGACAATGTCGCAAAGGTCCATGGTTTCGCTGTAGAGTTCCTCGGGGTATTCACCCTCCAGAACGTCGTCGTAGAGAGCCTCGCGGGTCCCCTGTGCGCCGACGAGGTCGGTGCGCAACTCCTCACCCAGGGTGGCCAGCACGTCGGCTTGGTCGTCCACATGGGCGATGGCGTTGTTGGGGTTGGCGAGGTAGTCGTCGATCTCGATGTTTGAGAACCAGAGGTCCTGTCCGATCAGCTTAGGCATTGGCAAAGGCCTCCTTCATGTCGAGGTTGGAACCGAGGAAGCCCTGAGCGGCCATCGAGACGATGGTGCTGGCGACGGTTCGCTTGGCGTTGATCTTCCTCCAGCCCTTCGTCGGGTGGAGAGTGCGGTTGGCCTGACGCTCATTGAAGGCGTCGAGGGGGCCACTGGTCCGTGCCTGCCGGGCGATAGCCATGGCGTGGCGACGTGCTTTCCGGTTTCCCTCGGGCTTTAATTCCGCCAACTGAGTGGCTCCGTTAACCGAGAGATTGCGAGAAAAGTTGGAGGCGTTCAACATTAAGCGGGGTCCTTGTGGGTACCTGGGTTGCGGGGATTGATCGACTGCGGCTTGCCCTTCGGTCGGGCCGTGGCCTTCTCGATGCCCTGGGCGTCAGCGATCAGCTGGGCTGTCGGGTCGTGCGTCCCTGCGCAGTTCTGGCAGGCGTCGGTTTCTTCACCGACCGAGACGTAGAAGCGTTCGCCGCAGGCGCGGCAGCGGATGGCGCGGTTCATTAGGCCTCCTGCTGGTGGCGGAAGAAGCGCACAGCGGCCAGGGCGTCCTGGCGGTTGCTCTGGACGTCGAGGACAACCTCGCCGCCGATGTTGACGCCAAGGTCATCCATGGTGCGATCGGTCAACCGGGCGACCACCTCGAAGTGCTTGTCGAAGGCGCGGCGGTTGTAGTGGACCGAACCCGTGATGTAGTTCGAGTTGGCGCGGATGGTTTCCATGCGTGGGGTGATCTTCATTATCGAAGCCTTTCCGTTATCCGAGAGATTAAGAGAAAAAGAATGGATTTGACAGGATGCCCTTGAGATCAAGGGAGCCCATCGGTGGTATAGGAGGGATGTCCTCCTTGAGTTCGTCGGAGATCAGCTGCTCAGCCGTCTCGTAGAACTCGGAAAGCACGTCGTGGGTCTCGTACATTTCCACGAATGCCTCCCTGATGATCAGGCTGAAACGCTCGACGTCACATGCGTGAACCCCGAAGCTGTCGTGGACAGCGGCGAAGTCTGTGATGCCTTGCTCTGCAGCCTTGCTTACGGTCGCCTGGAGGTGGCAACCGTCGAGAGAGTGGACGAAGGACGGCGGTACGCTGCTGGCCATCTGCCGAGGGTCAAGGGTGTCAAGGTCCTCGCTCAGGCGGGGCTTGATGATCTTGCCGTCGAAGAAGGTCTTCACCCTCCGAGACGTGGTGTCGAACTTGTACTGATGGACCGGGAAACCGAGCGGGGTCTTCCACGCGATCCGCTTCTCGACCGGCTGGGACTTCCCAACCAACCGCGACATGGTCATCAGCCACTTCATGGCACCGTCAGCTGCGATGACGACCTCGGGGATCGCCTTCCACACCTTGTCGGCTCCGTACATCTTGAAGGTCCAGAGGTCTTCCTTGGGGAACGGCATGGCTGCGCCCTCCCCGATCTTCTCGTCGACCGCCTCGACCACATACTGGCCGCAGGACGTTCGGGTCCCTGAGTAGGGCTTCACCATGACCGGGCGCTTGGTGATGCTGCGGTCGATGCCGAAGTTCACCCAGGCGCGGGATAGGTTCGCGAAGGGGATCGAGGAGACCACCTTGCCTTCCTTGTCCTTGATCTCGACGCCCTCGTTGCTGCTGAAGTCCTCACGCATGAGGCGTTCAGTCACCTTGGCGACAGCGCCATAGACGTCCTGGCGTTGCTGGTTCGGGGTCATGTTGACGTGGAAGCCGCCCACCTTGTCCCGGAGCATTGCAGAGAAGTGCTGCAGGCCCGAGCAGGTGGCGTCGAGGTCGACGTGGAGCTTGCTGACATGCTGCTCAGGGAACGGCCCTGCGTGAGCCTCAGCCCAGTCGAAGCACCATGCTAGAAACTGGCAAGGGTTATCGCTTTTTGTCCATTCAAGATTGTGCCTTGGGTCAGCGGCCACACGTCGGGCGAGGTCAAGATTATCTTTTCCCCAGTCAGCCCGTTCGTGCATAAGTAGCTTGTCTTTCCCGAAACAGTTAGCGCCGTGGATTGCCAACCATTTGAGACCATCTCGTCCGAGAGGCTTCCCGGTCGCAAACTGAAGCAGCCCTTTGACATAGTCGGGTCCTTGTGGGTTCAGGCCGGATGGCTTCGGATAGGCGCGGCCCCGGCTGTCGAGATCGTGGGGGAAGTAGATCGTGTCGTACTTCGACATCTTCCTGGCGATCTGGAACGACCTTGCCGCCATGACGCGCTTACCGACCACTCGGCGGTTGTGTTCGTGGATGCCAAAGCAATACGCACGGTACTCTTTGACGGCGGGGTGATCAGCCTCCAGGCCTTCGAGGTTCCTCGGGGCCGGGTCGGGCTTACGATTGTTCGCCCTGGGCAGACCGCCGCAGGGGATGTTCCGGTTGTAGACATGCTCGATGGCGTCGAGGACGCGGACGTTCACCTGCCAGCGGGTGCGCTGGAGGGCGTTGACGGCCCCCAGGACGCGGTCGAGGACATTGGTCGCCACGAGTTCCTTGAGGATTTCGCGGTAGGCCTTCTTCGAGCCCTTGACCAACGGGTACGGGCTGACGTGGTGCGTGTGGTAGCCACCGACGTTGAGCGTGTCGACCGACCAGTCCTTCGGCGGGATCACCGTGGGGTAGTAGGTCGTAAACAGCGCCTCGCAGAGGCCCGAGTTCTTCTCGACGGTCAGGAGGAGCCCTGGGGACGCCTTGACGACGTCGCGCTTGGCCTTCCCGCTGCCGGTGGTCTCGACCTCAATGTCGCCGGTCACTTCCTTGAAGACATTCAGCAGCGCCAGACCGACGAGGAGCATGTCGGACTTCGTCCAGATGGCCCACTCAAGGTTTGCCTTGGAGAAGACCTTCTGCATGTACTCCTCCCGCTTGTGGCGGGGCAGTTCGCGCTTGTTGAAGTCGTCGTGGATGCGCTGCGACCACTTGTGGTGTTCCTCGTCGAACTCGCGGAGGCGAAGCTCGTCATGGATCAGGCCCCCGGCGTAGATCGCCAGGGACGTGAGACCGCAGGGCTTGCCCTCGTGGTAGACGCCGATCTTGTTGAAGATGGCCTTGAGCGCCAGGAAGGCGCAGAGCGCAGGGTCGATCTCACCGATCAGCTTGTAGGCTGTGGTCTTCTTACCGGCTCGGCCACTGTTGGCGTCGTCAAGGAACCTCGTGATACCGCTAGTGAACGGCATGAGATAGTTCCTGATGATGTGAGAACCGAGAAAGGTCTCACTAAAGGTTTCCTCTAAGGTCCCCTTAAGGTGTTCCTTATGGAACCTCTGGATGGTCAGCCCTCGGGCGTCCTCCTCCAGCTGCAGTTCTTCGAGGTAGAGATCGTCGTTCATCGTGCCTCATTTCGTGGGGAGCTTATGATGTGCTGTATGGGTCCATAATTCCCGGTTGGCGGGATTTCGCCGATAACGGAGAGATCAGGAAATAGCTCGAGTTGCCCTGGGGCGGTATAGGTCAGCCGGTCGATTTCCAGGCGGGTCTCAGCCTCAAGGGCGTGAAGGAACTCCAGCAGGTACTCGACGTCGAGCGGACGGTAGCGGACGCGGACGCGGCCCAGGTCACGCTGCCACCCGAGGCTCTTGAGAGGGGTGCCCCCTATCAGGACGTGCATTGCCAGCCCTCCACAATGTCTGATTTGTAGATCGGCTGTCCGTCGCGGGTGCGCTCCATTGTCACACGCGGGTCCGACGACAGGTGGCGCTTCCAGAAGGTGACGGCCTCATGCTTCACGGTGAAGCAGGCGTGGGGATACAGGCTGTCGGGGTCGTAGAGGATGTAGATGTAGGTGGATCGAGCCACTATTCTCTCCGTTATCTGGTGGCACACCGTAAGCGGAACCTCTCCGTTTACGAGGATAATTGGCACAAACAAAAACCCAGGAGCCGCTAAGCCCCTGGGATTATTCACTCCGTTAACGAGAAGTCTCGGTAGAGGATTTGCAGTCCTCTGCGTAACCATTCCGCCACGAGGCCTCATCGCTCCCGGCGAGCGAACTCAATATGGTGGCAGCGAAAGGTCGTCAAGCGTCCGCGCGGCATTCCGGCGCGCTTTCCTCATCAGCCGCCGCAACGTGGTTCCCGAGCGGTTTCAGCGCTTGGCGCACCGGCATATTGGCCGCTCCTCAAGCATGGCTGCGCGACCGGCGAAACTCGAACCCGCAGCTTTACGCAGCGGGTGCAAACTGGCTTTCACCGTAAACGCGCGGCTGACACCAGGGGCTGCCGTTCTCAAGGAGATATTCGAGGGGAAGGTCTGCGAGGGGCTGGAAGCGAAGCGTCCGCTGAACCGGACCGCGCGCCATCGCTTTCAATTTGGCCGGCGACGCCGTTCCCACCAGACGACGAACCGGCGCCGCAGGCGGCGCACCGCGGCAAATTCGTAGGAAAGCACCAAAAGGCCGAGCGGAATCATCCAGAAGCCGAGAATCGGCAGGAAACCGAGAAGGCCGAAAAACACCAGCACGATACCGATGGCGATCCTCAGCCCGCGCGAGCGCGGCATGGTGAACTCGCGCCCGAACACCGAGATTTTCCGCGCCGGTGCCTGGTTTTCGTCTGCTGCAGTCATGTCGAAAGTCGATCCGGTTGCCTTCGATAAAGCCATATGCGCTAAAGGCTGCAATCGCCTTTCAGGTTCCGCCGACCAAGGTCCGACGGCGCCCAAGACGGCTCATATGTGGTGTCATCCGGCGATTGCCAGAAACCATTGGGTGAAAATGCGCTAAAAAATGCGAAATGCTTCTTTGCAAAGCCGAAAAGGGTTTGCTATAGGCTGCGCCACTCACATGAGAGCCTCTATTCCCCGGTAGCTCAGTGGTAGAGCAACCGGCTGTTAACCGGTTGGTCGCTGGTTCGAATCCGGCCCGGGGAGCCACCGCCTTTTCTAAGCCGTGGTGCGATCTTGTACACTACAGCGCCATTGTCCGCGCACTTCGGTCCGCTTAGCTTCTGCCAGAACGGCTGGTAACAGCTACGAAGCCGATCGAGGCAGTTTGGTGGGCATCGCGCCCCTGCCCTCGCCCGAAGGCAGCCTGATAACGCCCGGTATCATCTATGAAAATACCAAATCGGGAGGACGTTGGTGCAAACCAAGAAGATCATCAATGACGGCAATCGGGCCGTCGACGAGATGCTGGAAGGCATCCTGGCTGCGCATCCCCGCCATCTCAAAGCCGTTGACGGAAGCCCGCGCTCGGTCATCGCCCGCGATGGACCGCGCCAAGGCAAGGTAGGCCTCGTCATTGGTGGCGGCTCGGGCCACGAGCCGAGTTTTCTCGGCTTCGTCGGCAAGGGGCTGGCCGACGCGGCGGCGATCGGCAATGTCTTCGCCTCTCCGCCGCCCGACCCGATCCTCGAATGCGCCAAGGCGGCGAGCGGCGGCGCCGGTGTGCTGTTCATGTACGGCAACTATGCCGGCGACGTCATGAATTTCGACATGGCGGCCGAGATAGCCGCGATGGACGACATCGAGGTGCGCACGGTGCTGAGCACCGACGACGTCGCTTCCGCGCCCGTTGGCGACAGGCACAAGCGGCGCGGTGTCGCAGGGAACTTCTTCATCTTCAAGGCGGCAGGCGCCGCCTGCGACCGCATGTTGTCTTTCGATGAATGCGAACGCATTGCCGGGAAAGCAAACGACCACACCTTTACCATGGGCGTCGCATTGGCGCCCTGTTCGTTGCCGCAAACCCGCCGGCCGAATTTCGAAATCGGACCCGACGAGATGGAGATCGGCATGGGCATCCATGGCGAACCCGGCATCGCACGCGGAAAACTCAAAACGGCCGACGAGATCACTGACGAAATGCTGGACAGGATTCTCGCCGAGATGGCGCCGGCACGCGGCGAGAAGGTCGCCGTGCTGGTCAATTCGCTGGGTTCGACGCCGCTGATGGAACTCTACATCATGAACCGGCGCGTGAAGCAGAGGCTTGACGATATCGGTGTATCCATTCACGCAAGCTGGGTCGGCAATTACTGCACCTCGCTCGAAATGGCCGGCGCTTCGATTACGCTGCACCACCTCGACGACGAGTTGCAAACGATGCTCGACCACCCTTGCGACTGCGCCATGTTTCGCGCCGGGTAAACTTGGCGAACGGCAAGGAACAAGAGATGACGACAATCGACACCACCCGCCTTGCCGCGATGTTCGCGGCCATCGCCGACGCTATGTCAGCCGACCGGGATCGGTTGTGCGCGCTTGACGGGGTGATCGGCGATGCCGACCACGGCATTGCGATGGAGCTTGGATTTTCCGCGGCACGCGATGCGGTGGCCGCATTGGACGACGGCACCACCGATCCGACCATCTTGCTGAACACGGCGGCGAAGTCGTTCCTCAACGCCGTCGGCGCCTCCTCGGGCCCGCTCTATGCCACGGCATTCATGCGCGGCGCGGCCGCCGTCAAGGGCAAGGCGACGCTCGACGACGCCGACGCGGTCGCTATGTTCCAAGCGATGGCCAGAGGCATTCAGGATCGCGGCAAGGCCGAGCCTGGCGAAAAGACGATGATCGATGCGTGGGCGCCGGCCGCGACGGCTGCGGGCGAGGCACTGGCCGCCGGCAAGGGGCTGGCCGGCAGCCTCGCGGCTGCAGCCGAGGCGGCAAAGGCCGGCGCGGAGGCGACCAAGGCGATGATCGCCACCAAGGGCCGGGCCTCCCGCCTCGGCGAACGCTCGCTTGGCCATATGGATCCAGGCGCGGCGTCCGCCGTAACCGTCATCGAGGCGATGCGGATCGCCTTGACCGGCTAGGTCGGGAGCGAATCCTCAGCGCTTCGCGTCGAGCTTGTCGACAGCCTGCACGTTGGCGGCAGAAGGGCCGTTCGGATCGAATTCGGAGGCCAGCCACGCATCGGCGATCGATTTTGCCAGTTCGGGGCCGATGACGCGGGCGCCCATGGTGATGATCTGGGCATTGTTGGATTTCGCAGCGCGTTCCGCCGAATAGGTGTCGTGGGTTAGCGCGGCACGGATTCCGGGCACCTTGTTGGCCGAGATGCTGACGCCGATGCCGGTGCCGCAAAACAGGATGGCGCGGTCGTAATTGCCGTCGACAATTTCGTGGCCGACCGCAGCGGCAATATCGGCGTAGAATCCGGCCTGGCTGAGATCGACGACCTGCAGTTCTGGCTTGGTGGCGAGATGCTTGGCGATGACATCGAGCAGCGGCTTGCCGGCGCTGTCCGCTCCGAGTGCGATCTTCATGGCAATTAACTCCTTCGTTTTCGTGGTCAGCGCGCGATGGCGGCCGCCGCCTTTTTGAGAATGTCGATATAGCCTTCCGCTTGCCATGCCGAGCGGCCGATGAACAGCCCATCGATATGCGGCTGGCCAATCAGTTCGGCCGCGTTGCCGGGATTGACGCTGCCGCCGTAGAGCACAAGCGGGGCGGTCGGCAACCGGGTTGCTGCGATCTGCTTGATCAGCGCCTGCTGCTTGTCGGCATAGTCGGCGCTGGCCGGAATGCCTTTCTCGCCGATCGCCCACACCGGTTCATAGGCAAAGAGTATCTCTGCCGACAACTCATTGTTTGCGAGACCCTGCAGCGCGCCCAGAACCTGCGCGGTCAGGATTTCATCAGCGCGGCCGCCCTCGCGCTCGGCCAGCGTCTCGCCGACACAGATCAGCGGCACAAAGCCGTGCCTGACCGCCGCCGCCGTTTTCAGTCCTACGGTCCTGTCCGTCTCACCAAAATGCTCGCGGCGTTCGCTATGGCCTAGTTCGATCAGGTCGAGCCCGCAATCCCTCAGCATCACCGGCGAAATCTCGCCCGTCCAGGCACCGGCATCGGCCCAATGCATGTTCTGGGCGCCAACCTTGACGCGGGTTTTGGCGAGCGCCGCCTTGACCTGCCGCACCGCGGTGAAGGGCGGAATGACGAAAGGCTGTATCGCCGGATCGAAGGCGGGCACGAAGGCAGCCAATGCCTCGGCGAACTGCAGCGCCTCCGCCAGCGTCTTGTTCATCTTCCAGCTGGTGCCGACCCAATATGGGGTCATTCTTTTCTCCTTCGATCCGAATTCGGATGATGCGTATTTCCCGACTTGTGCGCCGGCGTTTTGCGTCAGGCGCGAGGCTTGAGATCGTTGCGGCCGCTGTCGATGTAAGGCGCCCAGAAATCCACCGACTCGCGGATCATGGCAATAACTTGATGATCGACCGGTTCCCTCTCCCGGAAGGAAAGTTCAAGGCAGATCTCATTGTCGGTTCCGCCACCCGCCCGCACGGCATCGAGCAGCTTCTGCGGGATGATCCGGCCATCCTTGTTGTAGGCGGCGGTGAACGGCCAGTGCCCGCCCTTGTTCATCGACGATTGCTTGATGTGGATGATCGGCGATTGCAACGGGAACGCTTTCGCCCAGGCATAGGGATCAGTGTCGTCAGGATTGGGCGAGGTCACGTCGCCATGGTCGATGTCGACCATCATCTGCATCGGGATCGGCAGCTTGGCCGCATCGATGGCGCCCTGCAATTCGACGCAGCTTTCGATCGTGTGGCCAAACTCGCGGCCGACCGACATCGGTTCCCAGAAAAGGTAGGTCAGGCCCGCCGCCTTGGCGTGCTCGGCCACTTCGCGCCAGCATTCGAGCGCGATGTCGAGAAGCGCCGCGCGCCGGGTTGGATCGTCAAAATCCTTGTAGGTGAATATGGCAAACTGCGTGCCCATGCCCGACGCGCCAAGCGCCGCGGAAATGTCGGCAAAGGTCTTGAACCAGTCGACATAATAGCGGCGCACATCGGCATCCGGATGGCCGAAATGATTGAGCCGACCATAGGGACCGGTCATACCCGAAGTGATCCGCACGCCGGTCCGCGCCAGGGCGCTCTTGAACCGGCGCAGGAACTTGGCAATCGTTGCCGCCGGCCAGCCCGGATTGACGAATTCATGCGTCAGCTGCACGTCGCGGATGCCGATGCCATAGGCAATGGCGTCGATCAGATCGTCGGGATCGGCGAAGCGATTGACCAGCGGGTTGGTGTTCAGCGAAAGCGTGAAGGCCATCAGTTCACCGCCGCCATTGTCTTTGTGCACCAGTCTTCGAATGTTTTCCGCTCTTCCGCATTGATATGCAGCCCGTGTTTGGTCCGGCGTTCGAGAACGTCGGCGGCGGTCATCGCCCATTCGGTCTCGAACAGGAAGACAGCTTCGAGCTCATAGAAATCGGGGCCGAAACGCCGGCCGAGATCGGCTTCGCCTTTTACCCCTTTCAGCAAGGCGCGCGTGCGCGTGCCGTAGCTTCGGGCATAGTGCTTCACCAGCGACGGGCTAAGCCACGAAAACTCGGCGTGCAGATCACCCAGGAACTGTTCGAAATCCGCATTCGCCAGATCGCCTCCCGGCAAGGGAATCTTGGCAGTCCAGGCCTTCTTCATCGTCGGAAAGAACGGCTGGATCTTTTCCAGCGCATGTTCGGACAGTTTGCGGAAGGTGGTGATCTTGCCGCCGAACACTGACAGCAGCGGCGCGCCGCCGTTGGGGGCATCGAGTTCAAAGATATAGTCGCGCGTCACCGCGCTTGGGTTGTCGGCATTGTCGTCATAGAGCGGACGCACGCCCGAGAAACTGTAGACCACGTCTTGCGCGGTCAGCTGCCGCTTGAAGTAGCGATTGACCACCTTGATCAGATAATTGATCTCGCTTGCCTCGGCGGCCACTTCTTCGGGCCGACCTTCATAAGGAATGTCGGTGGTGCCGATCAGCGCCAGATCGTTCTCATACGGGTTGACGAAGATCACCCGCTTGTCGTTGTTCTGGATGAGATAGGCCTGCCGTCCCTCCCAGAATTTCGGCACGACGATATGGCTTCCTTTCACCAAGCGAACGTTGCGGGTGGAATTCTGTCCGGCGACGCGGCTGACGATGTCATTCACCCATGGCCCGGCCGCGTTGACCAACCCGCGTGCGCGGACCCTCGTCACAGCACCGGTGCGGCCGTCCTGCATGTCGATCGACCACAGGCCGCCTTCGCGCCTGGCAGCAATACAGGCCGTGCGAGTGAAGACTTTTGCGCCGCGCTGACTGGCATCGAGCGCATTGAGCAGCACCAGCCTGGCGTCATCGACCCAGCAGTCGGAATATTCGAAGCCACGCTTGAATTCGTCCCTGATCGGCGCCCCTTCCGGCGCGGTTCTCAGGTTCAGCGTCCTCGTTCCCGGCAGCCGCTTGCGGCCGCCAAGATGGTCGTAGAGAAACAGCCCGAGCCGCACCAGCCATGCCGGCCGGTCCTCGGGGCTGTGCGGCAGCACGAAACGCATTGGCCAGATGATGTGCGGCGCCGCCTCAAGCAGCACCTCGCGCTCGATCAGCGCTTCGCGCACCAGCCGGAACTCGTAATATTCGAGATAGCGCAGGCCGCCATGCACCAGCTTGCCGGAACGCGAGCTGGTGCCTTGCGCCAGATCGTCCTTCTCGCACAGGATGACCGACAGCCCGCGACCCGCGGCATCGCGCGCTATGCCGGCGCCGTTGACGCCACCGCCGATCACGAAGAGATCGACAATATCCGTTGTATCGCTCAAGACTTAGCTCCTGTGCGGTGCGCCATCGATTTCCACACCGGATGCAGCGCCTGACGCGCCGCGACAAAAGACGGAAACAGCGCATCGTAGGTTTGCGAAAGCGCCTCGTCATAGGCGTCGCATTCGCCCAGAAGCGGCGTCACCCATTCGGCGCAGCAATCATCCATCGAGCGATAAAAGCCGAGCCCGACCGCGGCCATCATCGCCGCACCCGCGGCACCTGCTTCTTGGCGGCTGCTGGTTCTGACCTGCGCGCGGGTTGCCGCGGCGATAATACGGCGCAGCGACGGACTGCGCGCCGCGCCGCCAGACAGGCGGATCTCGCTGGGCATGCTGCCCATGGCCTGGTAGCAATCGCGGGCCGCGAAGGCCAATCCCTCGAGAACGGCGCGCGCCAGATCGCCAAAACCGTGCTTGACCGAGAGGCCGATGAAGCCCGCGCGTGCGTCGGGGTCAACGAACGGTCCGCGTTCGCCGGCGAGCGAGATATAGGGCTGATAGACCAGCGATCCCGGCTCCGATCCTTCGACCCAGACATCGAGCGCTTTCAGCAGCTCGTCGCGCGAAGGTTTTGCGCCGCTGGCGGTCAGCACGTCGCGCGCCAGGCCAAGCAGCCAGTCGATGTTGAGCGTCGCCGCCATATTGGATTGCAGCTGCGCATAGGCGCCCGGAACCGGCATGGCGATCGTGTAGCCGGAGGCATTGTCGTTGAGGACGACATCATCAGGAGTGCGCGCTAGGCGTGTGTGGATGCCGGTCGAGCCGATGACCGTGCAGCCGACATTGCCGCTTGGATCATAGAGGCCGGCGCCGAGCGCGGTGCTGACCATGTCGACGTAGCCCAGCACCACCGGCGTGCCCGCAAGCAGGCCGGTCTCGCCTGCTGCCGACGCAGAAAGCGGATGATGGTCGGTCGTGCCTTCGAGCATGGGGGGCAGCAGGCGGCGGTGCGACGTCAGATCCAGAATGTCGAGCACCTCGTCGGAATAGCTGCGCGCGCGGAAATCGCCGAAGGTGAATGTTCCCTCCGAAGGATCGGTGGCGCGCTCGCCGGTCATCTTGAAATAGAGCCAGTCCTTGCAGTGAAAGGCAGTGGCGGCGCGCTCCAGGATTTCCGGGCTGTTTTTCTTCAGCCAGCTGAGCTGAGCGCCCTGCTGGCAGGCGTTGAGCCCGGTGCCGGTGATCTCGAACCGCGCGCGATCCCGGGGATCGCCGCGCATCTCGTCCACCAGATGTCCGGCGCGGGCGTCGAGCCAGAGCCAGGCGCGACCGACCGGCAAGCCGTCACCATCGATCAGCCAGGTGCCGTCGCCCTGCCCGGTGATCGCGATCGCCGCGGTTCGCCGCGCGAGGTCGGGAACTTTCGTCGCCAGCTCGCGAACGGTCAGCGCCATGTCGCGCCATGTCTGATCGAGGTCCTGCTCGGCGCCGCCGCCTTCCAGCGTGACAAAACTGTTGGTCATCGACGCCATGGCAAGCTGCCGCCCCGACAGATCGAAAGCGACCGATTTGATCACGGAAGTTCCCGCGTCGATCCCGATCAGCAGGTCTTTCATGCCGCAAGTTCCGGATGGTTATGAAGGCAAGTCACAAGGAGCAGTCTTTGTTGTCTCGAAGCCATGGAAGAGCCAGGGAGTGTCCGCGAAGGACACCCCCTGAGCAGGTTTTTATTCCGACAGCACGAAGGGTGCGGTGTACTTGTCCACATTGTCCTTGGTGATGAGCAGGCAATCGAACAGTTGCTTCTCGCTGGTGGCGCCGGTAGCGCCCGTCTTGATGAACGAGTCGGCCTGCTGCACGGCCTTGGCCGAGAAGATGGCCACCGGCTGAAGCACGGTGTACTGCAGTTCGCCGGACTTGATGGCCGCAACCGCATCCGGGGAGCCGTCAAAGCCGCCGACCTTGATGCCGGCGAGCTTGCCGGCTTCCTTCAGCGCCGCAACCGCGCCAAGCGCCATTTCGTCGTTGCCGCTGATCACCGCGATGATGTCGGGATTGGCCTGCAGCATGCTCTGCATCTTGTCGTGTCCCTGGGTACGATCCCAGTTGGCGACCTGCGAAGCGGCCTTTTCGAGATCCGGATACTGGCTCAGCACAGTCGCGTAGCCGTTCGAGCGCGTGGCGGCGTTGTTGTCCGAGGGGGCGCCGAGCAGTTCGACATACTTGCCCTTTTCACCGACCGCCTGCACCCACTGCTGGGCGCCGAGAGCCGCACCCTGGGCGTTGTTGGAGACGAGCTGTCCCTTGGCAAGACCTTCCTGGTTGATCTCGGCATTGACGAGGAAAACCGGGATGTTGGCGGCAATCGCCTTCTTCACCGCGCCGACCGAACCATCGGCATTGGCCGGGTCGAGGATGATCGCCACCGACTTGTTGGTGATGGCGGTGTCGATCAGATTGCTTTCGGTATTGGTGTCGCCCTTGTGGGCGGCGACGTTGGCTGTATAGCCAAGCTTTTCGGCTTCGGCCTTGGCGACGTTGCCTTCGGTCAGCCAGTAGGGGTTGGCCGGATCGTTGACGATGATCGAGATCAGGCCCGCGGCCGATGCGGCTGCGCTAAACCCGACCACCATCGCGGCGGCAAGCAAACTTCTAAGCACGATTTTCATGTACATTCCTCCAATGATTTTACGCGGTCTTGCTGCCAGTCAGCTGGCAGTCTTCCCTTGGGCAGGATTGGCCGGTTCGGCCTTCCCCCGTTTCTGAGAAGTCGGTTGGCCGCCCGTCGAAGCTGGAAGCTTGCTACGGCGGCGATACTGAACGGCATTGAGGAGCACGGCGAGCACGATGACGGCGCCGGTGAACACTGTCTGCCAGTAGGATGAGATGCCGATGATCACCAGACCATCGGAAAGGAAGCCGATGACGAAGGCTCCGAGCAAGGTGCCGCGAATGTTGCCGCGCCCGCCGGTGAGTGCGGCGCCGCCGATGACCACGGCGGCGATGGCCGTCAGTTCGTAGGTGGTGCCGGCGGTCGGCCCGGCCGAGGTCAGCTGCGAGGACAGGATCAGGCCGGCAATGGCGGCGCAGATGCCCGACAGCACATAGACCGAAATCTGCACGGTCTTGACCGGAACGCCGGAGAGTTCGGCGGCGCGCTCATTGCCGCCCGAGGCGTAGAGCCAGCGTCCAAAGGCGGTGCGGTTCAGGACGATGCTGCCGATCAGCGCGATAACCGCCAGCACCACCACGCCGGTCGGCACGCCGAACAGGCGGTTGAAGCCGAGAGCATCGAAACCGGTGTTGCCCAACTCCGGCTTGCCGCCGAGATTGTTGTAGGTCAGGCCGCTGGTCATCAGCAGTGCCAGGCCGCGCGCCATGTACATGACGCCGAGCGTGGCGACGAAGGCCGGAACCTTGAACCGCGCGATCAGCACGCCGTTGATAAGCCCGACGGCCGCACCCAGCATGCAGGCCAGCACCGCGACCACCCAGACCGGCGGGTAGAGAACGACGCCCAGCCAGGTCAGCGTCACGCCCTGCATCAGAAACCCAGCGACGACGCCGGCAAGCCCGAGCGTCGACCCCACCGACAGGTCGATGCCGCCATTGAGGATGACCAGCAGCATGCCGACGGCGAGAATCCCGAAGATGGCGACATGCGAGGCCATGGTCAGGAAATTCGCCACCGAGAGGTAATAGGGCGACAGGATCGAGAAGACGACAATGATGACGATCAGGGCAAAGAAGGCCCGGCCTTCGAGCAGCAGCTTGGCCACGTCGAAGCCCTCGCCGCCCGCATTGGGGCTGGACTGTTTGCTGGCCTGGCTGACATCGCTCATGGGTCGGGGCTCCGAAATTCTATGGTCAGGCGACCACGGCTTCGCCGGAGGCGGCCATGATCTGCTCTTTGGTGGCGTTGGCGCCGAATTCGGCTGAAATCTTGCCGCGCCGCATCACGACGATGCGATGGGCGATGCTGAGGCACTCATTGACCTCCGAAGTCGAGAAGACGACCGCCAAGCCTTGCGCGGCGCGCTCGCTGAGCAAGCGAAAGACTTCGGCCTTGGCGCCGACATCGATGCCGCGGCTCGGCTCGTCGAGAAGGATGACCTTGGGATCTGTCGTCAGCATCTTGCCGATGACGACCTTCTGCTGGTTGCCGCCCGACAGCGATCCGATCATGGCGTTGCCGCCCGCGGTCTTGATGGTCACCTTGCGGATCGAATCGTCGATCAGTGCGCGTTCCCTCGGCCGGGAGAGGAACAGGCCTTTCGCGAACGCCTCGATGCTGGCAAGCGACAGATTGCGGCCGACGGTCATGGTCTGAACCAGGCCATCGCGCTGGCGATCCTCGGGGACCAGAACCAGACCTCGGGCGATGCGCTGGGCAATGGTCAGCCCCGAAACGTCCTCACCCTCCAGCAGCGCCCGCCCGCCCGCCATGGGCACACGGCCGGCGACGGCCTCCAGCAATTCCGTGCGGCCCGCGCCCATCAGCCCATAGATGCAGACGATCTCGCCCGCTTTGACATCCAGCGACAGATGATCGACGACGTAGCCTGAACCCGAAGCGTCGGTGACGCTGACATCCTCGATCGAAAGCGCCACCGCGCCGAACTCGTGGCCGGTCGGCGGCGAGCCGAGATCGAAATTCTCGCCCACCATGTTGCGGACGATCCATTCGAGGTCGATGTCCTTGGCCTCGGCCGTCGCCGTGATCGCCCCGTCACGCAGCACGACGGCGTAGTCGGTGATCTGCAGCGCCTCTTCGAGGTGATGCGAGATGTAGACGATGGAGACACCGCGGCTGGTCAGATCGCGGATCACCTTGAACAGCACCTCCACCTCGGTCGCACTGAGTGCGGAGGTCGGCTCGTCCATGATCAGGATGCGGGAATCGACCGACAGCGCGCGTGCGATCTCGACGATCTGTTGCTGCCCCAGGCGCAGGTCCTCGACCAGGGTCATCGGATCGATGTCTTCTTCGAGGTCGGCCATCAGCGCCCGCGCTTGGCGCGACTCCTCGGCGAAGTCGAGGCCGGTTCTGGTGCGCAGTTCGCGGCCCATGAAGATGTTGTCGCGAACGCTCAGATTCGGCGCCAGGCTGAGCTCCTGGTGGATGATCGAAATGCCGCGGTCGCGCGCGTCCGAAGACGAGGAAAAGCTGACGAGATTGCCGTCGAGCACGATGTCGCCGGATGTCGGCGTGACCACGCCGGACAGGATCTTCATCAGCGTCGACTTGCCGGCGCCATTCTCTCCGAACAGGGTGGTGACCTTGCCGCGATGGATGTCGAAGTTGACGCCCTTGAGCGCGTGGACGCCGCCATACGACATGACGACATTGCGCGCCGAAAGCACGGCATCGCCAGTCGCGGGTTCTGTGCCGGCAGCCATTGTCATTTGACGTCCAGCCTCACCGGCGTGACCAGCCAGCTCTTCGGATTGACCAGCTTGAAGACGCCGACCACCGCTATTGTCTTGCCGGTCAAGTCACTGGTATCGACTTTCGCCAGCACCTCCTTCTTCATCTCGTTGTTCAGCGCCGAGCCGGCGTCCTGATACTCGATCTGGTTGGTGAACTGACCAAAGGTGATCTTGCCGGTGGCGTCGCGAAGCTCGGTGCCGTTGATCGCCGGCCCAGTCTGTACGCGGACGGTCAACGTGTCCGGCAAACCGTCGACCGCGACCTTGTAGATGCCCGATTTTCCCTCGCCGACGACGCCGGTGAACTTGACCGAGATGACCGGTCCGACTCCCGCCGGCACGCCATATTCCTTTTCGGCCGTCGCCCTGTCCTTGGCGATCGCCGTCGCCACCGTTGCGGCGTCGGCGGCACGCGCTTCGACATCGGCCTGCACCTTGGGAAATTCAGACTTGCCGTAGTCGGCGGCCGAAAACACCGCGTTGCGAACATCGCCGGCAGAGCCGATCTTGATCACCTTGGTATCGAGCGCCATGGCGCCGAGCAGAACCACAACCGCAGCGCCGGCAAGCACCCGGCGCAGGCCGGGCGAAGCTTGCCGGGCGGTGGCCTTCGCGCTCATGATGCAACCACCAGCGGTGCGGATTGTCCGTTGTCACGCATTCGAAGTTCCTCCGTTCACGCAGCGCTTCGCGGTCCCGGCTGCATCGTCGAGCTCGACCAGCGCGCGGGCCGTGCATTCGTCGGTGATCAGGCCGCTGAGATAACGGCTTTCGAGTACTGCCTTGATGGCGCGCACCTTCACCTTGCCGCCGGCGACGGCAACGATCCTGCGGCCCTTCAACTGATCGCGCGGAAGCGCCAGTATTCTTTCCGACAGCGCCGTTTCGACCGGACGCCCCTTGTCGTCGAAGAAATGCGCCAGCAATTCACCAACGCCGCCGTCACGCTTGACCTCGTCGATTTCGGAAGGCTCGATCATGCCGGTGGCGACCAGCGACGCCTCCCGCTCGGCCGTGCCTATTCCGACGAACATCAGGTCGGACCGGCTGGCGAGAGCGAACACATCGCTGATGCCGCGCTGGCCAAGCAGCACTTCGCGGTCCTCGGCGGTATTGGCGACAAAAGGCACCGGCATGACGAAAGCCTGCGCGCCGGTCCGCTCTGCCAGGCGATGCATGACGTCGTGCGGGTTGGCGGCGAATTTGCGCGTCACGCCGCCAAGCAGCGAGACGAAACGGATGTGAGCAGCAGTTGCGCGCGTCAGATATTCGACGCTGGCGGCAAGCGTGCGGCCATGGCCGACGCCGATCAGCATGTCTTCGCCGCGATCGATTTCGCGCTTCAGGAACTGGGCGCCGGCAATGCCCAGCCCCTTGAGCGGCAGTTCGTCCTGATCGAGATCGGGAACCACCTCGCAATAGTGGAGCCCATAGGCGGCGATCAGGCGCTGTTCCAGGTCGACGCATTCGGCGACGTCGCCGTCGATGAAGACCCTGACCAGACCTTCCTGGTTGGCCTTGGTGATCAGCCTATGCGCCTTGAGGCTGGTCAGGCCAAGCCGCTTGGCCACCTGGGCCTGGGTCAGACCACCGGCATAGTGCAGCCAGGCCGCGCGCGTGGCGAGGCTGGATTCATGGTCGCGGTTTGCGCTTCCGCCGGAATTCAAGCCATCCCCTCCCCAGGGTGATAATATTATCTTTGTGTGCAAAAATTTTCATACCTTTGCACCGCTGTCAATCCCTCCGCAGATGGTTGCCTCAGCCGACGTTCGGCAGCCAACGCGAGCCTATTAGAAGGTAAGCATACAATATGACCATACGGTAGTGTTAATTTAACGTCAATTTGTGTTACCGGATCCAGTGACGGCATGAGCCCGTAGGCGCCGGCAAATCCCAATCCGGGTGCAAAATGGGAAGGTTGATGCACAGGGCGCAACAAGGGCAAATCGATCGGATTGCCTCAGGAAAAGCTAGGCGTCGGCGATCAAGCGATCAGTCCAGCCGCATCAGGTTCCTGCCTTCGAGCTCGACAACAGCGGCTTCGACCTCCCGCGTGAGGCGCTCGGTGCTCCACCCCAACGCCCGCCCCGCGATCGCGGCAATCTCCTGCAGGTCGCGGCTCGTCAGCGAGCCGCCTATCGCCAACGTGCTGCGGCGCATAACGACATCGGCCAGATGTTCGACGAACTCGTTGCGCGCGATGTAGTCGATTTCCGCCTTGCCGTAGCCGCCGGAGTCCGGCAGGCAACCCTCATCATCCGACCCGTGCCTGGCGATCTCAACGGCTCTGGTCCCGTAGCGCGACAGCAATTGATCAAGGCGCCCTTCCCCGGCGCCCGTTGCCTGCTGTGCCTCAGCCAGCCAGTCCGCGCGCGCGGCGGCATTGGCCGGAAAATCCCGCCCACCGCCGATCGGCATCGACTGAGTCGACATCTTGCGGCTGCGCTGCAAGCGCTTGAGTACGGTATCAGTGACTTCCTCGGCAAAGCCGCGGAACGTCGTCCATTTGCCGCCGACCAGCGAAATGACTGCAAAGGGCCTGTTGCCGTCCGGCTCGGCAACGGGCGCCGAATGATCGCGGCTGATCAGTCCGGGCGTCGCTGCTTCAGACGTCGGCAGCGGCCGGATGCCGCTATAGGCGTAGACGATCTGGTCGCGCTCGAACGCCATGCCCGGCAGCAGCGTTCGCACGCTGTCGAGCAGATAGTCGACTTCTTCGGGTTCGCAGCGGACCGCGTCCGGATTGTCGGCCTTGATGTCGGTCGAGCCGACCAGCGCCAGGCCGAGATAGTCGTAGACCAGGCAGATGCGGCCGTCATCGGCCTCGAAATAGAGCATGCGCCCGGCGAGGCTTTTGACCAGTTCGTCATGCCTTAAAAGGATATGCGAGCCCTTGGTGCCGCCGATCATCTTCGATGGAGCACCAAGCAGCGCGTTGACGTCGTCGATCCACGGACCGGCGGCGTTCACCACCAGCTTCGGCCGCACCGAAAAGGCCGCGCCGTTTTCCGGCTGGAAGGTGAGCACGCCATTGGCTGAAGCCGCCAGTGTCGTGTAGTTGGCACCGGCAGACGCCGCGTGAGCCTGCAAGCCGTCGAGGATCAGTTCCAGCACCAGCCTTTCCGGGTGACTTATCTTGGCGTCGTAGTAGGTGCCGGTGGCGACGATCGCCGGATTGAGCGCCGGCATCTCAACAAGCGCCTGCCGCCGCCCGACCATGCGGTGGCGCGGCATGACCTGGTTTCGTGAACCGTAGAAATCGTAGATCATCAAGCCGATCTTGATCAGTATGGCGCCGCGGCTGCGCGGCGCGCTGGTCGAGCCGAACAGCGTTCGCAACGCCGCGAGCATGCCCTTGCTCCACGAGAAGATCGGGATGACGGTCGGCAGCGGGCTGACATAGTGCGGCGCGTTTTGAAGAAGCAGATTGCGTTCGAGCGTCGACTGCGCCACCAGCCCGAACTCGCCGGTCTCGAGATATTTCAAGCCGCCGTGGATGAGCCTCGACGGCGCGGCACTGGTGCCCGAGCCGAAATCCGCCTTTTCGACGATCAGGCAGCTGACACCTTGCGCGCACAGATCGCGAAACAGCCCAGCCCCGTTGATGCCGGCGCCAAGAATGACGACGTCGACTTCGCCGGTCCCGGCCATCGCGGCGAGACGCCCTGCGGGATTGTCCGCCCCGGCTCCATCTGCTGGGTTCATGGCGCCTTCGTCTTGACGATGCGCAACTTCACCCCCGCCCGTTCGAGGCTCTGCGCCTGCGCATCGCCCAGGCCCTCGGTCACCAGCACGGCGTCGAAACTGGTCAGATCGTCGAAGACATGCAGCGCGATCCGGTCGAATTTTGCGTGGTCGACCAAAAGGATGCGCTTCACGGAGGCGGTCATCATCGCCTGCTTGACCCGCACGACATTCGGATCCTGGATGAAAGCAGTGGTTCCGGTGACGGCCGAAGCCGAACAGATCAGCACATTGGCGCGCAACTGCGCCACGGCGTTCTCGCAGACAATGCCGATATAGGCATTGTAAGTGGGATGATACTGGCCGCCGAGGCAGATGAAATCGATATCGTCCACATTGATCAATTGGCCCGCCGTCGAAACGCTGTTGGAAATGACGGTCAGCGGCTTGACGTCGAGCAGCAGCGTCGCGACCGCGTTTGCCGTCGATGAATCGTCCAGCATCACCACCTGGCCGGCCTCGATATAATCCAGTGCCGCCCGCGCCAGTGCATCCTTCTCGGCTCGATTGACGGTCACCCGGTAGCGGAAAGCGCTCTCGTAGAGGCCGGAAGGCTGGACCGTCACCGCACCGTGCAGCTTGCGCAGCACGCCCTGCTGCGCCAGCCGGTCGATATGCCGGTGGATGGTCATGCGCGACACGCCGAAATGCTCGACCAGATCATCGATGCGCACCTGGCCGAGCTTGATCACATAATCGGCGATCTCTTCGCGTCGTTCGTCGGCCTTGATCATGCGTTTACCCCCGCCAGCCTTTCGATATCAGGCCAATGCGACTTCAGCTGCTCGGCTATGCGGCAGTAGAGCGAAAACCGCTCATTGAACACAGCACTGGAGGCGGGCACGGGTTGATACGTCCGCTCCGTCATCCCGACCTGCCTGGCGCCCTGTTGCGGCGTCGCGAAGATCCCGACCGCGGCACCTGCGCAAAGCGCGGCACCGAGGGCCGCGGTCTCATCCGTCGAGGTGACGGTGACCGGGGCGTTCAGCACGTCGGCAAACATCTGCACGAAGGCAGGATTACGCGAGCCGCCGCCGGTCAGGCGGATCTCGCTGATAGCAAAGCCTTCGCGCAAAGCCTCGACATGGGTGCGGTGATTGAAGGCGATGCCTTCCAGAACCGCCTTCAGCATGTCGCCGCGATTGTGCCAGCCATGCAGGCCGACAAAGCTGCCGCTGGCCAAATCGCCATAGGGAGAGCCGAACAGATAGGGATGAAACAGGATGGTCGAAGGCTTCTTCAACGCCGCGTCGATCTCTCCCGCCAGCAATTCGTGGAGGGAGCCGCCATCCGTCCTGTCCTGCTCCGCGCGGCAAAACGTGTCGAGAAACCAGTCGTAGTTCGCGGTCGAGGCCGGCGAGATCGACATGTTGTTCCAACGGCCCGCGTCGATGGCGTTGCGGCAGAACCAACGCCGGTCGACGCGCGGTTGCGAAGAGACGACTTCATTGATGGAATAGGTGCCGGCGACGATGGCGAGCACGCCGTCTTCATGGCCGCCCATGCCAAGCGCCGATGCGGCCACGTCGTGCAGGCCGCAGGCGACCGGTGTTCCCTTGCGAAGGCCGGTCCTTTCGGCGGCATCGGCTGTGACTTGACCGGCGATGTCAGCGGAATGCGCCACCGGCGGCAGCGCGTTGAACAGATCCTCCAACCCGAAGATGCGCAGCGCTTCAGGCGCATAGGCTTGCGTGCGAAAATCCGTGAATGAAGTGCTGGCCTCCGTGCGGTCGGTCCCGATCGTGCCGGTCAGGCAAAAGCGCAGCCAGTCCTTGCAGGCCAGCACATGGCCGATGCGGCCATAGCGATCAGGATCGTTCTGCTTGAGCCACGCCAGCAGCGCCGACGGCGCCGAAACATGCGGCGTCTGGCCCGTCGTCGCCAGCGCATCGGTGAAAACGGTACCGGCGGACCACCTGTCGACAATGTCGCCGGCGCGGCTGTCGAGCGACAGGATGCCTGGTCCCAAAGGCTGACGATCATGATCGAGCAGATAGAGACCATCGCCATGCGCGGTCGCCGCCACCGCCTTGATGTCTTCCGCCGGCCTGCCGGAGAGCGCGATCGCCTCCTTGATGGCGTCGGCTGTTGCTTGCCACAGGCCTGACATGTCGCGCTCCACCCAGCGCGCGTGGGGCATCGATTGCGGCACCCGGCGACGCGCCACGGACAATTGCGTGCCGTCGGCATCGAAGATGACCGCCTTGGTGACCGTGAGGCCGTTATCGATTCCGAGCAGGCTGGGCATGATCACCGCCTCTTTCAGCATTGGCGATTGCTACAGGGCGATCCTGCAGTCTGATGCAAGGGCGAAACACATGGCGACAACCCCGATAGAGCAAGGCGGATAAATGGCAAAAGTACCTTGCCCGGACAAAACACCCATATCTTTATGTGAATTTAACGTCAACATGCGCGACAAAAACCGCTACGGCGCCGTTAGAGGGCATGAATGGATCTCGCCGTTGCCAGGCGACGCGTAATCAGCTGCTAAGGCCGTCACGGATGGCGCTGAAATAGCGGTCGGTTCCAACCTGCCCGCCCTTGAGTGCCACCTCCAGCCCATCGATCGCCTTGACGCGCGAGTGAGCGACGCAAAGCGGCGAGCCCGGCGACGCCGGCAACGGCATCCGCACGGTCAGCGCATCGACACCCATCTGGCCGAGCGCGTGGCTCGACGTATCGCCGCCGGCAACGACCACGCGCTGCAACTTCTGCTCGATGGTCAGCGCGCGAAGCAGTTCGCCGAGGCCCCGCCCGAGCTTGTGGCGGGCGCCTTCCTGGCGGTCGATTTCGCCCCCCCTATCGGCCGCGGGTCCAAGGGCCGTGTAGAGAACGACGCTGCGCCCGGCTTCCAGACTGGCGCGACCGGCTGCCGTCGCGCGTGCGATCGCATCTCCGGAAGCTTCGGAGATCAGTTCGACGGGATCGACCTCGATGCCATCGAAGCCGTCGGTCAAAGCGTGCCGGATCTGTCGTTCGGTCGTCGGCGAACAACTGCCCGAGACGACCGCGATCCGGTCGGCGGCACCTGGCGGCGAAAATCCTGGCTCAGCTCTGACTGTCCCACTCGACACCCATTCGGCCAGCAGCGCATATTCGATCCCGGACGAGCCGACGACGAACGAACCGCCCGGCTTGCGGGCGCGCCATATCCCCTTGCCGGCAAGCGCCTGCGTCTCGAGGCTGTCGACATCGACAAGTACGATGTCGGTGCCCTCAGCGAGCAAGCGGTCGAAGGCTTCCGAGCGCGACACCGACTGCAACGTCGCGAGATCGACCAGCCCCGATGTGAGCTCCGTCTGCCGCGACAGATGGATCAGCAGGTCGGATTCATCCATCGGCGTCGTCGGGTGGCGGCTCATCACCGGATGGCGGTCGATGCGGAAATACTTTTCACGATAGGCCGCGAACAAATGACCGAAGGCGGTGTAACGCTTGAGCTGCGGCGCCCCAACCAGCAGCGGCACGCTGTCCTGAGCGAAAACCGAGCGGCCGATCTCGATGGCGCGACCGATGCTGCCGATCGTCGGACTGGAATCGAAGGTCGAGCAGACCTTGTAGTGACAGATCGCGGCATTCAGCGTCTTCAGCCAAGCGAAGGCATCGCTCAGATGCGTGTCCATCCATTGTGGCGTCTCGCTGCGGCTGGTGCCGGCCAATCCAATGGCGCGGCAGTGGCTGAACTGCGCAAGCATGGCCGCGTCCGGCTGGCGCATGAACAGCACGGTCGGCACGCCGCCGAGTTCGAGCGCTTCCATGACGTCGGTCGAGCCGGTGAGGTCGTCGCCATAATAGCTGAGAAGCAGGTCTTGCATTGCTTCAGGCCGCTTTGCCGTCGCCGAATTTTTCGATCGACCGCGCCAGCTCCGGATGGCTCAAGGCGAAATCCGCCAGCGGAATGCCGTCGACCGCCGCCTGCCAGGCTTGCTGCACGGCACGCACCCCGGCGCCCGGTCCATCCGGATGGCTGACGATGCCGCCGCCGCACAGATAGAGCAGATCGACCGTCCGGCCGGTCCGTTCATAGGTCTCGGGTGCTTGCCCGCCCCATTGGCCGGAGCCCGCCACAGGCAAGGCGCAATCCTCAGGCGCAAAAATCGGCGTCGTCACCGCCTTGAAGGACTCGACGAAAGACGCGTCCGGCTCCCAGTATTTCGATTGGATGCCGTTGATCTGGAACTGGTCGACGCCGAGCAGCCGCCAGAACTGTTGCCAGACCTTGAAGTTCATACCGAGGCCGGGATGGCGGGTGAGGATGTCCCAGCCGTTGCGATGAGCGTGAAGCACCAGGCTGGAGCGTTTTCTCAAGAAGGCCAGGCCACCGAAACCGACGGAGTTGATGTTGACCACCGCGCAATTGCCGCCGGCCTTGGCCACCAGATCGTGTTTGCGCATCATCTCGTCCGGGTCGGCATGCGAGATGCCGAAGGCATACATCACCTTCTTGCCGGTCCTCTGCTCGTGGTCGAGGATCAGCGGCATGATTGCCTTTACCCGCTCCGCCAGCGGCGAATAGGCTGGGCTCATCAGCTTCTCATCGTCCTTGATGAAATCGACACCGGCGGCGATCAGCTCGCCCACCATCGCGGCGGTCTCGGGGGGCCGCAGCCCCAGCGCCGGCTTGACGATGGTGCCGATGATCGGCCGATCCGTGACACCTGTCAGCCTGCGGCTGCCGGCGACGCCGAATTGCGGACCTGGATGCGCGCCGCGGAATTGCTCCGGCAGCTTCATGTCGACAACGCGAATGCCGGACAGGCCCTTGATCGAATAGGCGCCGCCGATGGCAATGGTCATCAGAGCCGACAGGTCGTGGCCGATGGCATCGAATGGAAAGGCGATGTCGACATCCGCGCGCTTGAACGGCCCGTTACCGGCCTCGGGAATGGAGGGGCGAAGTGCGTCCGGCAGGTGCCGAATGGCCAGGACACGCGCGGCCACCCGGGCTTTCAGTTCCTCGGTCTCGCCGGGCAGCGCGACGAAGGTTCCAGTCGACTGGTCGCTGGCGATCTTGGCTGCCAGCCTCTCGATGCTGCCTGATGTCTCGATGCGGTAGGTGAACGTGATCATGGTTCGTTGTCTGAGGCCGCAGGGGGTTCGAAAAGAGTTCCTTGATCGTCGAAACCTGGTATAATGAGTACATAAGCTTTGCAAGTGATATCCTGTCTGGCGGGGTACGGTCGAGCGGTCAGACAGGCGTTCCGAAAATCGCGGTGGCAGTGCTAGATAGACACAGGTCAAGGGAGTGATTCGCGACGATGAACCGTTCGGAGCCGATCGTCCGGCGCAAACTTTCCGACGAAGTGTTTTTGCGGCTGAAGCGCCTGATCACCAGCGGAGAATTGACGCCGGGCGACGACATGCCGTCGGAGCGCGAGTTGATGGAGCGCTTCGAGGTCGGCCGTCCCGCGATCCGCGAGGCGATGCAGGCGCTGAGCAATATGGGCCTCGTCGCGATCTCGCATGGGGAACGCGCCAAGGTGCTGCAGCTGACCGCCAAGTCGATCATCAAGCAGGTCGATGGCGCAGCCAAGATCATCCTGTCGTCGTCGAAGGACACGTTGGAACACCTGAAAACGGCGCGCATCTTCTTCGAGCGCGGTATGGTCAGGGAAGCCGCCGAAAACGCCACTGCCGTGGACGTTGAGCAGCTGCGGGCCACAATTGCCGAACAGCGTGGCTTTCGCGGCGATTCCGAGGCTTTCATTTCAGCCGACATGAAGTTTCACACCCAGATCGCGGCCATTTCAGGCAACCCGATCTATATCGCCGTCAGCGAGGCGATGCTCGGTTGGCTGAAGGAATATCACACCGAAATGCTGATCTGGACCGGCAAGGAACAGTTCACGCTGACCGAGCATGAAGAGATCATCGGCCGCATCGAGAAGAAGGATGCCGACGGCGCCGAGAAGGCGATGATCAAGCACCTCGAGCGCTCGCGCGCGCTTTATGTGATGAACTCCGGCAACTGATTTCAGCTGATCCGCGTGATCGCGTAAGGGGTCATCACCAGTTGGCCTCGGCCAAGCGCTGAGATGTCGACCGTCACGTCGTCCGCCGTCAGGTTCGCCAGCCACGCCACGGTCTTGCCCGAAGCGGAGCGGCCGGCCAGCGCCAGCACCTTGGTCTCGTCGCTCGTTTTCGTCGCCACATACGTAAGGCCGGCCAGTTCGCAAAGCCCCTTGATGGCATCGAAGATCGGCCGAGGCGATCCTTCCGCGACGGGTTCGCCGGATGCTGCGAGCACGCCGAAGGGCCCGGCGAAGCCGGACAGCGTGAGCAGTTCCAGCCCGGCCGGCGCGACACGCGCGGCATAGCCGATCGTCCATGCGGCAGCGAACAGGCCGGCATGACGAGGGTCGCGATCGGCCATGGCGATGCGCTGTCCCCCGGGATTGCCCTTGGTCGCGCCGCCATAGGGGTTCTGGCGCATGGCGAGCGTCGACGGACCGATGCGGTAGGGCTTTGCCCCGAAGATCGCCCGCGTCGACGCGGTGATGAAGGGCAGCGCCTCCAGCGACTGCATGACGCTGAGATCGTCGGCAGCGTGCACGATCGGGCACGTGCAGTGGGTGACGAAATCGAGCAGGCCCCCCGGCACGCGCTTGCGGTTGAGCTCGGTGAAATAGCTGAACATGCCGCCACCAAGCCGGATATCGGGAAAGGCGCGCCGCGCCGCGTCATAGACGTCTTCGAGCGGCGGACAGTCCGGCCACGCACTGCCCGGCGGTGTCGACTGCCGGTCAACCGAAGGCGAGACGGCAATGGCCGAAAGCTTCAACCCGGCTTGACGCACCATGTCGGCAACGCCTGACAGCTCGGCATCGAGGTCGCCCGCGCAGGCAACGACGCATTCCAGCGTCGTCTGCACCGGATAGGCGGCGGTGAGCCTTGCATAAGACTGCAATGCTTCGAGACCGTGGCCGCGCGTCGGATCGTAGTGGAAGACAAGTTGCTGCGGGCCGAGCTCGGTCAATGTCGAAAGATTTGCGAGCGCTGCTTCGACCTCATCCGGGTAGATGATCACGCCGAGATCCGGCAGCCTCTGCCCGGTCTCGCCGAGTTCGACGCTGACCGGTTCGGCGGCAGATGCTGCGGCCGGCATTCCCCCCTCGCCGGTGATGCGAAGCCTGACCGTCTGGCTTACAGTTTGGCCGGCCGGCAGCACATAGGGCCAAGGCAGCGCCAGTGGCCGCACATAGGTCTTGTAGGACGCGTCCGACCAGTTACGCTGGTCCTCCATCTCGAAAGTGTCGCCCTCCATCCGGCATTCGGCAGTGATGCCCGGCCGGACCTCATGGGTGATCGCGCGCAAATCCTTGAAAGGCTGCCAGGGATCGATCAACAGCGGCAGTTTCGTCGCCACCACGCTGCCGTCGGTATGCTCGACCGTCACCGCACTGCCGGCGAGGCCGGCGATCGGATGCAGGATGCAGAAACCGCAACGGTTGGTCTCGAAATCGCTTTCAGGGACCGCGCAGACGTCGAACACCAGGTTACCGTTGGCGGAGCCCTTGATCGTAGCGCGAAAGTCTAGCCGGCTTCCGCCCGGCGCTAAGCAAGTTGCGGAGTAGCTGACGGAGAAGCTGTCGGCGTCCTGATCGACGGCAAGGTCCGTCAGCGCCGGTTCATAGGTGCCCCAGTCGCGGTCGCGCACGATGTAGGCGATGGCGCGCAACACTTCGATGCCACCGTAACGGATGGTGCGCAGGTTGCCGTTGACAAAGTCGGCGCTGAGCAGACCGGCATTCAGCCTGACCGGCTCCGCCTCGACGGCATGCGTACCGTAGAGGAGGAAGGCGTCGGCTGTCATGTCAGCAAGCCATCCAGGTGGACAGGTTCGTGGCTCGCGGCGCCCAGATAGGCCGCCTCGACCAGCGCGAATGTCTTGAGGTTGTCGGCGCCCGAGGTCGCCGGCTCGGTTCCCTTTGCCAGGCAGTCGACCCAGTGCTGCTGGATGGCGACGACGCTCTCCTGGATGTTGTGCCATGGGCGCGATGCCCAGGCGAGTACGGGCGGCGAAACGTCGGTGATCTTCGTGCCGCTCCTGCCGGTGACGGTGAGCCGATATCCCTGCGCCAAGCGGATCGTGCCGTCGCTGCCGTCGATCTCGATCAGCGTTTCGGGAAACGGTTCGGTGGCGAGCTTCGTCGCGTAGCTACAGTCGACCACTGACGTCGCCCCGCTCTTGTGGTCCATCAGCATCGTCGCGACATCTTCGCCCGCGATGCCGGGGTTGATGCGCGCGGTTCGCGTCGTGATCGTCGACACGTCGCCCAGTAGAAAACGGGCGATGTCGAGACTGTGGATACCGAGGTCCTCGATGATGAAGCGCTTTCCCTTGGCGAGATAGGGCTGGCCGGAAAACACGTCATAGGCAGAGCGGAAGGAGATGCGCCCGAAGAACGGCGTGCCGATCTCGCCGCTGTCGAGCACGGCACGCACCGCCTGGATCGCCGACTGCCAGCGAAAATTCTCATGCACCATCAGCGGTACGCCGGCTTCCACGCAGGCCCTCACCATCGCCTTGGCGTCGGCAAGCGTCGGCGCGAACGGCTTTTGGCAAATCACCGGCACACGGTGCAGCGCCGCCATCTCGACCAGCGGACGATGGCTGGGAACGGTGGTGGCGATATCGACGAAGTCGAGGCTTTCGCTTGCAAACATCTCTGCCGCGTCGGTGTAGCGCTTCGCAATGCCGAACTGGTCGCCGATGATGCGCAGCCGCTCCGGGTCGCGGTCGCAAATGGCGACCATCGCGGCGCCTTCAATGTCGCGCCAGGCATGCATCTGGTTGATGGCAAAGAAGCCGCAGCCGATGAGCCCTCCCCGCAACTCCGCCATGCTCAGCCTGCCTTTGCCATCTGCATCAGCGTCACCCGGCTCTGCAGCCGGCGCTGCGCTTGGTCGACGACGACGGCGACGATGATGACAAGGCCCTTGATCACCATCTGCCAGAAGGAACTCACGCCCATCATCACCAACCCGTCCGAAAGAATGCCGATGACGAAGGCGCCGACAATGGTGCCGCCGATCGTGCCGCGCCCACCCGACATCGAGGTGCCGCCGAGCACCGCCGCCGCAATGGCGTTGAGCTCGAAACTTTCGCCTGTTGCCGGGTGCGAGGCCATCAGTTCGGACGAGATGATCAGGCCGACGATCGCCGCGCAGAAGCCGGAGAACATGTAGACGAACATTTTCACCATGTTGACACGAACGCCCGAAATTCGCGACGCCCGTTCATTGCCGCCGACGGCGAAGATGTGGCGGCCGAGCGGGGTGTATTTGGCGAGGTAGGCCGCCGCCAGCGCAACGACGATCAGTATCCAGATCGCCACCGGCAGGCCGAGCAGCCGCCCGGCGCCGAGGAAACCAAACCCGGTGGTGCCAAGCTCCGGCTTGCCGACGAGGTTGGGGAAGGTGCGGCCGTCCGACGACAGCAACGCCAGGCCGCGCGCGACATAGAGCACGCCGAGCGTGGCGATGAACGGCGCGACGTTCAGCCTGGTGATCAGCAGTCCGTTGACGGCGCCGATCAATATGCCGACCGCCAGCGTGATCAGCGCGATCTCGACGACGTTGAAATAGACGGTGTAGCCGAATTGCAGGTCGATGCCGTTGAGCACGAGGTAGCCGGCGACCATGCCGCACAGGCCGACGATCGAGCCGACTGAGAGATCGATGCCGCCGATGATGATGACGAAGGTCATGCCCATGGCGAGGAAGGCGTTCAGCGCCACATGTTTCGACATCAGGATCAGATTGGCTGTCGACAGGAAATTCGGCGCCGCGATCGAGAAGAAGATCAAGACGGCGATCAGCGCGATGAAGGTCCTCGCCTTCATCAGCGTCAGCAGCAGCGAGCCGCTCGAAACGGAGGAGACAGCCGCCTTGGCCGGGATGTCAGTCATGGGTTCTCCGTGTGCGGGGCCGGTCCGTGGCCAAGTGCCGAGGCGGCGACAAGGGCTGCCTCCGTCGCCTCGGCGCGATCGAACATGCCCGTCAGTTTTCCATTGCTCATCACCGCGATGCGATCGGACAGCGCCATCACCTCATCGAGATCCGAGGTGGCGAACAGAATGCCGAGCCCGTCTCGCGACAGTTTGCGCATGGTGCGGAAGACGTCGGCCTTGGCGCCGACATCGATGCCACGGCTCGGCTCGTCCATCAGCAGCACCTTCGGCCCGGTGAGCAGCGCCTTTCCGATCACCACCTTTTGCTGGTTGCCGCCCGACAGCGATGAGACCTCCTGCGCCGGGTCGGCGACCTTGATCGCCAGTTCCCGCACCATCTGCGTCACCGCCTGCTTCTCGTGGCCGCCGCGAATGTGAAACAGGCGGACAAAACGCGACAGGCTGGCCAGTGTCAGATTGCTCGCGACGGACAGGATCGAGACTAGCCCTTCGCGTTGGCGGTCTTCGGGGATCAGCGCCAGCCCGCGCCGGATACGCCGCGTCGTGTCGCGCTCCTTGACCTTTTTGCCGGCGATGAAGATCGCGCCGGTCGCCTGGCCATGGCGGCCCATGATGCAGTCGAACAGCTCGCTCCGCCCGGCGCCCATCAGGCCGTATATGCCGAGGATCTCGCCGGCGCGCAGCGACAGCGAGACGTGATCGACCGCCAGCCCGCCGGTCGCGCGCGGCAGGCAGATGTCCTCGGCGCGGAATATCTCTTCGCCAGGAACATGGCCGTCGGCCTTGGCGAAATCCTTGGCGTCGGAGCCGATCATCTGCCGCACGATCCACCGGGTGTCGACGTTCTTCATCTCCTCCTGGCCGGTGATGTGCCCATCGCGCAGCACGGTGATGTAGTCGCCGATGCGGATCAGTTCTTCCAGCCGGTGCGAGATGTAGACGATCGCCACGCCGCGCGCCTTGAGGTCGGCGATCACCTTGAACAGGATCTCGACTTCCGCCGCACTGAGCGCCGAGGTCGGCTCGTCCATGATCAGGATGCGCGCATCGAGCGAAACCGCCTTGGCGATCTCGACCAGCTGCTGCTGGCCGATGCGCAGATCCTCGACCAGCATGTCGGGCCTTATCCCGGCCTGCAGGCGTTCGAGAAATTGCGCCGCGCGACGCTCCTGCTCCTTGCGGTCGATCTTGCGGAACCGGTTGGTGATCTCGCGCGTGGCGAAGATGTTCTCGGCGACGGTCATATTGCCAAACAGGTTCAACTCCTGGAACACCATGCCGATGCCGCGGTTCACCGCGTCGCCCGATGACGAGAAGGAGACCTCCTCCCCTTCCAGGAGGATCCGGCCGAGCGTCGGCTGTTCGACGCCGGCGATGATCTTCATCAGCGTCGATTTGCCGGCGCCGTTTTCGCCGACCAGCACATTGACGGCGCCCTTGCGCACCTCGAAATTCGCGCGCTTGACCGCGACGGTGCCGGAATAGACCTTGCAGACGTCCTCCAGTTTCAGGATGACATCGTGAGCAACCGCAGCGCTCATGGCTTCGGCCCGATTTCTGCCTCCGCCGGCGTCACCAGCGGCAGGTCCTGGCCGTTTTCGAGCGTATAGGCGCCGAGGACCTTGGCGGTCCGGCCCTCCAAGGCGTCACGCGGCAGTTTGGCAAGCACGGCCTTGACGGCATAGGCGTTGAACGCCTTGCCGAACTGGGCGAAGTCGATCTGGTTGGTAAAATCGTTGAACTGGATGAAATCGAGGCTGTCGCGCAGCGCGGTTCCGCGCATCGCCGGTCCGATCTGTACCCGCGCATCGGCCTTGCCGTCGCCGTCGACATCGACATCCATGGTCGCTGCCCGCGACTGCGTGTTGGCGGCGATGATCTTGCCCTCGACGCGAACCGCGAAGGTCCATGGCGAATTCGCCTGCTTCTTCGGATTGCCATATTTGGCGCCGGCGGAAGCAGGATCGGTTTTCGCCAGAGCGTGGACTTCGGCAAACGGCCCGGCTTTCTGCTGGAGGTAAGGCACGACCTTCGCCGCCCATATCTCCTCGACCATCTTGTCCGGATTGAAGGCGGCGGCGCTGCCGCTGTCCCCCGAGGGCGTCGGCAGGATCTTGCAGGCGGTCAGGCTGATGCCGACTGCAACGACAAGGATCGGCCAGTTCGGCTTGTTGTTCAGCATGATGGTTTGTTGTTCAGCATGGTGGTCGGCACCCACGGAAAATGGCGACGAGGGACGACCCTTGGGTCGCCCCTCGCTATTCATGTCACGCCGGCTCAGTTGGTCAGCGCAAACGTTTCCAGCTTGGCAGCATTGTCACCATTGACCAAGACGCAGTCCATCAGCTGCTTTTCCTTGGCCGGCGACTTCTTGTTCTTGATGAAGTCGTTGGCCTGCTCGACCGCCATCTGCGCCTGCGCATAGGCCGGCTGCAGGACGGTTGCCTTGATGCCGCCCGCGGTGATGGAGTCGCGCACGTCGTTGGATCCGTCGAAGCCAACGACGATGACGTCCTTGCGGTTCGCCGCAACCAGCGCCGCATACGCGCCCATCGCCATGGTGTCGTTGCCGGAGATGACGCCCTTGATATCCGGGTTGGCCTGCAGGATCGATTCCATCTTGGAATAGGCTTCCGTCTGGCTCCAGTTGGCCGATTGCTGGGCGACCATCTTCAGATCCGGATAATCGTCGATGACGTCATGATAGCCCTTCGAGCGAATGCCGGCATTGGTGTCGGATTCCTTGCCGACCAGCTCGACGAAATTGCCCTTCTCGCCCATCAGCTTGACGAACTCCTGCGCGCCGAGCTGGGCGCCCTGGTAGTTGTTGGAGACGATCTGAGCCACGGCGACGCCGGTGGCGTTGATCTCGCGATCGATCAGGAACGACGGCACGCCCGCGTCCTTGGCCTTCTGCACGGCAGCGACAGTGGCGTCGGCGCCGGCATTGTCGAGGATGATCGCCTTGGCGCCGCGACCGATCGCGGTGTCGATCAATTCGGACTGCTTGTTGGCATCGTCGTCATGGACGAGCACAAGCGCTTCGTAGCCGAGTTCCTTGGCCTTGGCTTCGGCGCCGACGGCTTCCGCCTTGAAGAACGGATTGTCGTGCGAGGGCGTGATGATGGCAATGAGGTCGGCCGCATAGGCGGGTACCGCCGTGCCAAGCGCCAGCATGCCGGCGAACGCCGCAAGTGTCATTCTGCGTGTGAGTTTCATGATGTCCTCCCGTTTAAAAAATTGCCTTGATCAATCAAGGCCTCTGCATTCGAATTCGTCGCGCAGCGCGGGCCGCCGATCGGTTCGGGCTGAAATGCCGTTGCCGGCTTCCCAAACGATCGCTGCTCCCCCGCCGTCCCTCCACTCGCCCAGGCTTCGTACTTCCCGCGGACCCTTGCTCAAGCCATCAACAGCTAAGCCAACTGGTATGATGAGTCAATCATGAATTGAGGTGACGTGTGCCCACCGAGCAAAAACATCTGGGCGTCATGGCGGGTGTGTCGAGCCATCGAGGCGCTCCGGCAAGCCCCCCGACTCGGCCTGTCTCAGGTAATGCGCCGAATGCTCGCGGCGATCTCTTCCGGCTCGAACACCCGCTTCCAGTCGTCGCGCATCAGCACCGGCTTGCCGAATTCGATCGCCTTGTTGCAGGCATCCGAGAATACGCCCTTGGTCTCGCCGAAAATCACGGCGCCGAGCACGTTCATGTGGCCGAGCAGGAAATCGAGCGCCGCCTGTTGGTCGACGCCTCGCGCGACGACCTCGTCGACGGCTTCCTTCATGACGACAAGCAGTGACGCGCACACCGTCTCCGATAGACCGGGCTCCAGCAGCGCCATCTGTTCGACGGTGACACGGTGCGAGCGCATGACCGGCGCCCAGATGATTTTTGCGACCGCCTCGCCCTTGGCGTAGTCCGCTTCCGGCCCCTGCATCAGCGCGCTGACCATATGCTGCTTGGCCTTGACGCCGCCAAAATAATCCTTCTTGGCCGCCATGTCGGTCTCGTCGTTGAAGATCGGCGGATGACAGGGATGGGTGACGAAATAGGTCAGGTCCGGCCGGTTGGGCAGATGGCCGGCGAAGGGTGCGGCCGCGTCGAGCACTATCACCATCGTGCCAGGCGCGAGCTTGCTCTCGATATCAGCCGCCACCTTGCCGATATGCGTGTCGGGAACGGCCAGGATGACGATATCCGCCCCGTCCAGCGCCGCATCGGCACTGACCGCGTCGAAGCCCAGTCCGGTCTTCAGCCGATCGCGGCCGGCCTCGCTGACCTCGACATGGCGTACCGTGTAGGGCGATCCGCGAAAATTGGTCGACAGGCGGTAACCCATTTTGCCGCCGGCACCGAACAGCGCAATCGTCGTCATCTATCCCTACTCCCGCTTTGAACGACGGCCGCGCCGATCGTCATGTTATTAACTGGTATAATCACCTTACCACGAATTGAGGAGTTGAACAGGGCTTTGATGAGCGGCTATGCAGTCGCCGTTTGGCTTCCGTCCGCACGATTTCCGCGGTGGCGGCCGATAATTCAACCAAGCCAGAGCGCCGTTGCCTTTCCAGACAATCGATGCCCGCGCTAGAAGCCTCCAGGTCCATTTCTCGGGGGCTCGGTTGCGAAGTGACGGTGGGGGCGTCACCAGCAAGGCGAAGCGCGTCCGCGCGGTCCGGTCGCGTTTTCGGGCCGTGAGTTCTCACGGCGATTTGGCGAAGGGGCTATAGAGAATTCGCGCTTCGCCGGGGTTCCGGCGAGCCAAATCACTTCTAGTCGATCATGCCGACAACTATTTACCGGTAGCTTCCCGGGTCCTTGGCTTTCTCCGCCCGACAGCTGTCCGTGCGTTGCGCCGCCGTGCGGTAAGCGCCTTCATAAAACCTGATGGCTCTCTTGAATTCGGGGGGATTGGGTATCAGGTGTTTATCTTGCACATCGTACAAGATGTATATCGCCGTTATTTTGGATTTTCCGTCTGGAGTCAGCTGCAGCGCCGGGCATCGCGTCGTAACGGCGATGACGTTAGCTGACCATGTTACGACCAATTTCAACTGGGCGTCGGACAGCCCGGCCAGATAGTTGATGTTTTTTTGATAGGCAGGGTCGATGTGTTGTCGATTATCTTTTGCAGACGCAGCGGAAGACAGGACACCTACCACGCCGAGTATAATCAATATGCATTTCAAAAGCTGCCTCCCCCAATGTTACGGCCATCTCGACCACGGCATTGTCCGTCCCCACAAAGCAGGTTGAAACAAGTCAATTTGAAAAGCAATTGGGGTTCGCGACCTTATACGGATCACCGCACCTTCAGAACCCGGTTGCTCGCGGACGCCCTTCTTCAATCAAGTGAAACCGGTAGCGGTCGCGCACGAACTCGTTGAAAAATTGCCCTTTCGAGAAGGCGGCCCGGAACGCCGCATAGGTCTCAGGCTCGACCTCTTCATAGTCGTAGCGGGCTCCGCTTGGAACGAACCAGACCGAGAGGATTTTCGTCGACGGGTCGTAATGGGTGTTGCGGATGGCAGTGGACGGCATGTCGAAAATCCTGCTTCGTCCCAAAATCTTGCTTCGCCCCAGATCCTGCTTCGAAAATGCGTAATGCCGCAACGATGCGGAGGTTCCGTCAGGGAGGCGCATCACAACGCCGAAAATCTTGCCCAGGCGGCGAGGCTTCCTATCTCTCCGTCAGATGGCACAGACGAAATCCAGCACAACAGCGTATGCCAGCCAGGGCGATCTCTTCGGCGCGGCCGACACGCTGCCGGAAGGATTTTCCTACCGGCCGGGCCTGATCACAACGGACGAAGAGGCGGAACTGGTCCGTCACCTCAATGAACTGTCCTTCAAGCCGTTCGATTTCCATGGCCATATTGCCAACCGGCAGGTCGCCGGCTTCGGCTGGCGCTATGACTACGACCGGCGCCAGGTCGTCGAAGCGCCGCCCATCCCGAAATTCCTGCTGCCGCTTCGCGACAAGGTCGCGGATTTTGCCGGCAGGCAGGCCACGGAATTCGCCCAAGTGCTCATCAACGAGTATCCGCCGGGCGCGGGCATAGGTTGGCATCGCGACAAGCCGCATTTCGATCTCGTCGCCGGCGTCTCGCTGCTGGCGCCCTGCAGCTTTCGGCTGCGCCGCAAAAACGGCTCCAAATGGGATCGCGAGACGATCGAGGTCGAACCGAGGTCCCTCTATCTCATGGACGGTCCGGCGCGCCACGAGTGGGAGCACAGCATTCCGCCGGTCGCCGGTCACCGCTACTCCATCACGCTGCGCACTCTTAAATAGGCGATACTCCAAGCCACGCAGCAGCCGCTCTGGAAGGCCGAGCGCTGTTGTGCTTCGATTGCACATGAGCGTTGACCGCAGCAGAATTTTAGTTACCCGCGTAGCGCCCTTTCTGTGGGCATGCCTGTCCTGCCTGCTGGCTCTGCAGTGGCTCGTCGACCTTGGCATGGTCGGCTTTCCCGACGGATACATAACGCCCTATGCAAGAGCAACGAGCACGCTGTTGCATGTCCTTGTCTGGGCGTGCCTGGCTCAAAGTCTCTACTTCGCTTGCCGAGCCTTGTTTGGCAAACGCTTCGAGCCTGCTCCTCTCTTCCTGCAAATCCTGATCGCCGCCGCACTGACTGTCGTGCCGGCATTCATCGTAAAACACTGTCCGCGGTCTCAGGTATGCAGCAACATCTATGAAGCGCTCACGAATACGATGATGGACGACGGCACCGGCGGATGACGTTGTGTCTCCAGTAACTGACGAGAGTTAGAACTTTGGCGTCGCGCCGCGCGGTGGCGGTAAAACCTGGAGGAACCATGCGAAAGATCCTGGCATCGATGCTGCTGTTCGCGGCAGCGCTATCTGCAAACCCCGCTCGGGCGCTGGACAGTACCATCCCGCCGGTTGTCGTCACACCGCTTGCCGATCGCAGCCAGACGGCGTCCGGCCAGCCGATCGTGCTGCCGCAGAAAAATGTCCAGGTCCTGGTTTCAACCTATGACATTGCGGTCGGTGCCACTCTGCCGGTGCACAAGCACCCGTTTGCCCGCTACGCCTATGTCGAGGCCGGGACACTCAAAGTGACGAATGTCGAGACCGGCAACAGCAACACCTACAAGACGGGCGATTTCATCATCGAGATGATCGGCCAGTGGCACCAGGCCACCAACATCGGCGACGGCCCGGTCAAGCTGCTGGTCATCGACCAGGTCGAACAAGGCGCCAAGAACACGGTGCTGCGCCAGTAATTGCGGATCGGCCGGGTTGCCGGGCTGGCCCAAGCAGCGACTGGCTGTTCCGGCTTCCCCACCAACCGAGCCGATGCTAGGGCTGGCCGTCATGCAATCATAAAGGATCGCCCCTTGGTCGGAAATGCTCGCCCCCTGATCGAAATCTGCGTCGAAGGCATCGATGGACTGCTGGCTGCGCAGGCCGCCGGCGCCGACCGGGTCGAGCTCTGCGCCAGCCTGGTCGAAGGCGGCATCACGCCCAGCCTCGGCACGGTGCGCGCCGCACTCGAGAGCGCGACAATTCCCTTCCATGTCATCGTGCGGCCGCGCGGCGGCGATTTCCTCTACAGCGAGGCCGAATACGGCTCGATGCTCGCCGATGTCGCAGCGCTTCGTGACCTCGGCGTCGCCGGCGTCGTTGTCGGTTGCCTCGATGCCGACGGCACCATCGATGAAACCCGCATGGGCGCGCTGGTCCATGCCGCCGGTCCGCTCGCCGTCACCTGCCACCGCGCCTTCGACATGACCCGCGACCCGGCCGAGGCGCTGGAAGCGCTGATCCGCTGCAAGGTCGGCCGCGTGCTGACCAGCGGCCAGAGGGACACCGCGGTGGAAGGCGCCGGCCTGTTGGCGGATCTCGTCCGCCAGGCCGACGGCCGCATCATCATCCTCGGCTGCGGCGCGCTGGACCCCGAAAACATCGCCGGGGTGCTGGCATCAACCGGGCTGACGGAAATGCACTTCGCCGCGCTCAAGGATGTACCGAGCGCCATGGCCTACCGCAACCCGCAAGTCGGCATGGGCGGCGGCGATCTCGACCGCGAATACCGCACCACAGTCACCGATGGGGCGCTGGTTGCCGCGACGATTGCGGCGGCCAGAGCATGATGAGCGAAGCCGTGACTGGGCCGTCGCCGATCAGCCGTGTCTCGCCTCAGGACGAAGCGGCCATCCTCGCACTCAACAATGAGCACGCCGCCGAACTGTCATGGCTCGAGCCCGAACGGCTGTCCTTCCTGCTTGGCGAAGCGTTTTACGTCAGGCGCATCGGCACGCTCGAAGCCTTCATCATGACCTTCGACCAGAATGCGGCCTACGAGAGCCCGAATTTCCTCTGGTTCCGCGAGCGCTATCCACGCTTCGTCTATGTCGACCGCGTCGTCGTCGCGGCGCAAGCGCGCGGCCGCGGCCATGCCCGCCGGCTCTACGAGGATCTGTTCGGGGAAGTCGCCCGCGCGGGCCACAGCATCGTCACCTGCGAGGTGAATGCCGAACCTCCCAATCCGGCTTCGGACGCCTTCCATGCCGCGCTTGGCTTCGCCGAGGTCGGCGACGCGGTGATCCATGGCGGCAAGAAGGCGGTGCGCTACTACCTCAAGGAGATCGCCGGCTGATGGGTCGCTGGCTGATGATCGGCAAGCAGATCGTCGCGGCAGCATAAGATTAGGAGTCCGTAGCCCTCACCAATTCCGGTTCAGCCAGGCCCGCGCGGGCTTCTCGACCAGATAGTAGCTGCATAGTGCACAGGCGAAGACAGCCGCCAGCATCGGGATCGGCGCACTGCCCTGCTCGGCGACGAATTTGTAGAAGGGCTGTTGCCAGAGATAGAGCGAGTACGACCATAGCCCGATCATCACCATCGGCCTGGATGAAAGCAGGCCGGTAAGATGCCAGTTGCTGGTGTCCAGCGTATTCACGGCAAGCGCCAGCAACGGCACCGCCAGTAGGTAATGGATCGGCGTCGGCACCGGATCGAGGAACAGCAATATAGCCGCCGCCGCCGACACGAGGCTGACATAGGGGCTCTTCAGGAATGCCGGCGGCCGATCATCGTGCTTGAGCAGGCAGATCGATGCCGACAGCAGGATCGAGGCGATATGCACATCGGTGCGCCAATAGCTGTGCTCGTAATCCATGCCGAGTACCCAGTACGAAATGGCGCCATTGGCCATCGCCAGCAGCGACAGCGTCACCAGCAGCCGAACGACATTACCCCGCCCGGTCACCACCACGCTGATCAGCGCCAGGATGATGTAGGCATGCTCTTCCACGCATAGCGACCAGATGTGGTCGAGCGCGCCGGCGCGGGTGATGAGAATTCCGGCATAGTTGTAGGTGAATGTCAGCGCGGTCAGCGCCGCCTTCCATTTGAAGGCGATAAAGGTGCCGGAGAGCCCGATCATGGCTGATATCACGAACACCAAAAGCGCGGGATAGATGCGCGAAAAGCGGCGCTTGAAGAATTTTTTCAGCGGGAAGCGTTCGATGAACAGTATCTCGCCCATCAGCCGGCCTGAGAGCACGAAGAAGAACTCGACGCCGAGCACGCCGAGATTGATCCCGGGAACGGGGAAGAAATGGCCGATCAGCACCAGTGCGATCGAAAGCCCGCGCCAGCCATCGAGATAGGCCAGTCTTGCTCTAGCTGCTTTGTCGGCTGTGGCCCGCGGCAGGGCAACAGACGCTGCGGAGATGTCGGCCATGCCCGTCCTTCGCACTCAAGAACCGATGCAGCGCGCATCGCTGCGCCACGGATTCGCCTCGTATTCCCGCCCGGTTTATATTGCAGTGCGGGATAACTTTGTGCAAGTGCGAAGCTTTGAGATTGGCGCGTGTTGGCGCCAACGTTTGTGATCGCAAAAAAGAAAGGGGCCGCAATGGCCCCTTCCCGTCTCGAATTGGCACTGTTCAACCGTTGGCGGCGTTCACCGCGCGCTTGGCCATCACGGCGATCAAATTGGCGCGGTATTCGGCCGAAGCGTGGAGGTCGGTCATCAAATTCTTCGCCGGCACTTTCACGCCGTCGAGCGCCGATGCGGCAAAATTCTTCGCCAGTGCTGCTTCGATCTCCTTCGAGCGGAACACACCGTCATCGCCGGCGCCGGTAACGGCAACGCTGACCCCGTCCTTGCCCTTTGCCACGAACACGCCGACGATCGCATAGCGCGAGGCCGGGTTGCGGAATTTTTCGTAAGCAGCCTTGGCCGGCGCGGTAAAACTCACCGCGGTGATGATCTCGCCTTCTTTCAGCGCCGTTTCGAACAGGCCGGTGAAGAATTTCGCGGCTGAAATCTCGCGCTTGTTGGTGACGATGGTGGCGCCCAGCGCCAAGAGCGCCGCCGGATAATCGGCGGCTGGGTCGTTGTTGGCGGCCGAGCCGCCGATCGTGCCCTTGTGGCGCACCGCCGGATCGCCAATCAGCGACGCAAGGTGCGCAAGCGCCGGACAGGCCTTCCGCAGCTTCTCGTCATTGGCGACGTCGTAATGGGTTGTGGCGGCGCCGATGGTGACGGTCTTGCCCGACACCTTGACGCCTTGCAGTTCCTTGATCCGCGACAGGTCGATCAGGTCGGAGGGTGCGGCGAGCCGCGTCTTCATCGCCGGGATCAGCGTCATGCCGCCTGACAAAAGCCTGGCGTCGCCGCTCTTCACCAGCTTGGCGGCGTCGGCGACCGAGGCGGCGCGGTGGTAGTTGACTGCGTACATGGGATCCTCCCCTGAAGTGGTTAGGCAGTAGTGAGTAGGGAGTAGGGAATAGGGACGCTGTCATCTCCGGTAATGCCCATTCCCTACTCACTACTCCCTACTCACTCATTTCTTCGCCCTAATCGCCGCCCACACCGTCGACGGCGAGGCCGGCATGGCGATGTCCACAATCCCCAAAGCGTCGGTGATGGCGTTGATGACCGCCGGCGGCGAGCCGATGGCGCCGGCCTCGCCACAGCCCTTGATGCCGAGCGGATTGCTCGGACACGGCGTGTTCGAGGTCGACACCTTGAATGACGGCAAGTCGTCCGCGCGCGGCATGGTGTAGTCCATGTAGCTCGCCGTCAGCAGCTGCCCGCTATCGTCATAGTGCGCGCCTTCCAGCAGCGCCTGGCCGATACCCTGGGCGATGCCGCCATGCACCTGACCCTCGACGATCATCGGGTTGATGATGTTGCCGAAATCGTCCGCCGCGACGAACTGGACGATCTCGGTCGTGCCGGTTTCCGGATCGATCTCGACCTCGCAGATGTAGCAGCCCGCCGGGAAAGTGAAGTTCGCCGGATCGTAGAAGGCTGTTTCCTTCAGTCCCGGCTCCATGCCTGCCGGCAGATTGTGAGCGGTGTAGGCGGCAAGCGCCACCTGGAACCAGGGCAGGCTCTTGTCGGTGCCGGCAACCTTGACCTCGCCATTCTCGATGACGATGTCGCCCTCGTCGGCCTCGAGCAGATGGGCGGCGATTTTCTTGGCCTTGGCCTCGACCTTGTCGAGCGCCTTGGCAATTGCCGACATGCCGACCGCGCCCGAGCGCGAGCCGTAGGTGCCCATACCCATCTGCACCTTGTCGGTATCTCCATGGACGATCGAGACCGAGTCCAGTGGCACGCCAAAACGCTGGTTGACGAGTTGCGCGAAGGTCGTCTCATGGCCCTGGCCATGGCTGTGCGAGCCGGTCAGCACCTCGATCGTGCCGACGGCATTGACCCGCACTTCGGCCGATTCCCACAGACCGACGCCGGCGCCGAGCGAACCGACCGCCGCCGACGGCGCGATGCCGCAGGCCTCGATATAGCAGCTCATGCCGATGCCGCGCAGTCTGCCCTGGCTGGCGGCCGCCGCTTTGCGCTTGGCAAAGCCGGCATAGTCGGACGCCTGTGTCGCCGCATCGAGCGAAGCGCCGTAATCGCCGGCGTCATAATTCATGATGACCGGCGTCTGGTGCGGAAACTCGGTGATGAAATTGATGCGCCGCAACTCCGCCGGCGAGACCCCAAGTTCACGCGCGGCCGTCTCCATTGTCCGTTCGAGCAGATACGTGGCTTCCGGCCGCCCTGCCCCGCGATAGGCGTCGACGGGTGCCGTGTTGGTGTAGACGGTGCGCACATTGGCGTGGATCGTCGGGATGTTGTACTGGCCCGACAGCAGCGTCGCGTAGAGATAGGTCGGCACGCAAGACGAGAACAGCGACATGTAGGCGCCGAGATTGGCGATGGTGTCTACCTTGAAGCCGGTGATCCGGTTGTTCTTGTCGAACGCCATTTCGACTGTCGAGACATGGTCGCGGCCATGCGCGTCGGTGAGAAAGCTTTCGGTACGGTCGGCAACCCATTTGACCGGCACGCCGGTCTTCTTCGACGCCCAAAGGCAGACGATCTCTTCGGGATAGATGTAGATCTTCGAGCCGAAGCCGCCGCCGACATCGGGCGCAATGACGCGCAGCTTGTTTTCCGGCGCGACATTGTAGAAGGCGCTCATCACCAGCCGCGCGACATGCGGGTTCTGCGACGTCGTCCAGCAGGTGAAATGGTCCTCGGCCTTGTCGTAATGGCCAAGGGCCGCGCGCGGCTCCATGGCGTTGGGAACCAGCCGGTTGTTGACGATCTTCATGCGGGTGACATGGGCCGCCGCCTGGATCGCCGCGTCGGTCGCCTTGGCATCGCCGATCTCCCAGTCGAAGATAAGATTGTCCTCGGCTTCGGCATGGACCTGCGGCGCACCTTTTTGCAGCGCCTTGGTGGCATCGACCACCGCCTTCAATTCCTTGTAGGTGATCTCGACCGCTTCGGCCGCGTCGCGGGCCTGGCCCTTGGTTTCCGCCACCACGATGACGACCGCGTCGCCGACATAGCGCACCTTGTCGACGGCCAGCGGCGACCACGCGCCCATCTTCATCGGCGAGCCGTCCTTGGAATGGATCATCCAGCCGCAGATCAGGTTGCCGATGCCGTCGGCCTTGAGCTCCTTGCCGGTCAAGACGCCGATGACGCCGGGCATCGCCTGCGCTCGTCTGACGTCGATCTTCTTGATCTGAGCATGCGCGTGCGGGCTGCGCACGAAAGCGGCATGCTTCATGCCGGGAACCACCATGTCGTCGACATAGCGGCCGGCGCCGGTGATGAACCGTTTGTCTTCCTTGCGCACGACCCGAGCGCCGATGCCTTCAATGCCCATAGGAATTCCTCCGGAATAGCGAATAGTGAGTAGCGAATAGTGAACAGTGAGTAGGGAATTGTGCTCGGAGCGGTTCGGCTAAACCGACTACTCGCTATTCACTATTCACTACTCGCTTCTTTCTACGCCGCTTGTTTCACCCTGCCCTTCGGCGCCTTCGCCATCGTTTGCGATGCGGCAAGGATCGCCTTGACGATATTGTGGTAGCCGGTGCAGCGGCAGATGTTGCCTTCGAGCTCGGCGCGCACCGTCGCCTCATCGAGGCCTTCGGGATGGCGCGCGATCATGTCGGTCGCGGTCATGATCATGCCCGGCGTGCAGAAGCCGCATTGCAGCCCATGATGTTCCTTGAACGCGGCCTGCATCGGATGCAGGTCGCCGCCATTGGCAAGCCCTTCGATCGTCACCACGGTCGACCCGGAGGCCTGCACGGCCAGCATCGAACAGGACTTCACCGCCTTGCCGTCGACATGCACGACGCAGGCGCCGCATTGAGAGGTGTCACAACCGACATGCGTTCCGGTGAGACCAAGATTTTCGCGCAGGAAATGAACCAGAAGCGTTCGGTCCTCGGCAGCGCCGCTGATCCGTTTTCCGTTCACGACAAACGAAACGTCCGACATGCATCCTCCCTGGGTATGACCTTGGTAGTCATGCTGCCGATGCGGCTTTGGCGCTCGGCCATGCGCTATTGGTACACTGCACAAAGCGCAAAAAACACACGGCGCTCATTGTACTTTCGGTCATGGAGAAAACGAAAATCATGGGCCTGTCCGCCCCATTGCCAAAGAGCGAATAGGGGGCAACAATGCCCTCGACGCCAACGCGCCGAGAGACATAAAACGGGCGCGCGCAGGAAGCGTCGGAGGATATCGGGAGGAAGCCTCTGGCCAGTTCACGGACGAGCTATGCATCCGGTCTGTCGGCGCTCACCACCGACGAGCCCGACGCCGATGCATTCGCCCTGGCGGTCGCCGTCGAGGCCGCAGCCATCGATGCCGGCTTTGCCCTGCTGTTCTTCTCCCAGAGCTTGTTTGACGCGAGCGTCCTTTCGCAAGGGCTGAAGACCCACGCGCCGACGCTGGCCTACGCCGCCTGCTCGACCGCCGGCGAGATTACCCCCCAGGGCCTGGAGGAAGGCCATGTGCTGGCGCTGCTCTTTCCCTCCGCGTCGTTTTCGGCGGTCAGCACCATGGTCGACAATCTCTCCTCGTCGGGCATGGACAGGATCACTGATGAAGTCGAGGGCTTGCGGCGCCTGCTACGCGGACGCACCGGCAGTTGCCATGCCAAAAGCACTTTCGCGCTCTGCTTCATCGACGGCCTGTCCTTTGCAGAGGAAGCGGTGACCTCGGCCATCCATTGGGGGCTGGACGACATCCCGCTGATCGGCGGTTCGGCGGGCGACGATTTGAAATTCGAAACCACCAGGCTGATTTCGAACGGCAAGGTAGCGTCCGACAGCGCCATCATTGTGCTGATCGCCACCGAGATACCGTTCCATGTCTTCAAGACCGACAATTTCATCCCAACCGACGAGAAGCTGGTGGTGACGGCATCCGATCCGGACCACCGCACCGTGCGCGAATTCAACGCCACCAACGCGGCTGAGGAATATGCCGCCTCGGTCGGCATCGTTGCGCAGAACCTGACGCCGATGAGCTTCGCCTCGCACCCGGTGGTGGTGAAAGTGGGCGGCGAATATTACTGCCGCTCGATCCAGAAGATGCATGCCGACGGATCGCTGTCTTTCTTCTGCGCCATAGACGACGGCGTCGTGCTGTCCATCGCCCAGCCCAAGGACATGGTGGAATCGACGCGCGCAGCACTGCGCGACGTCGAGCAACGGCTCGGCGGCATCGACATGATCCTCGGCTTCGATTGCGTGCTGCGCCGGCTCGATGCGCGCAACCGCCAGGTGTTCCGCGACATTTCGGAGCTCTACCGGGTCAACAATGTCATCGGCTTCGGCACCTATGGCGAACAGTACCGCTCGATGCATCTGAACCAAACCTTCACCGGCATCGCCTTCGGCGAACGCCAGGCGGCGGAATAGCCCATGCCGCTCAGGGACATCGACGACGTCGACAGGCTGAAGAAGATCAACGCCGCTCTGGTCAGCCGCGTCGAGCGCTCGATGGACCAGCAAGGCAATGCCTTCTCGCTGTTCCAGACCGCGATTTCACTTGAAAACCGCGTGCGTATGCGCACCGAGGAACTGCACTCGACCTTGCGCCGGCTGGAACAGTCGAACATCGACCTCAGCGCCGCCAAGGAAAACGCCGAGCTGGCAAACCTGTCCAAGACCAGGTTCCTGGCCGCCGCCAGCCATGACGTGCTGCAGCCGCTGAACGCCGCCCACCTCTCCGTCTCGGCGCTGGCCGAAGTGCAGACCAGCGACGAGGGCAAGAAGCTGGTCCGCCAGGTCGAGCGCTCGCTGGAGACCATGGAAGACCTGTTGCGCACGCTGCTCGACATTTCCAAGCTCGATGCCGGCGTGGTCCAGCCCGACATCGGCGATGTCAATCTGGAGACGCTGTTTTCCTCGCTGCGGTCGGATTTCCTGCCCGTGGCCGAGATGAAGGGGCTGGCGCTGAAGTTCCGCCCGGTCAGCGCCGTGGTGCGTTCGGACCGCACGCTCTTGCGCCGCATCCTGCAGAATATCCTGTCCAACGCTCTGCGCTACACCCGCTTCGGCGGCGTGCTGGTCGGCACCAGGCATCGCGGCGACACCATCCGCATCGATGTCGCCGACACCGGCTGCGGCATTCCCGAGGATCAGCGCGAGGCGGTTTTCGAGGAGTTCCATCGCGGCTCCGCCATTCCAGCCGATACCGGGATCTCCGGCGGCGGGCTGGGCCTGGGCCTTGCCATCGTGCGGCGCATGGCCGCCGCGCTCGGTCATCCCGTGACGTTCTCCTCGAGGGTTGGGCGCGGCACCATCTTCCACATCGACGTGCCGGTCGGCATCGGCGCCAGCGCCGACGCCATCGCCAGCCTTGCCGAGATGGAGCGGCCGCGCGGCTACGGCCTGTTCGGCACCAAGGTCCTGCTGGTCGAAAATGACGCCGACGTGTTGCAGGCGATGACCTTCCTGCTCGAGCGCTGGCAGTGCCTGGTGCGCGCCGCGACTTCGACCGAGGCTGCGATCAGCCTGCTTGGCGACACCGACTGGGTGCCCGACATCGTCATTGCCGACCAGCATCTCGACGACGGCGACCTCGGCACCGCCACCATCGCCGAAGTCCGCGATTATCTCGGCCGCGCCGTGCCGGCGCTGATCGTCACCGCCGACGGATCGGAGGCCGTCGCCAAGGCAGCCCGCGCCGCAGGCATAGAGCTGATGCGGAAGCCGCTAAAGCCGGCGCAGCTAAGGGCGCTGCTGGCGCATCTGCTGGCTTGAGCCCCATACCCTCCCCTCGATGGGGAGGGTCGGCGCGCAGCGCCGGGGCGGGGTGCAGCGCCAAGCTCCCCCACCCCGCTCCGCTTCGCGGATCGACCCTCCCCACAAGGGGGAGGGTAAAGATCAAAACCCGGCCTGATCGCGAAACAGCTCCGCATTGTCCAGCTTCGACACCTCAATCACCGCTTGCGTGCGGCTGTAGACGTTGAGCTTGCGCAGGATCTCCGAGACATGCGCCTTGACCGTGGTCTCGCCGACCTGCAGCTCGTAGGCGATCTGCTTGTTCAGCAGGCCCTGGCGCAGCATCTGCAGCACGCGCAGCTGCTGCGGCGTCAATTTGGCCAGCCGCTGCACCATATCGGCGCGGTCGGCGCTGTCGGCGTCGGGCGGCTGTCCCTCATATGTCTCCGGCACATAGATCGCGCCCTCCATCACCGAGCGGATTGCGGCCGCAAGATCGCTCTTGCGCGCCGATTTCGGGATGAAGCCGGCAGCGCCATAGGACAACGCCTCGGAGATGATCTTCGGCTCCTCATAGCCCGAGACGACGACCACCGGCAGCCGCGGATGGCGGGTCCTGAGTTGCAGCAGTCCATCGAAGCCATGGACATCAGGCATGTTGAGATCGAGCAGCGCCAGATCGAACGGTTTTATCCCACCCAGGAGATCGAGCGCCTCGGCGATCGAGCGCGCCTCCACGGTGTCGACTTCCGGATAGGCCATCTGCACGGCGCTGTGCAGCGCCTCGCGAAACAGCGGATGGTCGTCGATGATCAGAAACCGGGCGCGATCGTTGACTGCGGTCATGGTGTTCGTTTCAGTCCTCCCTGGGCACGATACTCCCGCTGGTATGGCCAGCTTATTGGCAAATAGTCTATCGCAATCTTAACCCCAGGAGGCGAAGCCGACTTTATCAGACAATCAAGGCGCAGCCGACGCTTTTGCGGAGGCTCCTGCCTTGCCCGGCGGTCCAAATCGGTCAAATGTGCCGGCAGTTGAAGCAGAAAGACCTGGCATGACAGACTTCGTCCTCCCCTTGCCCGCAACCCCATCGGTCGCCATAGAAGGCTCGGCCGAGCGCTTTGCGGTCCGCCGCATCTTCTGCGTCGGCCGCAACTACGCCGCGCACGCCCGCGAACTCGGCAATGACGAACGCGACCCGCCCTTCTTCTTCACCAAGCCGGCCGACGCGGTGGTCGATTCCGGCACCACGATCCCCTACCCGCCGCTGACCAAGAACCTGCACCACGAGATCGAGCTGGTCGCTGCGATCGGCAAGGCCGGCTTCCGCATTCCCCGCGCTGAGGCGCTAGACCATGTCTGGGGCTACGGCGCCGGCATCGACCTCACCCGCCGCGACCTGCAGGACGAAGCCAAGAAAGCAGCGCGGCCCTGGGATTGGTCCAAGGCCTTCGACCGCTCGGCACCCTGCGGTCCGCTGGTGCCGGCCGCCAAATCCGGCCATCCGCAAAAGGGCCGCATTTGGCTCGCCGTCGACGGCGCGGTGAAGCAGGAGGGCGACCTCGCCGAACTGATCTGGCCGATCGCCGATATCGTTTCGATCTGCAGCAGTGCGGTTGTACTACAACCGGGCGACCTGATCTTCACCGGCACGCCGGCGGGCGTCGGCGCGGTCGCGTCGGGACAGACGATGACCGGCGGCGTCGACGGCATCGGCACCATCGAGATCACCGTCGGCCAAGATTCCACCGACAAGCCGTGACCCGATGAGCGACCTCGTCCTCCACAACTACTACCGCTCCTCCACCTCCTACCGCGTGCGCATCGCGCTCGAGATGAAGGGGCTAAGCTACGATTACGTGCCGCATCATCTGCGTCATGGCGACCATCTGGAGCCGGCTTACCGCGCGGTCAATCCGCAAGCGCTGGTACCGGCGCTGATCCTGGGCGACGGCACGCTGTTGACGCAGTCGCTGGCGATCATCGAATATCTCGACGAGACCCATCCCGAACCGCCGCTGTTGCCGAAGGACGCGCTCGGCCGGGCGCGTGTGCGAATGCTGGCGCAGATGATCGCCTGCGACATCCACCCGGTGAACAATCTGCGGGTGCTGACCTCGCTGCGCACTTTGTTCGGCGCCGGCGACCAGGATGTCATCCACTGGTTTCGCCACTGGGTGAACGAAGGGTTCCAGCCGCTTGAAAAGATTCTGGCTTCATCGGATGAGACCGGCACATTTTGCCATGGCGACGCACCGGGTCTCGCCGACATCTGCCTGGTCGCCCAGATCGCCAGCAACGCCCGCTTCGGCGTCGACCTGACACCCTACCCCGAGATCTCGCGCATCCACGCCGCCTGCATGGCGCTGCCGGCCTTTCAGAAGGCAGCACCGGAGAATCAGATAGATGCGGAATAGAAGCGCACTGGCGCAGAGCATGAGGACCACCCGATGAAAGCCGTCGTCTTCGAGAAATTCGGCCAAGCGCCGACGATCCAGACCGTGCCGGATCCGAAGCCGGCCGCCGATGGCGTCGTCATCAAGGTCGAGGCGACGGGGCTGTGCCGCAGCGACTGGCATGGCTGGATGGGCCATGATGACGGCATCACCCTGCCGCATGTTCCCGGTCACGAACTGGCCGGCATTGTCGTAGCCGTCGGCAAGCGGGTAACCCGCTGGAAGGCCGGCGAACGCGTCACCGTGCCGTTCTGCGTCGGCTGCGGCCGCTGTTTCGAATGCACCTCCGGCAACCACCAGGTCTGCGAGCATCAAACGCAGCCAGGCTTCACCGCCTGGGGCTCGTTTGCCGAATATGTCGCCATCGAACATGCCGACACCAACCTCGTGCGGCTGCCCGAGGAGATGGAATTCGCCACCGCCGCCAGCCTCGGCTGCCGCTTCGTCACCTCGTTTCGCGCCATTGTCGACCAGGGCCGGGTCACGCCGGGCGAATGGGTGGCGGTGCATGGCTGCGGCGGCGTCGGCCTGTCGGCGATCATGATCGCCAGTTCCATGGGCGCCAATGTCATTGCCATCGACCTTACCGACGAGAAGCTGGAGTTCGCCAAAAAGATCGGCGCCGTGGCGACCATCAATGCCTCGAACACGCCGAATGTCGTCAAGGCGGTCAAGCAGATCACCAATGGCGGCGCACACATGTCGATGGACGCGCTCGGCCACCCCACGACGTCGTTCAACTCGATTTCCAATCTGCGCCGGCGTGGCCGCCATGTGCAGGTTGGCCTGATGCTGGGCGAGCATGCCCGGCCACAGGTGCCGATGGACAAGGTGATTGCCTTCGAGCTCGAAATCCTCGGCAGCCACGGCATGCAGGCCCATCGCTACCCCGCAATGATGGAAATGATCCGCACCGGCAAGCTGAAGCCCGATCTGCTGGTCGGCAGAAAGATCAGCCTCGACGAGGCGCCAGCCGCCCTGATGGCGATGGGCGGGTTCGAGGGGATTGGCATCGGGGTTGTGACGAAATTCTGACAGCGATTCGATAGAAATTGCAGAACAGTCCATGCAACCAAGACGCCAGTAGAATCGCTCGACAAGGTTGCGCTAGTCCGTCAGAATCGACCCCAAGCGATCATCGGATTGAACCTGGCTGGACCAGCCACACACAGGACTATACTGTCGCTATGGCCTATTGGGTAAAGCGTATTGCACTAAAGGATGGCGAAGTAGTCACGGAACGTGAGCTTCGCGCAGACGAAAACCGATTTGCTGGAACGGCTCCGGTGGTTGGTGACTTGATTGAGGTCGAATGTCGCGGCCGCAGGTTTATGGCTGAGGTGGTATGGGGAAATTGGCCCGGCCGCGTTCATCCACACGATACAGTTGTACCGCTTCGGGTTTTCGAGGTTGGCCTTGATCCGGCAACCCCGCTCCGCTTTCCGACTCGTGGCCCAACCTGATCGCGGAGTGACTGCTTCCACCAAGTTCTGTCATTTCACATTAATGAGACCGCGGCCGAATCAGCCAATCCTACCGCGCAAACCTCTTTGCCCCGACCACGCAGGCGACCACACCCAGCGTGACAACCACCATCAGCGGGCTGACCTGCTCGTGCAGAAGCGTCGCCGCCAGCGCCAGTCCGAAGAAGGGCTGCAGCAACTGCAATTGCCCGACGGCGGCGATGCCGCCTTGGGCCAGGCCGCGGTACCAGAACACGAAGCCGATCAGCATGCTGAACAGCGAGACATAGGCGAGACCCATCCAGGCGCCGGAGCCGACGCCGGCGAAGGACGACGGCAGCGTCGCAAAGGTCAGAACCAGCATGATCGGCAGCGAGATCGCCAGCGCCCAGCAGATCACCTGCCAGCCGCCCAGCCTGCGCGACAATGCCGCCCCCTCGGCATAGCCCAGGCCGCAGACGATGATGGCGGCCAGCATCAGGCCGTCGCCGACAGGTGAGGCCGTCACGCCTTGCATCAGGGCAAAACCGGCGACCAGCGCGCTGCCGATGCAGGAAAACAGCCAGAAGGCCGGGCGCGGACGCTCGCCACCGCGCAGCACGCCGAAGATCGCGGTGGCCAGCGGCAGCAGGCCGACGAAGATGATAGAGTGGGCAGAGGTGACGTGCTTGAGCGCCAGAGCGGTGAGCAAGGGAAAGCCGACAACCACCCCAAGGGCGACGATCACCAGCGACAGAAAATCGCTGCGCGCCGGGCGCTTCTGCTGGAACAGGACGAGCATCGCGAGACCAAGCAGCCCGGCAATCGCGGCGCGGGCCGAGGTCAGGAATGTCGGATCGAACTCCGCCACGGCGACGCGCGTCGCCGGCAGCGAGCCTGAGAAGATCAACACGCCGATGAATCCGTTCACCCAGCCGCTCGCGGTCTTGTCCATTCCAGGCTCCATTGCTTTGCCCTCTATCGGGCAAGTGCCTATGGTGCAGCCAGAGACAATGCAGTACAATTTCGCTAAACTGTAATGGCTGATTGAGCAATACAGATGACTGGTCTCGTTCTGGAAGTCGACACCGCACGCACTGTTGCCGCGGCCACTCTGGTCGAAACTGTCATGGCGACCATCCGTCAGCGGATTGCCGCGCGCAGCCTGACGCCGGGCGCGCGGCTGCCCTCGATCCGCGCCTTCGCCAAAGCCATGCAGGTGTCCAAGTCGACCGTGGTCGAAGCCTATGAGCGGCTCGCTGCCGAAGGCGCGATACGCTCCCGGCCGGGCTCGGGTTTCTATGCCGCCGGATCGCTGGCGCCACTGTCGCTGGCCGAGATCGGCCCGCGGCTCGACCGCGCTGTCGATCCGCTTTGGGTTTCGCGCCAGTCACTGGAAGCCGGCGACGACATGCTGAAACCCGGCTGCGGCTGGATGCCGGCCTCGTGGATGCCGCAGTCCGCCCTGCGCCGGGCGCTGCGCACCGTTGCACGCGCTGACGATGTCGACCTTGCCGATTACGGCACGCCGCTCGGCCTGCCGCCGCTCAGGCAATTGCTCGCGCGGCGCATGGCCGGCCACGGCATCGAGGTCTCGCCCGAACAGATCATGCTGACCGAATCGGGCACGCAGGCCATCGATCTTCTGTGCCGCTTCCTGATCGAACCCGGCGATACCGTGCTGCTCGACGACCCCTGCTATTTCAATTTTCACGCGCTGCTGCGCGCCCACCGCGCCAACGTGGTCAGCGTGCCCTACACGCCATCGGGACCGGATATCGAGCTGTTCGCGCAGGCGTTGACCGAGCACAAGCCGCGCCTCTACATCACCAATTCCGCCATCCACAACCCGACCGGCGCGATCCTGTCGCCGGTCACTGCGCACCGGCTGCTGAAACTCGCCGACCAGTCGGACCTGACCATCATCGAGGACGATATCTTCGCCGATTTCGAGCACAGCCCAGCGCCTCGGCTGGCGGCGTTCGACGGCCTCAACCGCGTCGTCCATATCGGCAGCTTCTCCAAGACGCTGTCGGCCTCGGTGCGCTGCGGCTTTATCGCCGCACCCCGCGACTGGATCGAACAGCTCACCGACCTCAAGATCGCCACCACCTTCGGCGGGGGCAGGCTGGCGGCCGAACTTGTGCTGACGCTGCTTAGGGATGGCAGCTACCGCAAGCACATGGATCTGCTGCGCGCGCGCCTTTCCCGCGCCATGGGCGAGACGAGCGCGCGCCTGAAGGCGATCGGCATCGCGCCCTGGATCGACCAGCCCGCCGGACTGTTCCTGTGGTGCGGCCTGCCCGATGGCGTGGACGCAGCCGAAATCGCCCGCCGCGCGCTGGCCGACAACATCGTATTGGCGCCCGGCAACGCATTCAGCCTGTCGGGAACCGCCAGCCGCTTCCTGCGCTTCAACGTTGCCCAGTGCCAGGACGAGCGGATTTTCAGGGTGCTCAAGGGGGCAATGGCGCGCTGAGGGCTCAGCGGGAGGCCGCGCAGACCTCCCGAACGCAATCTCGCAGCCAGCGTTGCGCCGGATCGGCATCGAGCCGTGGATGCCAGAGCATCGAGATGGTGACCTCCACCGTGGCGACCGGCAGCAGAAAGCTGACCATGCCGGCGCGTGCGCCTTGCGTGTGCCGTTCGGGCACGCTGGCAATAAGGTCCGAAGCGCGCGCCATGGAGAGTGCAGCCGAAAAGCCGGAGACCATGCACGCCACGGTTCGCTGCAGGCCGAGCAGCGCCAAAGTCTGATCGATCGGCCCTCTTTCCCGACCCCGCCGTGAAACGCTGATGTGGCGGCCGGCCGCGTAGCGTTCAGGCGTTACCGCGCCTTCACTCAAAGGGTGGCCGGCTCGCACAGCACCGACGAAGCGGTCGCGAAACAGCGCCTGTATCAGCACTTCAGGTCCGGCCTCGCCGGCAACGCCGATTTCGAGGTCGATGTCCGAGTCGCGCAGCGAGGCGACATCCTTGTCGGATTTGGGCCTAAAGCGCAGCCGCGCGCCCGGCGCCTCGGCCTGGATGCGGGCGACAAGACGCGGCCCGAATTCCTCGACGAACCCTTCATTGGTGCGCAGCGTGAAGATCTGGTTCAGCTTTGCCAGATCGAGCAGCCTGGCGGGACGCAATAGCGTTTCCGCATCGTGGACGACACGGCCGGCCTGCTGCCGCAATGCCTCCGCGCGCGGCGTCGGGACCAGGCCGCGGCCGGCGCGGACCAGCAGCGGATCGCCGGTCGCTTCCCGCAGCCGCGCCAGCGTGCGGCTCATCGCCGAAGGGCTGAGCCGCAGCCGGGTTGCCGCGCGAGCCACGCTACCTTCGGTCAGCAGGACGTCGAGAGCGAACAGCAGATTGAGATCTGGCGATGCCATCGGCGGATTGTAGCACATGCCATGGCGTTTGGTGCACGAATAAGATGCAAATGATGCGCCTTCCGCCATTCCATCCTGACGACTAGATCTCCGACAGGTCCGGTTGCGGGACTGACAAGGAGGAAATCGCCATGGCAATTGCTGAGCAGAACGAGTGCGCATCGGCGCCGCACAACACCCGGTCCGCAGGCCTGGCCCACTCTCCTGTCTTGGCATTGGCCAGCCTGTCGCTCGCCACGCTGCTGTCGTCGCTTGGAACCAGCATTGCCAGCGTCGGACTGCCTTCCCTCATGCAGGCGTTCGGTGCGCCGTTCCAGTCCGTGCAATGGGTGGTTCTCGCCTATCTGCTCGCCATCACGGCCCTGATCGTCAGCGCCGGTCGGCTGGCCGATATGCTCGGCCGCCGGCCGTTGCTGCTCGGCGGCATCGCGCTGTTCACACTGGCTTCGGTGCTCTGCGGCCTGGCGCCGACGCTCTGGCTGCTGATTGCGGCGCGCGCCGTACAAGGACTGGGTGCCGCGCTGATGATGGCGTTGACGCTGGCCTTTGTCGCGGAGACCGTGACCAAGGAGAGAACCGGCAGCGCCATGGGCCTGCTCGGCGCCATGTCGGCGATCGGCACGACGCTCGGACCCTCGCTCGGCGGCTTGCTGATCGCCGGCTTCGGCTGGCGGGCGATCTTCCTCGTCAATGTGCCGCTCGGCCTCCTGACCTTTGCCCTCGCCTCGCTGGCCCTGCCTGCCCGCGACAAGACTGCGGAAGCAGCTCAAAACAGCTTCGATGCGATCGGGACGGTCTTGCTGGCCCTGACGCTGGCCGCCTATGCATTGGCCATGACGCTCGGCCGCGGCCATTTCGGCGCCCTCAACACCGGCCTGCTGGTTGCCGCCGGCATCGGCGTCGTTCTGTTCGGCGTCGCGCAGAAGAGGGCGAAGAATCCCTTGATCCGGCTTGCCCGGTTGTACGACATCCGGCTCAGCGCCAGCCTCGCCACGAACCTCGTTGTCGCCACAGTGATGATGGCGACCCTGGTGGTCGCTCCATTCTATCTGTCGCGAGCGCTGGGGCTCGATGCTGCGATGGTCGGCGTGGTCCTGTCGACAGGTCCGCTGGTCTCCGCGCTCTCGGCGCTCGTCGCCGGCCGCCTCACCGATCGCTTCGGCGCGCACAGGATGATGGTCGTCGGACTGTTCAGTCTTGCCGTCGGAACCTCATTGTTGTCGCTCGCCGCAACAAAACTCGGCATTGCCAGCTATATCGTGCCGATCGCCGTCACCTGCTTCGGGTACGCCCTGTTCCAGACATCCAACAATGCCGCCGTCATGAGCGGTGTCGCTGCCGGCGAGCGCGGCGTGGTGTCCGGCCTGCTCAATCTGTCGCGCAATCTCGGCCTGATCACCGGCGCATCGCTTATGGGCGCCATTTTTGCGGCTGCCTCGACGGGAGAACGGCAAAGCCAGGACATGCTGACCTCAGCGGCAGCCGCGCGCGGCATGCAGGTTACCTTTCAGACGGCAACGGTCCTGGCGGTGGCTGCGCTGTTGCTGGCACTGCTCTCGACCCGCGCCGGCGGCAGGCTGTCGGTGCGGCAACAGCCATCATGACCGAAGATGGGGAGCTTACGCTCCCGCCCGCTTGCGCCGCTCATAAAGCATGACCAGCGTTTCGGCGGTCAGAGCCGGCCTCTGTTCGCCCTCGATCTCGACAGTGTTGGCGGCCTTCATCAGATACTGGCCCGGCCCCTTGTCCTCCACCGACAACAGCGTCGTGCGCAGCCGGATGCGTGCGCCGACCCTGACAGGCGCCAGGAACCGCACCTTGTCGAAGCCGTAATTGAAGGCGGCTTGCGTGTTTTCGGGGACGATGCCCATGCCCAGCGCCAGCGCGCCGATGATCGACAGCGTCAGATAGCCATGCGCGATCGTGGTGCGAAATGGGCTCTGCCGCTTCGCCCGCTCCGGATCGACGTGGATCCACTGATGGTCGCCTGTGCATTCGGCAAACTGGTTGATGCGGTTCTGGTCGACGGTCGTCCATTCCGACACGCCGAGCTCCTGCCCGGCCATTGCCCTTAACTGCTCGAAGGTCGGCGGCGTTTTCGGCCGTAGTTCCGTCATTCCTGCTTTCCCGATGGCTCCCAGTGCCTCGGACCACGAACGGACGGCTCCTGTCAATTCGCCCGTTGCGATTCCGTTCCGCCATTTTCCGCCAAACAGCGTCCCTCGTCCATGCTCATGCGCCGGAACCGGCCCACTCCTCTCATGGTTGCGTTGAGAGTCACTTCTTGTCATAGCCCGAGCGGATTTCCTCCATCGCTTCCTTGATGCGGCTGCGCAGGATTTCGATCGATTCGGTGCCGGATTTCTTGACCAGCTCGGCCACTTCGCCGGCATTTTTCAGGGCGGCTTCGAAGGATTTCCTGGCGAACTCCGCCTGTTTTGTCATCAGTTCCTGGGGATTGCCCGGCGCCTTGTAGCTCTGCGCCATGTCGCTGACTTCACGCAGCGTGTCCTGCAGCATCTCGCGCTGTCTGGACAACAATGAGGTCGCGCCGGCAGCTCCCGCCCGCGCCGATCTTTCCAGGGCCTCGAGGTTCTTGCGATGATGCGCGAGGATCGCCTCGACATTCGGCACCTTCAGGTCACGGCCGAACCGGCTGAACATGTCAAGGAACGAATCGGAGTCGGGTTGTGTGGCCATTGCTCGTGCTCCCCAGTGTCGCAAATGCTGAACCCTGTTCTGGACAATAGCACTCGCGCGCCGTGTGTCCATTCGGACGCCCAAGCAATTCAGCGGCAAATGCAGCATCAGCCAGCGAGAAACAGCCTCTCAGCCGTGTAGAGCACGAGACCGGTCAGGCCGCCAATAATCATGCCATTGAAGCGGATATATTGCAGGTCCCTGCCGATGTTGATCTCGATCAGCCTCGTCAGCTGGGCAAGGTCCCAGCGCTTGACCTGATCGGCGATGAACGTCGACACACCGCTCTTCTGGCTCTCGACGAATGACGACAGCGCCACGACAAAGCCCTGGTTCATGTCGGCCCTGATCTGCGGATCGCCTGAGAGATGGCGGCCGACCTCGACGAACATGTTGGCGAGATGCGCGCGAACAATCGAATTCTCCGCCTTGGCGTCCTGTTCGATGAACAGGCTGAGGCTCTGCCACATGTCGCCGGCGAGCGACTTCACTTCCGGCCGCGCCAGGAAATCGCGCTTCAGCTTCTCGGCCCGTTTGGCGTATTGCTTCGAGGTTCTGAGCCGCTCGATGAAGCTGTGCGCGAAACGGTCGAATTCGGCGCGCATCGGATGGTCGGGATCGGCCCGCACCTCGTCAAGCAGCGAACCGGCGGAAGCGACGATCTTCTTCAGCAGATAGGCGTCGGCTCTGAACAGGTTGAACAGCGACGGCAATTCCTCGCGGATCTTTTCGCGCATGGTCGCCAGCGCTTCCTCGTCGTTCAGGAACCGGCCAATCACCCTGGTGAATTCGTCGAACAGTTTCTGGTGGCGGCGGTCGTCGGTGAGCGCCGACAGCAATTCGGCGGCCAGCGGCGCCAGCGGCACCTTGTCGATCTGCTCCAGCATGCGGCTGGTGACGAAGCCGCGCAGGCCGGATTGCTCGATCGCCGCAAGCGTCTGCGGCACCAACCGCACGACGAAGCGCGACAGGCCGGCAGAGCGTTCGGCGTCAGTCAGCCAGTCGGCGACGAGTGCTGCAAAATCAACCTCGGCCAGCTTTTCGCGCACCGGCTCCGGCGCCAGAAAATTGACCTCGATGAAGCGGCCCAGATTATCGGCGATGCGGTTCTGGTTCGCTGGGATGATGGCGGTGTGCGGGATCGGCAGGCCCAGCGGCCGCTTGAACAGCGCCACCACCGCGTACCAGTCGGCCAGGCCGCCAATGGTCGCCGCCTCCGCGAAGGCCGCCACGAAGCCCAGCCACGGATACTTGGCCTCGAACGATTTGGCCACGGCAAAAACCACGACGCAAAGCACCAGCGCAGCCGTGGCGAGGAACTTTGTCCGCCGCAACGCGAAAAGCTTGGCGCCCGTCTCGGCATCAAAACCGCCAGGCGCCAGGGACGAAGCCGATTGGGACATGATACGCCGCTCCTCATCGATCTCTTGGCTATCTTGCATGGGCTATTTAGGGGGTGTTTGGGCCCGTAGCATGATCGGATGGGCCGATTTCGTCCGGGAATTGTCGGTTTCGCACGCAAAGTTGACAAGAATGTTCATCTATCATGCAATGCCAGTCTGGAATTGTTCCAAGGTATAGGCCATATTCCGATCAGGCCAGTGTGGGCGAATCCGAAACTCCGGGTGAGAAAGCCGCACCAGCACAATCTAAAATCTGGTGCAGTTCCAACGCGCCAGGACTCGGGTGAGGAATGAAATGCGGCTGACGCGCCAGACCAACTACGCCATGCGCATCCTGATGTATTGCGCCGCCAACAACGATCGCCTGAGCCGCATCCCCGAGATTGCGGCCGCCTATTCGGTGTCGGAGCTTTTCCTGTTCAAGATCCTGCAGCCGCTGGTCGAGCATGGCCTGGTCGAGACGGTGCGCGGCAGGAATGGCGGCGTGAGAATCGGCCGCCCCGCCGAGCAGATCAGCCTGTTCGACGTCGTACGGGTGACCGAAGAGAGCTTCGCCATGGCCGAGTGCTTCGAAAACGACGCCGCCGAATGCCCGCTGGTCGACAGCTGCCAGCTGAATTCGGCGCTGCGCGAGGCGCTCAACGCCTTCTTTGCCGTACTCTCCCGCTACACTATCGCCGATATGGTGGCGGCGCGCCCGAATGTGCGTCATTTGCTCGGCATCGACATGCTGGTCCAGCGAGCTCCGGCCGCCTGAGTTTTCTAGTGCATGTCGCTCAAAAGTGGCCCCGGTTTTGAGACAACGACATGCATAAAAACAAAGACCTAAAGCGCGTCGCCTGAGTCCGTTCAAACGCGACGCGCTTTTAGGCGGCTGACTGCGGCAAGACGAACGGCATGTTCGCCGCCGGCAACACACCGACCCTTAGCCGACAATCGAACACCTTTTCGATCAGATCGTCGCTCAGCACCTCCTGCGGTGAACCGTCGGCGGCGAGCCGGCCGCGATGCATCACGAAAATCCGGTCGGCATACATGGCCGTCAGATTGAGGTCGTGCAGGATGGCGATCACACCGCCGCCGCGCCGGGCGAAATCGCGGGCGATGTTCATGATGATCAGCTGGTGCTTGATATCGAGGCTGGAGACCGGCTCGTCGAGATAGAGATAGCGCGGCTTGCCGTCCAGCACCGGCGCCCAGACCTGGCACAGCACGCGCGCCAGCTGCACACGCTGTTGTTCGCCGCCCGAAAGCTCCTGATAGAAGCGGCCGGCAAAGCCGTCGAGGTCGACCCGCGCCAGCGCCCGCTCGGGCAGACGATCATCTTCGCCCGGCAGAACGCCGGAACGGCCGCCGATAAGGCCGAGCCTGACCACTTCGTGCACGGTGAAGGGAAAGGACAGCGTCGCGGTCTGCGGCAGCACGGCACGCACGGTCGCGGCCTCCACCGGCTTCATCTCGGAGAGGTCGCGCCCGTTGACGGCCACTGTCCCCGTAAACGCCAGATCGCCCGACAACGCCTTCAAGAAAGTCGTCTTGCCCGAGCCGTTCGGTCCTACGATGGCGGCGATCTCGCCCGGCCGTGCGACAAAATCGACATTAGCGACGATGCGTTTGCCGCCGATCGCCACCGAGACATCGCGTGCTTCGATCATGCCGCCTCACAAGTCGATTACGCCGCGCTTGCGCAGCAGGATCCAGAGGAAGAACGGCGCGCCGGCGATCGCCGTGACGATGCCGATCGGCAATTCGGCCGGCGCCACGATGACGCGGGCAACTGCGTCGGCAAGCAGCAGCATCGAGGCGCCGAGCAGCGCCGATGCCGGCAAGAGATAGCGATTGTCCGGACCGATCAGCAGCCGCAGCAGATGCGGCACGACGATGCCGACAAAACCGATGCCTCCGCTGACTGCGACAGAGGCGCCGACCGCTGCCGAGACGCCGACGATCCCGGTGTATTTCAGCCGCTGTACCGGGATGCCGAGATGTCCGGCCGTCGCCTCGCCGAGCGCCAGGGCGTTGAGGCCTTTGGCCAGGAACGGCATTGCCGCAAGCGCCAGGATGATGATCGGACCGACGGAAGCGATCTTCGGCCAGGTCGCGCCGCCCAGCGAGCCCAGTTGCCAGAAGGTCAGGTCGCGCAACTGCCGGTCGTCGGCCATGAAAATCAGGATACCGGTCAGCGCCATGGCAAGGGCTGCGAGCGCAATGCCGGCAAGCAGCATGGTAGCGACCGATGTGCGCCCCTGCCGCGTGGCGACGCGGTAGAGCACCAGCGTGACCGCAAGGCCGCCGCAGAAAGCGGCGAGCGGCAAGGCCAGCCCGCCGAGCGCCAGAGTGAGCGGCGCCAGCCACGTCGTGCCGAGCACGATGACGGCGACCGCGCCGAGGCTCGACCCGGCGGAAACGCCGATCAGGCCGGGATCGGCGAGCGGGTTGCGAAACAGGCCTTGCATGACCGCACCCGATACGGCCAGTGCCGCCCCGATGAGCACGCCGAGCAGCACGCGCGGCATGCGGATGTCGTAGACGATCAGCCGGTCGCGGGCGCCAAGCGCGGCGTCGGCCGGCACGGCGCCGGTTAGCCAGTCACGAATGACACCGACGGCCGATGCATCGGAAGCGCCCGACCTCAGAGACAGGAACAGCGAAAGGGCAAGGGCCACGCACAGGAGCAAAATAACCAGGCGCGCGCGCCCGGAACGATCGCCCTCGGCCATCTTGCGCGCCGTGCCGGCGATCGACTGATCCACCATCGGCTCAGTCCGTGACCTGGCTGCCATAGAGCGAGACTGCGAGATCGTGGATGGCATCGGCCGTGCGCGGCCCGAAGCCGAGCAGATAGCTGCCATCCATCAGGATCAGTTTGCGGCCTTCACCCGCCGGCGTCGAGGTGATCGACGGGATGGCGAAAAGCTCGGCCTCCGCAATCGGCGGTCCGGCATTCTTCATGGCCAGGATCACGTCCGGCCTGGCGGTTACGATGGCCTCGTCGGACATCTGCTTGTAGCCGGAAAAACCTTCGACGGCGTTGACCGCACCGGCGAGCTTGATGATGCCATCACCGGCGGTGTCGGTGCCGGCGGCCAGGATCTTGCCGCCCTGGATCGACAGCACGAACAGGATGCGCTTGCGCTGCTTGATCGACGCCGTCTGCTTCTCGGCCGCCTTCAGCTTGGCGTCGGTCTCAGCCACCAGCGTCTCGGCCTTGGCGTCGACGCCGAGCGCCTTGCCGACGATGCGGATCTTTTCCAGGATGCCGTCATGGCTGTAATGCTCGGGCACGTCGATGAACGGAACGCTCGACTTTTTCAGCACATCGACCGCTTCCTTCGGCCCACTGCCATGCAGCGCCAGAATGCCCGAAGGATTGACCGACAACACGCCTTCCGGCGACAGCTGGCGCATATAGCCGACGTCGGGCAGCGCGACCGCGGCGGCGGGGTAGCGGCTGGTCGAATCGCGGGCGACGAGATGACCTTCCTCGCCAAGCGCGTAGACGATCTCGGTGATCGAACCGCCGATCGCCACGATCCGCGACGTGTCGGCAAACACGGCCACGTTCTCGCTGGCCGGCACTGGGGCGGCAATAAACAGCGACAGGCCCATGGCCGCGGCAAGCGTCCTGAACAGTGAAATCATCGTCGTTTCCTCAGGCTGCGGTCGGGCTTGGAATGCGCGGCAGATTTTCGGCGAGGAACCGCCAGTCGTCGCGCTCGCCCTCGCCTTCATGGCGCTCGCCGAAGAACTGGATGATCATCTTGCCGTCGGCGCCATAGGCTTCGAGCGAGGTGACATGACCGTCCTTGGTCGGTTTGCGCACCGCCCACGCCTCCTGGATGTGGTCGGTGCGCAGATGCAGGTGGAACGTCTCGTCCATCACGTTGATCCACGGCCCCATCGGCCTGATCGACTTGACGGGACCGGAATGGATCTGGATGCAGCCTCGGTTTCCGACAAAACACATGATCGGCATGCCGTCGGCGGCGGCATGGTGGAACATGGCGCCGATGGCATCATTGTCGAGCAGCCAGGCATAGTCCTGGCCGACCATGCGCACGGCCTGGCGGCGGGTGAGCTTCAGCGTTTTCAACATGCCAAAGAACTGATGCACGTCGGTCAGCCGGCTCCAGCGGTCGCGCAGATCATCGATGTCTGCGGCAATGCCCGACGTCTCCGCGTCGTCGTCGGCCAGGCCTGCGATAGACACGGTCGCCTCCTGGTTCGGCGATTCGAGTGCGGCCACGAGCTTCTGGTAGACATAGAGATTAGACGCCGGCCGCAGATGCACCTTGTGCACCGCATCGCCGGCCGCGTCGAAGAATTGCAGGCTGCGGCGGATGTCGCCACCGTCGCGCTTCTCGACGGCAAAGCCATGCGCCCAGACCTTTGGAAAGATACGCAGGTCGATGTTTTCGCCCAGCACCATGGCGTCGTGCGTGCCTGTGACAACCTTGTTGTAGACGCCGATCTTCTCGTGCACCGCGCTTTCGTTGCGGGTCAGCGCCATCACTTCGCCGACGGCGTCGAGGCCGGTCAGAAGATCGTTGACCCTGGGCTCGACGCGCACGACGCCGTCGCCGCAATGCGCGGCCACCAGCTCGGCCTCGGAAATACCGAGCTCGGCGGCAAGATCGCGCTCGCGCGCTTTCGGATTGTCTGCCCGCGCCCGCCGGATTTCATGCGGGGCGGGTTTTGCGCGCTGGTCCATGTCCTGCTTACCTGTCTGCCGTGTTTGGTCGTTTCGTCACTTGTTGAGGATGAGCTTGCCCTGGCGGGTGATCTTCAGCCGATAGAGCGCGCCATGGTGCTCGATGCCGATCTCGTGCTCGCCCTGGAACAGCGTGTTGGAGGACAGCGTCCGCACCGCCAGCGGCACCCGGTCGAAGCGGGTCGGCGTCTCCTCGGAACGGCGGACGCGGTAACGGAAGTCGTTGGGATTGTGGGTGTTCATCTCTTTCGATCCCTTTCCTGTGCCGGGCAACTGGCTAGGCGTTGCAAATGCCGATTCATTTCTTGACTTGAATCATCATGTTTATTAGTCAGTGCAATACCGGACTAAATGAGTCAATATTTAAGACGCCGGACGGAATGAAAAAAGCCAGCGAGCGCCAAGCCAGCCAGCGTCGAACCTGGAATTTGGAGTTGGGGCATGGGCTTGGGAAATTCTGGACGACTGGGTCTGGCGAGCACCGGTCCGGTGCATCGGTGTATGGCAAAGGTGGCCTTGCTTGCGGGGGCAGCGACGATCGCGCTGCTGACATCGCCGGTCAGCGCTCAGCAGGCCGCTCAGCCGGCCGCTGACCAGGCCGACCAGACCAGGAAAACCGAGGACACCAAGCCGGCGCCCGCCGGCGCGACCCTGCTGGACAAGATCCTCGTCATCAGCCGCACCGGCGAGACGGCAATCGAATCGCTGGCCTCGGCCAGCCATGTTGACCAGGAACAGCTCGACCGCCGCATGGCGACGACGCCGAACGAAATGCTGCTCGGTGTGCCTGGTGTCGCCGTGCAGGCCGATGCGCGACGCGTCAGCTCCAGCATCAACATCCGCGGCCTGCAGGATTTCGGTCGCGTCGCGGTCATCGTCGACGGTGCCAGGCAGAATTTCCAGCGCTCAGACCACGGCACGCAGTCGACCTTCTATGTCGATCCCGAGCTCATCAAATCCGTTGACGTCATTCGCGGACCGACCGCCAACACCTACGGCTCCGGCGCCATTGGCGGCGTCGTCTTCTTCGACACCAAGGATGCGGTGGATTTCCTCAGACCGGGCGAAACCTGGGCCGGCTCCGTCACCGGGCGCTATGAAAGCAACGGCAAGGGCTGGACCGCCAGCGCCAGCGGCGCCTACAAATTCAACGACGATTTGGATGTGCTGGGCAACATCGTCTACCGCGACTACGGCGACTACAAGAATGGCAGCGGCGACACCGTCGCCGGTACCGGTTTCGACGTGCTGAGCGGCCTGCTCAAGACCACAATCCGCCCGAGCGAGAACAGCGAATTGAAGCTCGGCTGGGTCGGCTCGAGCGACGGCTGGACGGAAACCAGCGGCGGCGTGCCGGCCAACGACGTCGACCTGAAGTCGAACACCTTCACCGCCCGCTACAACATCACTGACGACGCCAGGAGCTGGCTCGATCTCCACATCAACGCCTCCTACAACAAGACCAATCTCGACCTCGCCACGCTGGTCCCGCAGAACCGCTTCGATCCGTCGACCGGCCTTCCCGTGCTGCTGCCCGTCGGTTCGACCTCGACCTTCGACGTTGGCACGGCCGGCGTCGACATCTGGAACACGTCGCGCTTCGAAACAGCCGGTGTTGCGCACGAATTGACCTATGGCGGCGACTGGGTGGGTGACGATGTCGAGACCGGCGGCACCGCCGGCGGCGACAGCTTCTACACCCCATCGGGCAAGCGTAGTGTTTCGGGCGCCTACATCCAGGACAAGCTCACCTGGGACTGGCTCGAGGTCATTGCCGGGCTGCGTTACGACAATTACAGCCTGGAGGATTCCGACAATGGAACGTCAGGTGATCGTCTGTCGCCGCGCATCACCGTTGGTGTCACGCCCTTCGAAAGCGCCAGCCTGGCGGGCCTGCAGTTCTATGGCACCTACGCCGAAGGCTATCGCTCACCCTCGCTGACCGAAACGCTGATCAGCGGCAACCATCCGGCAGGCGTCACCTTCCCGTTCCTGCCCAACCCAAACCTGCGGCCTGAAACCGGCAAGACCACCGAGTTCGGCGTCAACTACAAGCTGAACGACCTTATCGAGGCCGGCGACGCGTTCCGGCTCAAGGCCGGCTACTTCCACAACGATGTCGACGACTACATCGAAGGCGTCACGTTGTCGCCATTCGACCCGACCAGCGGCTGCCCGTTCGGCCCCGGCATTCCGATCTGCTTCCAGTACCAGAACGTCGCCCAGGCCAGGATCAACGGCTTCGAACTGGAAAGCGTCTACGATGCCGCCTGGGGTTATGCCGGGCTGTCGGCCTCGATCATCAACGGCCACACCATCTCCGATGAAGGCGAGCGGGCCGACCTTGCCACCATCCCGTCCTCGCAGGTCACCGGGCAGCTCGGCTTCCGCTTCCTTCAGGACAAGCTGACCGTCGGCGGCGAGGTGCAGTACAACGGCAAGCCGAAGGGCAACCCCGTGGCCAAGGATTATACTCTGGTCAACGCCTTCGCCAGTTACCAGGCCACCGACAATCTGAAGGTGGACTTCCGCGCCGACAATTTGTTCGACGTCAAATACACCAACCCGCTGAACGGCGGCACCACCGCCGTCATCTATGAACCCGGCATCACGCTGAAGCTGGCCGCAACCATGCGCTTTGGAGGCTGACACCCATGACAAGTTTGACGGCATCGCTTCGGCTCCTGACCTCGACGCTGGCGATGTCGCTTGGCTTGATGCCGGCGTGGGCTCAGTCCGCGCCGGCTCCGCAACTCAGCCTCGAGCTCAATGCCGCGCAGCCCTCCGAAAAGGGTTGCCGCCTGACCTTCGTCGTCAACAATGCGCTCGGCGCCGATCTTTCCAAGGCGGCATTCGAAATCGCGCTGTTCAACGAGGCCGGCATTGTCGACCGCCTGAGCGTGCTCGACTTCAAGGACCTGCCGGCCGGCAAGACCAAGGTGATCCGCTTCGACCTCGCCGGCACCGACTGCACCAAACTCAGCCGCGTGCTGATCAACAGCGCCACCGAATGCGCCGGCGTCGAACCGGGCGCCTGCATGCGCGGCCTGAAGACGCAGACCAAGACCGGTATCGCATTCGGCGTTTGAGGTGGGTCTGCATCCCGCCTTCCTGCACGACAATGCGACACGACCCGTCGCAGCTCCGCCGTTATGGCCGGCAACCGATCTTGATTTGACAATCCCGCCGCGCTCGCGGCAGGTCTCGCCGCGAACCATGCAGGACATCACCCCCCTCCCCGACGCCGGCAACGAACCGGCGATAACAATGGACGAGCTCGTACAGCCGGCGGCCGCGGACCGCAAATGGACTGTGGCGATCGTCGCGTCCTGCCTGCTCCATGCCGCTGCCGCAGCGGCGTTCATGGTCGCACCCGCCGGGACATTTGATACCGGGAAGGCAATACAGGCCGAAGGCGCCGATCGATCAGGCGCAGACGTCCTCGGCACCGCTTTGCAAAACCCGGTACCCGACGCGGTGGATGTTACCCTGGTAACCGATCCGCAGCCGGCCAAGCCCGTCCAACCCACGCCGCAAACCGAGGCGCCTCAAGCCGTAGAGGAGCCGGCGGCGCCCAAATCTGCGCCGGAATCTGCCAACCAGGCAACCGTCGCTCCCGATGCACCAACGGCCGCCATCCCGGATGATCAAAGTGTCGCCCCAGAGGCTGAGACGCCTGCACCGTCACCGGTTCAAACGCAGAGTTCGGAGGCATCTCCCGCCAATCAGCCTGCCGTTGAATTGCCTGCCGCGAGGCCACCAGTCCCAAGCCCGAGGCCAAGTACATCAATATCGGGCGCACCAATATCGGGAGAGACTGGCGGCACGGCAGATGGCGAGGAGCGCGAGGCAACGGCGGTTGCCAGCAAAGGCGGAAAACAGAGCGCGGCGGGCAATTCGATGGAATCCGGCTACAGCGTTGAAGTTCAGAACAAGCTTGTCCGCGCCAACCGCCACGTTTCGAAGGCGGTTCAAGCCAAGGCTCGCAACAATGCCAGGGTCTATTTCGTCGTCATGGCCGACGGCAGCGTCAGCGACTTGCAGCTTGTCGAAAGTTCAGGGTCTGCCGAGCTAGACCAATTCGCTTTGAAACTGGTGCGCCAGCAAGCCCCGTTCCCGCCCATTCCACCCGAGACCGGATTATCAAGTTGGGTGTTCAGGGCGCGGATCGGTCCGTTTTAAACAGCTTGTAGACCTTCGCCAAATGGCATCGTCCACCAATTCGAGAGGAAGCCAATGTACATCGCCATGAACCGCTTCAAGGTCCAGAATGGCTCGGAGACCGCCTTCGAGGATGTCTGGAAGAACCGCGATTCGAGCCTCTCGGAGATGAAAGGCTTCAGGGAATTCCACTTGCTGCGCGGCCCGGTCAACGAGGCCGAGGGTTACACGCTGTTTGCCTCGCACACGGTGTGGGCAAGCCATGAGGATTTCGTCGCCTGGACCAAATCCGAGAATTTTCGCGCCGCCCATCGCAACACCGGCACCTCGAAGGTGCATTATCTCGGCCATCCGCAGTTCGAAGGCTTTTCGGTCGTCGAAGGGGCCTGATTGAGATTTCACCCGTCGACGAGATCTGACGACGGGCAGATGCCGTCAGGTTCCGGTTGAATTCCGGCCGCCCAGTCGCCGAAGCCACTGGGCAATGTGCAGGCGCAGCCGCCGCCAGGGCTGTCCGCGTGTCAGGTAGCGCGCCAACCGCGGATCACCGGCCAACTCCGGGAACTGGCTCACATGCTGCGTCAGGAATGCAGCTATGAAATTGCGCCCGTTGAGATCGCTGAGCCAGGCAGAATTCGCCAGCAAATAGTCTGCGGCATCCGCCGCCAACACGCTCCTGTAGCTCCTGTATGCAGGCGTTTGCCGCACATTGCCGCCAGCAAAGGCAGTTCCGGTGGACAGGTTGGAGCCATGCAGGCGATAGAGCCCGAGACCTTCTGACAGGATGAGGCTGCCGCCGGCCTGGTGCGCGAGTGTCGCCGTCAGATAATCCGTCCCGACCTTGGCCTTGAACGGGAAGGACAATACCGGTTCCAGCGCGCCACGCCGGTACATGATCGCCGAGCATTGCGACCACAGCCAGCCCGTCACCGCAGGTGCGAAATAGGTTACCGGATGCTCCGATGCGTAGGCGATCCCAGGCGCCATGCCGGCAAGCCAGCCACCGGGCGCGATGGCGACACCGCTGCGATCCGCTCCGGAGCGCGGTTTGCGCAAGGCAAGGAAGGTGCCGCCCAGCAACGTGCCGTCGCCATCGACAAGGAACACATCGGAACTCGAGAGAGCGGCCGAATGCGTCGTGTTGAGATGGGCGGACAGATGCGCGAGGAGAAAATCTGGCAGCCACACGTCATCGGCGTCGAGAAACGCGACGAAGGGCGCGTCGGTTGCGGCAAAGCCGTCGCGGAATCCCGCGGTCTGGCCGCCATTCTCCGTGCGCGCCAACAGGCGCAGGCGCGGATCGTCTATATCCCTTAGAAGCTGTCGGACATGGTCGGCCGAGCCGTCCGTCGAGGCATCGTCGACGATGACGCATTCCCAATTCCGGTAGGTCTGCGCAAGCACCGAGCGGATCGCCTGTTCGACGTACGGCCGATAGTTGAAGCAAGTGATGACCACCGCCACGCGCGGCAGCTCAAACGGTCGGGACGTGTCTTCCATCTGTTCGGCTGCCCCGCTCGAGTTGCTCTCTGTCCCTTGCGCATACCCTTGCAACCCGACGCAGGCAAGCGAGCCGCGAAAAGCCCCCTAGGCCGCCGCGAGCAGGCTGGCATTGCCGCCGGCAGCCGTGGTGTCGACGCAGACAGCGCGTTCATGCGCATAGGCCGCCGGGTTGAGCACCTCGCTGACCAGCGGCACGATCGGCCCGCTGCGGTCGGCAATGACCTTGCGCACGATCCGCGCCGCCTCGGGCCTGCCCGAGAAGGCGACGACATCGACGCGCAGCGAACGCGCTTCGACTGGGTCTGGCCGACCGTCTATGGCCGCCAGCGGCAACCCCTTGCCGGTCAGCGCCGACAGTGCTGCCGGCGCGCCCGGCGCCACGGCCAGCACCGCATTGCCGGCGGCCAGCGCCTGGATCGTCTGGGCAAGCAGCGTTTCGGCGTCCGGACCGAGGCACAGCACCCGGCCGCGCGGCGACAGCGACAGCGTGTTGGCCTCGCCGGTCGGTCCGGGCAGGTCGACCTGGCCGAAATCGATGGCGGCTGCAGCGCCGATGGCTGCAGCGCCCTTGCCACGCAAATGCTTTCTCAAGATGGCGATGCGATCCGGCCGCGTCGACCAGCCGCCAAGCGTCGGATCGGGCAGATTGTCGGCGAGTTCGGTCGCAGTCACCTTGTGGCCCTCGGCAATCTCCGTGCCCGCCTCCGGCCCTTTGCGGAACCGCCGGAGATAATGCGGCCCGCCGGCCTTCGGCCCGGTGCCCGAAAGCCCCTCGCCGCCAAAGGGCTGCGAACCGACGACGGCGCCGATCTGGTTGCGGTTGACATAGATGTTGCCGGCATGGATGCCGTCGACGAAATGCTGGGCGCGGCCTTCTATGCGGGTGTGCAGGCCGAAGGTCAGGCCATAGCCCTTGCGGTTGATGGCGGCGATGACGGCGTCGATCCCGTCGGCGTCGAAGCTGGCGACATGCAGCACCGGGCCGAACACTTCGCGCTCCATCTCCTCGATGCCTTTGACCCGGAACACATGCGGCGCAACGAAGCGGCCGTCCTTCGGTGCTTCGAGTTTGGCAATCAACCGGCCCTGCAGCCCCATCTTGGTGCAATACTCGCGGATCGATTCCTGCGCCTCGTCATCGATGACCGGCCCGACATCGGTCGAAATCTGCCAGGGATCGCCGATGGTGAGCGCTTCCATGGCGCCCTTCAGCATCTCCAGCATCTTCTTCTCGACATCCTTCTGCACGTAGAGCACGCGCAGCGCCGAACAGCGCTGACCCGCACTCTGGAAGGCGGATGCCAGAATGTCGCGCACCGCCTGTTCGGGCAGTGCTGTGGAATCGACGATCATGGCATTGAGACCGCCGGTCTCCGCGATCAGCATGGCGTCGGGCGCGGCTGTCTCGGCCAGTTGCTTCTCGATCAGCTTTGCAACCTCGGTCGAGCCGGTGAAGCATACGCCGGCAATGCGCGGATCCGCAGTTAGCGGTCCGCCGACCGACGGACCGTCGCCCGGCAGAAGCTGGATGACATCTTCCGGCACGCCGGCCTCGCGCAGCAGCTCGACGGCGCGGAAGGCGATCAGCGGGGTCTGTTCGGCTGGCTTGGCGATGACCGAATTGCCGGTGACGAGCGCTGCCGCGATCTGGCCGGTGAAGATGGCGAGCGGGAAATTCCACGGCGAAATGCACACGATCGCGCCGCGCGCCTCGGTGCCCGCTTCGTTGTTGGCCGCTTCGGCAGCGTAGTAGCGCAGGAAGTCGACGGCTTCGCGCACTTCAGCCACGCCGTCGGCCAGCGACTTGCCGGCTTCCCTTGTAGCCAGCGCGAAAAACTCGACCGCATTGGCCTCATAGAGGTCGGCGGCGCGGTTGAGGATGGCGGCGCGCTCGGCAACGGGACGCTTCGCCCAGGACGGCTGCGCTTCCACAGCAAAGCGCACCGCGGTCGCGACCTGCTTGGCAGCGGCTTCGGCGACCGTGCCGACGATCTCGGCAGGCTTTGCCGGATTGACCACCGGGCGCTGCTTGCCGTAGCCGGCGGCGCGCGTCATCGGCTTGGCATGCCAGCGCTCGGGCCCGGCAAAGGCCGCCTTGGCCTTGTCGATCGCCGCCAGCGTCACCGGATCGGTGATGTCGAACCCCTTCGAGTTGCGCCGACCAGCGCCGAAGATCGTCGCAGGACGAGCGATTGCCGGATTGGCGGCGGGGCCCTGGCTCTCGACCGTCTCGAGCGGATCGCGCGCAATATCCTCCGGCTCGACGTCCTCGTCGGTGAGCTGATGGACGAAGGAGGAGTTGGCGCCATTCTCCAGCAGGCGGCGAACCAGATAGGCCAAGAGGTCGGAGTGCGCGCCGACCGGCGCATAGATGCGGCAGCGCGTGCCTTCGGCCCGGCGCACCGTCTCATGCAGCGCTTCGCCCATGCCGTGCAGGCGCTGGAATTCGAAAGCGTCACGGTTGTCAGCCATCGACAGGATGGCGGCGACGGTATGGGCATTGTGCGTGGCGAATTGCGGATAGATACGGTCGGTCATGCCAAGCAGCTTCCTAGCGCAGGCCATATAGGAAACATCGGTGTTGGCCTTGCGGGTGAAGACGGGGTAGCCGGAAAGCCCCAGCGTCTGCGCCCGCTTGATCTCGGTGTCCCAATAGGCGCCCTTGACCAGCCGCACCATGATGTTGCGGTCGTACTTTTTCGCCAGCGCATAGAGCCAGTCGATTGTGAAGGCCGCGCGCGGGCCGTAGGCCTGGACGACGACGCCAAAGCCGTTCCAGCCGGCAAGCTCCGGCTCAGCCAGCACGCGCTCGATGACATCGAGCGACAGGTCGAGCCGGTCGGCCTCCTCGGCGTCGATGTTGAGGCCCATGCGCGAATGGCGTGCGGCCAGCGCCAGCGACAGCAGCCGCTCGGCCATCACCGGCAGCATCTTTTCCTTCTGTGCCTCTTCATAGCGCGGATGCAGCGCCGACAGTTTGACCGAGATGCCGTGGTTCTGGCGGATATCGGGACCGTTGGAGCCTGAATCCAGCGAGGAGATCGCGTCGGCATAGGCCTTGAGGTAGCGCAGCGCATCGGCCTCGGTGCGGGCGGCCTCGCCCAGCATGTCGAAGGAATAGAGATAACCTTTCTGGATCATCGACTTGCCGCGCTTGACGGCTTCCGCAATGGTGCGGCCGAGCACGAACTGCTCGCCCATTTCGCGCATGGCGGCGGCGACCGCCTTGCGGATCACCGGTTCGCCCAGCCGGCGAACCATCGAGCGCAGCGTGCCTTCAATGCCGCCCTCGCCTTCGTCGAGCACACGGCCGGTCAGCATCAGCGCCCAGGTCGAGGCGTTGACGAAGATCGAGCTCGAACCGCCCGAATGCGCCGACCAGTCATGCGGTGCGATCTTGTCGGCGATCAGGTCGTCCATGGTCTCGGTGTCAGGCACGCGCAGCAGTGCCTCGGCCAGGCACATGAGCGCCACTCCTTCCTTGGTGGAGAGGCCGTAGGCCGAGAGAAAAACCTCCATCAGCCGCGGGTCGGACGAGCCGCGCACCGCGCGCACCAGATCCGCGGCACGGGCCGAGACGGCTTTGCGGTCATCGGCCGAAAGTTCTGTCGCGGCAGCCAGGCGCTTCACAGCCGCGTCTTCGTCGGGCAGGTAGTTGGCGCGGATCTGCTGGCGGATGGTGTCGAGCGGCATGGCGGTCCTGCGGAGCAAGCATCTGGGAGCGGGCCGGCGGTCGCCGGACCGAATGGCGCAAGCTAGCACAGAGCCGCATTTTCGGCCGGTCCAAAGAAATCGACATGGCAGGCCGAGCGGTCTATCATGCGGCTAAATTGTTATCAGATGGACTGTGATATCCGTGACAGGAGACCAATTGGACCGCATCGACAGAAACATCCTGTCGGCGCTGGCGCGCGACGGGCGGCTGTCCATGTCGGAACTGGCCGGCAAGGTCGGCCTGTCGAAGACGCCGGTGCAGGCGCGGGTGAAGCGCCTGGAGAAGGACGGCTATATCAGGGGCTATCAGGCGATCATCGATCGCGAGCGCATGGGCGAAGGTCATGTCGCCTTCGTCCAGGTCAAATTGTCGGACACACGCTCGGCCGCGCTCGATGCTTTCAATCGCGCGGTGCAGGCCGTGCCGGAGATCGAGCAGTGCCACATGATGGCGTCGAGCTTCGATTATCTCCTGAAAGTCCGTACCACCGACATCGCCGCCTATCGCCGTGTTCTCGGTGAGCGCATCTCGGCGCTCCCCCACGTCGCCCAGACCTCGACCTTCGTGGCGATGGAGACGGTGAAGGATCGCTAGCTCACTCCGACAGCGTCTTCAAAAACGCCACCAGCGCCGCGCGTTCGCGGTCCGACAGTTGCAACGGGTGCACTTCGGAGGTGCCTTCAACGGCCGCCTCCGCCTTCGCGTAGTGCGCCACCACCTCCTCCAGCGTGGAGAACTGTCCGGCATGCATATAGGGCGGCCGTGTCGCCGCGCCCCGCAGCGACGGCGTCTTGTAGGCACGCATCAGTTCGGGTGCTGCCTTGACGATGAAGCGCAGTTCTCCGCAGGCGCCGGCGTCGCCATCGCGGAAGGCGCCGAAGCAGTTGAATGGGTCGGCCTGAACCTGGGCCACCGCATCGAAACGGCCGCGATCCAATGGCAAATCCCTGACCGGCCGCACGCCGGTGTTGTGGAAAGCGTTGTCGGTGAAGCGCGGGCCGTTATGGCAGGTGACGCAATTGGCCTTGCCGATGAACAGTTTCAGCCCGAGCATCTCCTCCTGCGAAAAGGCATCGTCGGCTTTCGGCTTGGCGCCTGACGCAAGATCGATGGCAAAGCGGTCAAAGCGCGTCTGTGCCGGTTCGATCGACCGTTCGAAGGCGGCGATCGCCTTGCCGATGTTGGAAAAGACGCGGTTGACGTCGTCCATTTGCGCCGCGGTCATTGCCTTCCACGCCGCCTGCTCGGCCTCATTGCCGAGCGGGCTGGCGTTGGCCGGCACGGCGGAAAGATCCGGCAGTGGCCCGAAGATGCGCTCATAGCGCTCGCCGAACCGCTTCTGGATGTAATGCGCGAAGGCCGCGCGGTTCCCCGCCTGCTCAAGCGGGTTTTCCAGCGGCGTCAGCGCCTGCGCCCACAGGCTGTCGCGCCGTCCATCCCAGAAGAACCACGGATTGCGGGCAATGCCGGCCAGCGGCATCGAGCGCCTGTTGGTTCGGCCAACGCCGACGGATTGCGGCAGGTCATCCTGGAATTGCCGGTCGATCTTGTGGCAGGTCGAGCAGGATACGTTCCCGTCACGGCTCATCCCCTGATCGAAGAACAGAGTGGAGCCCAGGGCGGCGGCGGCCGGCACGTCGGCGAAGCGGTTGGTGGTGTCGGGTTTGAGCGCCGGCAAGGTGTTCAGCGCCAGCGAAGCGATGGTCTTCTTCTCGGCATCGGAAAAATCCGGTTTGCCGCAGCCGGCAACGAGCACGACCGCCGCCAATGCCAGAAGGCGCAACAGGCCGTTCATCCGCTCACAGCACCACGTTGAAGACGACCGTGTCGGAACCGGCCGCCGCCGAAATGGCGAAGCGCAACTGCCACACGCCGCTCATGGTGAATTTCAGCCCCTCGATCCTGTAGCGCCCCTCGCCAAGATAATCGGTCGCCTGCGGACTGGTCGGCAAGCCGTGATTGTGCTGCGGCATGCCGCCGGACACCGAGATCGCCGCACCTTCCACGGAATCGCCGTTGACCGTCTTCAGGGTCAGCAACCAGGATTGCAGTTCGCCTTGCCGGATAACGCCGCGTTCCGGCTGAATGCTGGCGACAAACAAGCCGTTCGCCGTCTTCTTCGAGCGCGAAATATCCGGGCCCGGCGCCGACTGCGGCGCGGTCAGATAGACGATCGCCAATATGCCAGCCAGCAAGCCGGCCAGACCAACGCCCGCAAGAAGATAACGCCATATCGATGCCAAACCGGTTCCTCTTCTGGGCATAACGTCTCGGGAAGCAATTCGCGTCCCGCCGCTTCTGTGGGAAAACGCTTCTGGCGCAAAAAACCGCCGCCGCCAAGCATGGCGCTGCCGGCCGCAAAAAGCTACAGCAGCGAACTGATCCGGAGACAGATACATGGCAGCAGACGGCGTCGCTTCGATCGGTGAATGCATGCTCGAGCTGTCCGGCCAGGCCGGGCCGAACTGGCGCATGGGCTTTGCCGGCGACACGTTCAACACGCTGTGGGCGCTGCATGCGCTGAGCGGCGAGCGGCCGGCGACCTATGTCTCGGCCTTCGGCGACGATCCCTTCTCGCAGGGCCAGATTTCGTTCTTCGCCGAAAACGGCATCGACATCGGCGCCAGCCCGGTCATCCCAGGCGCGCGGCCCGGCCTCTACGCCATCACCTTGACCGGCGCCGAACGCGCCTTCACCTACTGGCGCAGCGACGCGGCGGCCAGGCGGCTCGCCTCGGACCCGGCCGCCTTGGCAAAAAGCCTTGAAAACCAGGCTCTTGTGTATTTTTCCGGAATCACTTTGGCAATTCTGGATGCCGCCGCGCGCAAGACGTTGCTGGCGGAAGTGTCCAAGGCGCGGGCTGCCGGTTCGCTCGTCGCCTTCGACCCCAACTACCGGCCGCGCCTGTGGCAGAGCCGCGAGGAGGCGCAAGCCGCGATCCTCGACGCGCTTGCCGTCACCGACATCGCGCTGCCGACCTTTCCCGACGAGCAGATGCTGTTTGGCGACACGGCATCGCAAGCGACCGCCGAGCGGTTCGGAAAACTGGTCGGCGAAGTCGTCGTCAAGAATGGCGAGGAACCCGCGCTGATCGCCACTGGCGGAGCCCTGCAGCCGGTTCCGGCCCAGCATGTCGCCACCCCGGTCGACACCACCGGCGCCGGCGATTCCTTCAATGGCGGCTATCTCGCCGCCCGGCTTGCCGGCCATGCCCCGGCGGATGCCGTGCAGCGCGCGCATCGCGTCGCCGCCGCTGTCGTGCAGGTGCGAGGCGCGCTGGCGCCGTTCGAGGTTCTAAGAACCGCTTTCGAGGGCTAAGACCTTAGGGAAGCCTGAAACGATATTCCGTCACCTGATGATAGATCTGGCCCGGCCACAGCGTGGCCTGCGGGAAATAGGGCCGGTTCGGCGCGTCGGGCCAGGTCTGCGCTTCCAGGCAAAAGCCGGAAAACGCCTTGTAGCGCCGTCCGTCCAGGCCGCCCGAGGTCGGCGCGACATACTGGCCGGTGTAAAGCTGCAGGCCCGGCTCGGTGGTCCAGACTTCCATCTCGACGCCGGAATTGGCGCCTTGCGCCCACGCCACCTGGTGAAGCGGGCCCCGGGCTGACGCCAGGCAGAAATTGACGTCGTAGGGAAGCTGCTCGCCTTCCGTTTCCATGCGCAGCGGCCGCGCCTGGCGGAAGTCGAAGGGCGTGCCGTCGACAGGTTTGACGACGCCGGTCGGGATCATCTCGCCATCGACCGGCGTATAGGCGCCGGCATTCAGCATCAGCCGGTGGTCGAGAATGTCACCGGTGCCGCCATCGTCGAGATTGAAATAGGAATGCTGCGCCAGATTGCACAGCGTCGGCTCCTCGCAGGTGGCGGTCAGCTCCATCGAGAGCGTGCCGGGAATCTTCAGCCGGTAGGTGCAGGTGACGTCGAGCGCGCCGGGAAAGCCCATCGTGCCCTCGGGATCGTGCAGGGTCAGGGTGACGAAATCCCGGCCATGCAGCGAAACCGTCCACGGCCGCTGGAAGAAGCCCTCCGAACCGCCATGCAGCGTGTGCTTGCCGAGGAAATTGCGCTCGGTCTGGTAGCGCTGGCCGGCAATGGTGAAGCGGCCGTCGCGGATGCGGTTGGCGTAACGGCCGACGACCGCGCCGAAGAAGGCCCGGTCGGTCTCGTAAGGCTCGAAGCGGTCGTAGCCCAGCACCAGCGGCGCATCGTGGCCGGCGAGGCGCAGATCCTGGATGATTGCGCCGAGCCCGATGATGTTGGCGCTGATGCCGCCGCCCCGGATGGTGAAACGGCGAACGGGTTCGCCCGCCTGCGTCGTGCCGAAGACTTCGCCGTCCTTCATCGCTATGTCCAAATGCTAATTCGTCGATCTATCGACTTAGAGCAATTCCAGGAAAAGTGTGAAACGGTTTTCCGTCCGGAATTGCAAAAAACAAAGAACTGGAGCGGTTCGGCGTTTCCGTGAAACGCTGAACCGCTCCAGGCCGGCTGAATGTCGTCTGGCAAGGGCCGGCCCGCGGCCTGCCCTGCCCGTCAATGATTTAGAGGCCGAGACCCCCGATGCAGACATATTTGGTGTCGAGATAGTCCTCGATGCCCTGATGTCCGCCTTCCTTGCCGAGGCCCGATTCCTTGACGCCGCCGAACGGCGCTTCCGGCGTGGTGATCAGGCCTTCATTGACGCCGACCATGCCGTATTTCAGGCCTTCCATGACCCGGAAGGCGCGGCCGAGGTCGCCGGTGTAGAAATAGGCGGCAAGGCCGAACTCGGTGTCGTTGGCAAGCGCAATGGCTTCCTCCTCGGTCTCGAACTTGAACACCGGGGCGATCGGGCCAAAAATCTCTTCCTTCATGAAGCGCATGTCAGGCTTCGCATCGGCGATGACGGTCGGCTGGAAGAATGAGCCGCCAAGCGCGTGGCGCTTGCCGCCGGCAACGACCTTGCCGCCCTTCGACGTGGCGTCGGCGATGAATTCCTCGACCTTCTCGACCGCCTTCACGTCGATCAGCGGTCCCTGCTGCACGCCCTCTTCCAGGCCCGAGCCAACCTTCAGCGCATTGCTGGCAGCGGCCAGCTTCTCGACAAACTTGTCGTAGATGCCGGCCTGCACCAGGAAGCGGTTGGTGCACACGCAGGTCTGGCCTGAATTGCGGTATTTGGCGGTGATGGCGCCGGCGACGGCGCGATCGAGGTCGGCATCGTCGAAGACCACGAACGGCGCATTGCCGCCGAGTTCCATCGAGACCTTCTTGACGGTGACGGACGACTTCTGGATCAGCAGCTTGCCGATCTCGGTCGAGCCGGTGAAGGTGATCTTCGACACCAGCGGATTGGCGCAGATCTCGTCGCCGATTTCGCCGGCAGCACCCGTGAGGATGTTGATGACGCCCTTTGGGAAGCCGACTTCCTCGGCGAGCGCGCCCCATGCAAGGCCGGAATACGGCGTCTGCGAGGCGGGCTTGACCACGGCGGTGCAGCCGGCGGCAAGCGCGGGGCCGAGCTTGCGGGCAAGCATCGAGGAGGGGAAATTCCACGGCGTGATGGCGGCAATGACGCCGACCGGCTCCTTGGTCACCAGGATGCGGCGATCGCCCCACGGCGATGGCACGACATCGCCATAGGTGCGGCGGCCTTCCTCGGCAAACCACATGATGTAGGCGGCGGCCGAACCGATCTCGCCCTTGGATTCGGCGAGCGACTTGCCCTGCTCGATGGTGAGCAGTTCGGCCAGCACATCCTGATTATCCATCATCGCGTCATGCAGCTTGCGCAGCAGCTTCGAGCGCTCCAGCGCGGTCGTCTTGCGCCAGGTCTTGAAGGCTTCGCTTGCGGCTTCGATGGCGCGGCGGGTTTCCGCCTTGCCCGACTTCGGCACGGTGCCGATCTTGAGACCGGTGGCCGGGTTGTTGACGTCGACCGCTTGGCCGCTGTCGGCCTGCACCCATTCGCCATTGATGAGATTGGCCTGGCGCATGAAATGGCTGGTTTTCTGCAGCATGGTCTAGCCTCCGTTCGGCGCACTGACGGGCCGGTCTGTGGATGTCTTCGATGAGCGCGCGCAATGGCCTGGATGCCCGACACGCTGAGCCACTGCTCTTTACCTAGGGCAAGCTCGGCAAGCAATGCAAGATGGCATATAGGCTTTGGGCCAGCCAAACGCCAGAGAAAATTCACATGTAAATTAGTTTGGGCCCCAGCCTTGCCGAAGACCAAGCCTACCCAAAGACATGAACCACCACCGTCAGCCAAAAGGCGGTTGTAACAACCGCGCTTGCCGTGGCGATGGTCATCTGGTTCGACGCCAGCGCCTGGCCGGTGTTGAACTGAACGGCGATGAGATAGGAATTGATGCCGGACGGCAGCGCCGCCACCACGACCGCCACTTTGGCCGTCAAGGGCGGCAGGCCAAACAGCCAGACCAGGCCGAGCACCAGCGCCGGCATCAGGAACAGTTTCAGCGTCGACAGCGCCAGCGCCGGTCGGATGTTACCGGAAATGCCGAAACGGCGCAGGCTGAGCCCCATGGCGAACAGCGCCACCGGCCCGGCGGTGTTAGCCAGCGCATCGACCAGCCGCGTCGCAAGGTTCGGCAGCGGCGCGCCGGTGAGGCGCCATGCCAGCCCGGCCAGGATGCCGATGATCAGCGGGTTCGTGAACAGTCTTCTCAGAAAGCTCTGGATGATGCGCAGCGGGTGTACGGGCTCGCTGCCGCCGCGGCCAAATATCTCGAACATGATGATCGAAGCCATCATCATGGTCGGCAGGTGCACGGAAACGAGCAGCGACAGCACTTCGAATCCGCTGGACCCGAATACGCCGAGAACGAAGGGAATGCCCAGCAACACCACATTCGAGAAGGATGACGACACTCCACCGACGATGCCGGTGCGCGCGTCCCGCCCGAAGATCCGTGTCGTCACCAGATGGCCGGCGGCCCATGTCATTGCAACCGCCGCGAAATAAGCACCCCACAGCGACCAGGGCGCCACGCCGTGGAAATCGGAATTCACCATCGTCCGAAACAGCAGCAGCGGCATGCCACGTTGATGGCGAATTCGGAGATGCCGTCCCCGCTGGCCGGTTTCAGATAGCCGGTGAGCCCGGTGACATAGCCGAGCGCAACGAGGCTGAAGACGAAAAGAACGGTTTCGGTAAGCGGAGACATTTTTCAGGGATAGGCGAGCCCGGATTCCAGCGCAATCGCCATGATCTTCAGAAACTGATCCTCGATCCGCCCGGCGCCTGAATTTGATCATGGTCGGGTGGCAGCGCTATACAGGCTTGGGATCATCAGGGCGGACACACAGCGAATGGTTGCGACGCCGAAACAGCGTCATTTCAGACAGGGGTGGCTGGCGGGTTTCGTCGCTATACTGCTTTGCCTTGGCGTATCTGAGGCCCAGGCCGCCGAGACCAAAAGTCTCAAGGGCGTGGCGCTGATCATCGGCCAGTCGAAATACAAACACATCGCAGCCCTTGCCAACCCGGCCAACGACGCCCGCGACATGGCCAAGATGCTGACCGACCTCGGCTTCGACGCCCGCAACGTCACCGATCGCGATGCCGCCAAGCTGAAGCGCGATCTCGATCGGTTTGTCGAGGACGCCGAAGGCGCCGACGTCGCCTTCATCTATTATTCCGGCCACGGCATCGAGGCGGGCGGCGAGAATTATCTGGTGCCGGTCGATGCCGACGTCTCGTCGTTGAAAAATGCTGGTGAGGCGCTGGTGCCGATTTCAGCCGTCATGGACGAGCTGAAAAAGACCGTGCCGGTGACGATCGTGCTGCTTGACGCCTGCCGCACCAACCCGTTTCCGCCGGACGCGGTCGTGCGACGCGGGCCGACGGCTTCCGCCGAGCCTGTCGGCGCCGGCGGGCTGGAACCGGTGCGCGGCGCAAAAGCCCTCGCCGATGCCTCATTGGATAATGCCAGCCTGGGAACCGTGGTCGGCTTCGCCGCTGAGCCGGGCCGACCCGCACTTGATGGCGCCGCCGGCGAAAACAGCCCCTACGCCGCCGCCCTGCTGCGCCACCTCACCGCGATGAAAGGCACGGAATTCGGCTCGGTCATGCGCATGGTCACCGAGGAGGTCTATCTCGACACCAAGGCAAAGCAGCGCCCCTGGGTCAGCGAGAGTCTGCGTCGCCTGCTCTATTTCGGCGTCGCGCCGCCGGAACCGACCGGCGACGACGGGCTGATCACCGGTGAGCGGCGGCAATTGCTGCTGACCATTTCCGACCTGCCCGATCCCAAACGGGCTCAGGTGGAGTTGGCTTCTCTGCAGGACGGCGTGCCCCTTGACGCGCTCTACGGCGTGCTCAAGGCGCTCGGCACGGAAAAGATCCCTGAGGATCCCAACGACCTGCAGAAGGTGCTGGACAGCCAGGCCGAGCGTCTGAAGAAGATGATGGCCGAGCGCGCCGCATTACGCACCGACGATCCCGAGATCAGTCGCCTGGTCGCATCCGCCGACAAGGCCATAGGCCAGGGCGCCATGGTGACGGCGCGCAAATTCCTCGACGACGCGGTCGGCCGGATCGAGGAAAACAGCGGTGCGGTCGACGAGGCCGAGGACCTGCTCCGGCAAAAGCGCATCGCCGACGCCGCCATCTATGCCAAACGCGCCGACGCCGCCGCGCTGGTCTTCGACTACAAATCCGCCGCCACCGACTACGCCAAGGCGTTTTCGCTGGTCGAGAAGTGGGACGAAAAGCTGCGCTGGAACTACAAGAACCAGGAGGCCGAGGCGCTGAACGCTTATGGCTACGCCACCGGCGACCTCGATGCACTACAACAGTCCATCGAGGCCTATCATGTCATCTTGAACTTCATTCCCAATGGCGAACAGAACCGCGATTGGGCAATCACCCGCAACAACATGGCGGTCGTGCTGCAAACCATCGGCGAACGCGAAACCGAGACCGCGCATCTGGAAGAGGCAGCGCAGATCTTCCGCGGTTCGCTTGCCGTTTTCGAGCGCGAGAAAGATGATCGCAACTGGGCCGCTGCGCAGAACAACCTGGCCAATGTGCTGCTGAAGATCGGGGAACGCGAAAGCGACCCCAAGCGCCTGAACGATGCGGTGGCGGCAATGCGCGCCACGCTGGAGAGGCGCCCGCGCGACAAGCTGCCTTTGGACTGGGCCTCTTCGCAGAACAATCTTGGCCTCGCCCTCTATGCGCTCTCCGAACGCGAACCCACCGGCGAGCATCTTAAGCAGGCCGAAGCCGCCTACCGGCTGGCGCTTGAGGAATACACGCGCGAAAAAGCGCCGGTAGAATGGGCGATGATCGAGAACAATCTCGGCAACACGCTGGTCACCCTTGGCATCCAGCTCAACGATAAGGCCAAGATCAATGAGGCGGCCAACGCTTTCCGCGCCGCGCTGGAAGTGCGAACCCGCGAAACCTTCCCGGTGTCCTGGGCGACCAGCCGCCTCAACCTGGGCAATGCGCTGAGCGGTATCGCCCGCTTCGATATGGGCACGGCTACGCTGGAAGAAGCTGCAGCTGCCTACAACGACGCTCTGACGGTGTTTACCCGCAAGCGCTTCCCGATGGACTGGGCGTCAGCCCAGAACAATCTTGGATCGATCTATCAGACCCTTGGTCAGCGCACCCGTGATGCGGCCAAGCTGGAACAGTCGGCGGCAGCCTTCCAGGCGGCACGGCAGGTCTATGTCAGGCGGAAGTTCCCGCAGGACTGGGCGATGAGCTACTACAATCTCGGCAACACGCTGCAGCTTCTCGGCGGCGTCACCGACAAGCCCGAGCATTACAGCGAGGCGGTCGACGCCTACGGCAATGCGTTGCGCGAGTACAAGCGCGAGACGAACCCGCGGCAATGGGCAATGGCCCAGGCCGGCCTGGGCTCGACGCTGCACTGGTTGAGCATGAGCAATGGCGATGCCAAGACGCTGCAGGATTCGATTGCGGCGCGGCGGGCAGCGCTCGAAATACTCACCATCGAGGCCGCGCCGGTCGACTGGGCCAACGCTCAAAATGGCATCGGTATGAGCCTGCTCAATCTCGGCAATCTCCAGCGGACCGACAAATATCTCAACGACGCCGAAGCGGCGTTCACGGCGGCGCTGAAGGTGTTTACGCGCGAAAGTCAGCCGCTGCAGTGGGCCTTCGAGCAGAACAATATCGGCGACGTCCACTGGAACCGCGCCAGCTATGGCGCGGGCAAGCCGGAATATCTCAAGGCGATCGAATTCTTCGAGAACGCCAAGCAGGGCTTCACCGAAGCCGGCTACACGATCCCTATCCCGCTCACCGATCAGAAGATCGAGCTGGCGAAGAAGCAAATGGCGAAAATGTGAAGCGAACCGAGGGTTCGCCTTTCGCTTGTCTTTGTGCCGGCTTTCCGATCCCTATATCAGAATGACCGGAGCGGCATCGGGCTCCCGGAAAAGGTTTCGATGATTCGATTTGTGCTGTCGCTGTTCCTGCTTGCTGTTCCCGCCGTCGCCCACGCGACCGACGCCGGCTGGGCGCTGCTGCGTGACGGCGGCCATGTCGTGCTGCTTCGCCACGCGCTGGTCACCGGCACCACCGACCCCGCCAATTTCGTCATCGACAACTGCGCCACCCAGGTCAACCTATCGGCGCGCGGCAAGCAGCAGGCGAGCAAGATCGGCGCCTTGTTCGGCGCCCGCGCCGCCCCCATCGAGCGGGTGCTGTCCAGCCGCTATTGCCGCTGCCTCGACACTGCCCGCATCGCCTTCGAGGCGGAGCCGGAGCTTTTTGCGCCGCTCGACCTCCTGAGGAGCGATCCGACCGAGAAGGCCGCGCAGCTCGACGCGGTGATGAAGGAAATCCGCGCCTACACCGGTTCCGACAATCTGGTCATGGTCACGCATCTCGAAAACATCGTCGCGCTGACCGGCGTCTCGCCGCGCGAGGGCGAAGCGGTGGTGGTCGAGCCGCAGGGCGATGGCTTGCGCGTGCTCGGCCGCGTCACGTTCTGAGAAAGCCAGTGGTCAAGCTCCGTGAAAACTGAGCTGACGTAACGTCAACTGGGAGGGCCGCCGGCTTGTCGGGCGGCCCTTCTTGTCTTTATGGGAAGGCCATCCCATCTGCGCCCGGCGCATCAGGCCTTTTCCTGCCGGGAAAAACCGATTAGACAGCGCCCAAACCAGATGCGGACAGATTCCGCCCGCAACCGAAGGAAGAGCCCTTGTCCACCACGTTCGACAAAGTCGCCAAGATCATTGCCGACACCAGCGAGATCGACATCGATACCATCACTCCCGAGAGCCACACGATCGACGATCTCGGCATCGACAGTCTCGATTTCCTCGATATCGTCTTTGCCATCGACAAGGAATTCGGCATCAAGGTGCCGCTGGAAAAGTGGACCCAGGAAGTCAATGACGGCAAGGCTTCGACCGACGATTACTTCGTCATGAAGAACCTGTGCGCCAAGATCGACGCGCTGGTCGCCGCCAAGACCGCCTGATATCGGCAAGCGCGCGGCCTTGACGGGCTGCGCCGCCTGACCCACAAAGCCGCTCATGAGCAGCCCTCGCGACGTCGTCATCACCGGTATCGGCCTTGTCTCCTCGCTGGGAGAGGGTCCGGATACCCACTGGCAGAAGCTGGCGCAGCCGGGCCTGGAGCCGGTGCTCGAAGCCGCGCGCTTTGGGCCCTACACCGTGCATCCCCTGCCGGAGATCGACTGGAACCTGCAGATCGCCAAGCGCGGCGACCAGCGGCAGATGGAAACCTGGCAGCGGCTGGGCACCTATGCCGCCGGCATGGCGCTGGACGACGCCGGCATCAAGGGCAATGACGAACTCTGCACGACCATGGACATGGTTGTCGCTGCCGGCGGCGGCGAGCGGGACGAGGCGGTCGATGCCGCCATCCTCGCCGCGTCCGAGAGCCGCAACGACCGCGACGTGCTGCTCAACGAGAAGCTGACCACCGAATTGCGGCCGACGCTTTTCCTGGCCCAGCTCTCCAATCTGCTCGCCGGCAACATCTCCATCGTCCACAAGGTGACGGGATCGTCGAGGACCTTCATGGGCGAGGAAGGTGCCGGCGTCGCCGCCGTCGAGACCGCCGCGGCGCGCATCCGCTCCGGACAGTCGACCCACATACTGGTAGGTGGCGCCTTCCAGACCGAACATTCCGACATGCTGCTCGGCTATGAATTGGCCGGCTATCTGCATCGCGGCCCATGGAAGCCGGTCTGGCAGAGACAGGGCGCCGAGGGCGGCGGCCTGGTCTCCGGCTCCGGCGGCGCGTTCCTGGTGCTGGAGCAGCGCGAACACGCGCAAAGCCGTGGGCGGAAAATCTATGCCGAGCTCGGACCGGTCGTCTCAGGCCGCGCCCGGCGCTCGCGCGGCGAGCTTGACGCCGAGATCGCGACACTGCTCAAACAGGCAACTCTCCCAAGCGGCAAGCTGCTTGCCCTGTCGGGCGCCTCCGGCGCGCATACCGCAACGTCAGCCGAAAAGTCAGCGCTGGATGCCAATCCGGCGATATCGGCGCGCGGCTTCGCCACGCTGACCGGGCATATGAAGGAAGCGCAGTTTCCATTCGCGGTCGCCCTCGCCGCCCTGGCCGTTGACCGCAAGGCCGCCTACCCAGTATTCGACGCCGCGGCCGAGAAGCCGTTCGAAGGCATTCCCGAAACCGTGCTCGCAACGGCGATCGGCTATCACCAATTCGAGGGCATGGCTCTGGTCAACGCTGCTGCTTGAAGCAGCGCTGCGCGATCATGCTGCAAAGTTAAGAGGTTCCGGATGGCCAATCTCAGAGATCACATGGGCAGGCCGATCGTCGCCGTCACCGGCATCGGTGTGGTAACGTCGCTCGGCATCGGCAAGGCCGATAACTGGGCGGCACTGACCTCCGGCAAATCGGGCATCCACCCGATCACCCGCTTTCCCGTCGACCACCTCAACACCCGCATCTCCGGCATGGTCGATTTCCTCGACTCAAGCTCGAAAGGCGCCAGCCTGCTGACCTACGAACTGGCCGAAACCGCCGCGAATGAGGCGGTGGCCGAATCCGGCCTCGATTCCTCTGATTTTGGCGGGCCTCTGTTCCTCGCCTCGCCGCCGGTCGAACTCGACTGGCACGACCGCTTCGCGCTCTACAATTCCGACGGCAAAGGCGCCGGCGCCGAAAGGCTGCTCAGGGTGGCGCGCGGGCTGAAGGAAACAGATACGTTCGCAAGCACGCAGTTCGGCGCGATCGCCGACCGGCTGGCCGACCGCTTTGGCACGCGCGGCCTGCCGATCACACTGTCGACGGCCTGCGCTTCGGGCGCCACCGCCATCCAGCTCGGCGTCGAAGCGATCCGCCGCGGCGAATGCGACCGGGCGCTGTCCATCGGCGCCGACGGTTCGGCAACCGCCGAGGCGCTGATCCGCTTTTCGTTGCTCTCGGCGCTGTCGACCCACAATGACATCCCTGAAAAGGCGTCAAAACCCTTCTCCAAGGACCGCGACGGCTTTGTGCTGGCCGAAGGCTCCGGCGCTCTGGTGCTGGAATCGCTTGAGGCAGCCCTTGCCCGGGGCGCCAGCGTTCTCGGCATCCTGCGCGGCTGCGGTGAAAAGGCCGACGATTTCCATCGCACCCGTTCCAAGCCCGACGGTTCCCCGGCGATCGCAGCAGTCCGCGCCGCCCTTGCGGATGCCGGCCTGAGCAAGGACGAGATCGACTACGTCAACGCTCACGGCACCTCGACGCCGGAAAACGACAAGATGGAGCATCTGTCGCTGTCGACCGTGTTCGGCGATCGCATCGGCTCGATGCCGGTCTCGTCCAACAAGTCGATGATCGGCCACACGCTGTCGGCGGCGGGTGCTGTCGAAGCGGCGTTTTCGCTGATGACCATGCGCGAAAGCGTCATTCCGCCGACCATCAACTACGACAATCCCGACCCGGCAATCGTGCTCGACGTGGTGCCCAACAAGAAGCGCAATGCCGAAGTCGGCACCGTGCTCTCGAACTCGTTCGGCTTCGGCGGCCAGAACACTTGCCTTGTCATGGCGCGGGAACCGGTCTAAGCGACCTTTTTCAGCCAGACTGAACTGACAGGCTCCATGCGCGCACTGCAACTTATCGAGGACCGCCGTCTTGAAACGGTGGACCTGCCGCCCCCGCCGCCCCCCGCATTGGGCGAAGTCACGCTGCGCATCAAGGCGGTGGCGCTGAACCATATCGACGTCTGGGGCTGGCGTGGCATGGCCTTCGCCAAGCGTAAGCTGCCGCTGGTCGTCGGCGCCGAAGCCTCCGGCGAGGTCGAAGCTGTCGGCCCCGGCGTCTCCAGCCTGCTGCCCGGACAATTGCTGTCGATCTACGGCGCGCGCACCTGCGGCCTTTGCCGCGCCTGCCGCGAAGGCCGCGACAATCTCTGCGAACATGTCTCGGGCGTCCACGGCTTCCATCTCGACGGCTTTGCCCAGGAGAAGATCAACCTGCCGGCGCGCCTGCTGGTCCCTGCTCCTCCCGGCGTGACCGATGTCGGCGCGGCTGTCGCCCCCGTCACCTTCGGCACCGTCGAGCACATGCTGTTCGACAATGCCAAGCTGCAGCCCGGCGAAACCATCCTCATCCATGCCGGCGGCTCCGGCATCGGCTCGGCGGCGATCCAGCTGGCCAAGCGCATGGGTTGCACCATCATCACCACGGTCGGTTCCAACGACAAGATCGACAAGGCCAAGGCGCTCGGCGCCGACCATGTCATCAACTACCGCGACGATCGTTTCGAAGGCGTCGTGCGCAAGCTCACCAGGAAGAAGGGCGTCGACGTCGTCTTCGAACATGTCGGCGCCGACACCTTTGCCGCCTCGATGCTGTGCCTCAAGCGCGGCGGCCGCCTGGTCACCTGCGGCTCGACCTCCGGCGTGTCGACGCAGATCAATCTGATGCAGCTGTTCCAGCAGCAGCTGAAGCTGCTTGGGTCCTTCGGCTGCCGCATGGAGAACATGGCCAACGCCATGCAGAAGATGGCGGCGGGACAGGTCGCACCTGTCATCGACACCGAAGTCGGCTTCGACGGCATCGACGCCGCGTTGAAGCGCATGGAAGGCCGCGACGTGTTCGGCAAGATCATCCTGCGCGTTTCTTAGGACTATGGTCGGCAAGGTGTTCAAGAAAGCCCGCCGGGACTTCATGTTCCGCTATGGCCGAAGACTGCGCCAGATGGAGCACTGGCTGGTGGCGCGCGTGGCGATGACGATCATCTCGCTGCTGCGCCTCTTGCCCGCGGACAGGGCGCTCAATTTCGCCGACCGGGCGGCACGGCGCATCGGTCCGTGGGTCGGGCGCCACCGTGTCGCCATCAACAATCTGCGCCTTGCCTATCCCGAAAAGAGCGATGTCGAGATCGAGGCCATCGCCTCCGACATGTGGGGCAACATGGCCCGGCTCGCCGCCGAATACATCTTTCTTGACGCCCTCTTCGACTATGATCCGAACGCAGCGACGCCCGGCCGCGTCGAAGTCGGTGGCGCCGATCATTTCCATCAGATAGCTGGCGAGGACAAACCGCATATCCTGTTCACCGGCCATCTCGGCAATTTTGAATTGCTGCCGGTGGCTGCCGCGACGTTCGGCATGAAGATCACGGCGCTGTTTCGTCCGCCGAACAATCCCTACCTCGCCGATTATATCCATTCGACGCGGCGTTCGAGCATGGGCGCCTTGCTGCCGTCTTCGACCGGCGCCTCCTTCGCGTTGGCGTCGATTCTGGAGAAAGGCGGCAATATCGGCGTTTTGGTCGACCAGAAATTCTCCAGCGGACTGGAGACGATCTTCTTTAATCGCCCATGCCAGAGCAATCCGGTTCTGGGCATGCTCGCCCGTCACTATGATTGCGACGTCTATCCGGCGCGATGTGTGCGGCTGCCAGGCAACCGCTTCCGCCTCGAGATCGAGGACAAGCTGACCTTGCCGCGCAATGAAAGCGGCAGCGTCGATGTCGCGGCCACCACCCAACTGCTCGCCGACGTGGTCGAGCGCTGGGTGCGCGAAGATCCGGGACAGTGGATGTGGTTCCACAAAAGGTGGGAAATCTCAGGCCGGCGTCGCCGCCGGCGCGGACAGGCCAACGCCACCGGCCAGGGGCAGCGTCAATCTTAAGTCGTCGAAAGCCTCAGTTCGTCACAACGATCCGCGTATTGCCGAAGCCGACTTCGCGCACCATCGCATAGAACATCGCGGCATTGGCGGTGTGCAGCCGCACGCAGCCATGCGATGCCGGACGCCCTAGCTGCCTGACCGCGCCGGTGCCGTGGATGGCGTAGCCGCCATGGAAGAACACCGAGTAAGGCATTGGCGACATGTGGTATTTCTTCGAATACCACATCCGCGCCGTGCGTTGCGGCCGATAGGTGCCGCGCGGCGTGAAATAGCCACTGCGGGCGGTCGACACGCTCCAGCGATAAAGCACCTGGCCGTATTGGCTGACGGTCATGGTCTGCGACGAGACGTCGATGCTGGCCACCAGCGAGGCAGCCCTGCTTTCGATGGACGTGCCGAACAGCATCGCCGCAAAAGCAGCTGCCATGAGAACGATTTTAGTCATGAGATCAAACCCCTTTGATGCCCCTTGCCTGCCCTGTCATCACGCGGTTTTTCATCTTTTTAACGACAGGTGAGTGATCTAACACACACTCCTTGATAAATTCGCCAATCTAAAGCAGCGAATTTGAACGATTTTCCGCCATAGTTGCCGCTGCGACACGAAGTTTCGGCGCCAGTGGCGCGATGCTTGCAAAACCACCCCCTTGCCTGCTCAAATCCGGGAATGAACAAACGACTCTTCAAAGCGATAGACGCCCGTGTTGATGACCTGGTCGCACTGACCGCCGACCTGATCCGCTTCCCGACCATCAACCCGCCTGGCGAAGCCTATCGCCCCTGCGCCGAACATATCGGTGCGCGCCTAGGCAGGCTTGGCTTCGAAACCGAATTCATCCGCGCCGAAGGCACGCCCGGCGACACCGACCGCTATCCCCGCGTCAATGTCGTCGCCCGCTTCGACGGCCGCTCGCCTGGAGCCTGCGTCCATTTCAACTCGCACATCGATGTGGTCGAAGCCGGCGAGGGCTGGAGCGTCGATCCCTTTGCCGGCGTGGTGAAGGACGGCAAGGTCTACGGGCGCGGCGCCTGCGACATGAAAGGGGGCATGGCTGCCTCGATCATCGCGGCGGAAGCCTTCATGGAGGTATTCCCCGACTTTCCTGGCGCCATCGAAATCTCCGGCACCGTCGATGAAGAGTCCGGCGGCTTCGGCGGCGTCGCCCATCTGGCGAAGCTTGGCTATTTCTCGAAACCCAAGGTCGACCACGTCATCATCCCCGAGCCGCTGAACAAGGACCGCATCTGTCTTGGCCATCGCGGCGTCTGGTGGGCGGAGATCGAGACCAAGGGCGAGATCGCGCATGGCTCGATGCCGTTCCTCGGCGACAATGCCGTGCGCCACATGGGCGCCGTGCTGCAGGCCTTCGAGGATGAACTGTTTCCGGCGCTCGACCGCAAGGTGACGCGCATGCCTGTCGTGCCCGAAGGCGCAAAGCGCTCGACCATGAACATCAACTCGATCCATGGCGGCCAGACCGAGGATTTCCGCCCCGGCCTGCCCTCACCCAACGTGCCCGACGCCTGCCGGCTGACCATCGACCGCCGCTTCCTGCTCGAGGAGGACCTTGCCACGGTCAAGAGCGAGGTGACCGATATCCTCGACCGGCTGAAGCGCGAGCGCAAAAAGTTCGACTACGAGATTCGCGACCTGATGGAGGTGCTGCCGCTGATGACCGAGCGCGACGCGCCGGTGGTCAAGGCGGTGGCGCAAGGCATCATGGCGATCTTCGACCGTGAGCCGGATTATGTCATTTCACCAGGCACTTACGACCAGAAGCACATCGCCCGCATCGGCCACATCTATGATTGCATCGCCTATGGCCCGGGCATTTTGGACCTCGCCCACCGGCCCGACGAATGGGTCGGTATCTCTGATATGGTGGAGTCGGCCAAGGTGATGGCGATCGGGCTGAATGTGCTGCTTAGGGGCACGGCCGCGGACTGAACCATCGACTTCGCTGAAAAAACATTCCTCCCCGCGCCGCTGCAGAGCACGAAACGCAATTTACTCCACCTCGAAATCACGCTTCTATCGTACCAGGGTTCGAGCATTTGGGAGTTGCACGATGAAATTGTGGAAAACCATTCTTGCCGCCACGGTGCTGGCACTGGCCGGCAGTCAGGCATTTGCCGCACGCACCGACCTGGTGATCGGCATTACGCTCGAGCCGCCACATCTCGATCCGACCGCCGGTGCTGCCGCGGCGATCGACGAAGTGCTCTACGCCAACGTCTTCGAGGGCCTGACCCGCATCGGTCCGAATGGCGAAGTGCTGCCCGACCTTGCCGAGAGCTGGGCCATTTCCGACGATGGCAAGGTCTACACCTTCAAGCTGCACACCGGCGTCAAATTCCATGACGGCAGCGATTTCGACGCCGGCGACGTGAAGTTCTCGCTCGACCGCGCCCGCGCCGACAATTCGGTCAACGCGCAAAAAGCCCTGTTCGCCTCCATCGATACGGTCGAAGTCATCGATCCGACGACGGTCAAGGTGACGCTGAAGAACCCGCAGGGGTCGTTCCTCTACAATCTGGGCTGGGGCGACGCGGTGATTGTGGCGCCCGAGAGCGCCGACACCAACAAGGAAAAGCCCATCGGCACCGGCCCGTTCAAATTCCAGAGCTGGGCCAAGGGCTCGTCGATCACGCTGGTGAAATCGGACACTTACTGGGGCGCCCCGGTGTTCCTCGACAAGGCCGAGTTCCGCATCGTTCCCGACGCCGCTGCCGCCGTGCCGGCGCTGCTCTCCGGCGACATCCAGGCTTTCCCTTTCTTCGATCCCGACAGCGTCGCGCAGGTCAAAGACGATCCGCGCTTCAAGGTGGTGATCGGCTCGACTGAGGGCGAGACCATTCTGGCGATCAACAACAAGAAGCCGCCTTTCGACAAGCTCGAGGTGCGGCAGGCAATTGCCTTCGCGCTCGACCGCAAGGCGATCATCGACGGCGCCTCGGCCGGCCTCGGCGTGCCGATCGGCTCGCACATGTCGCCCGCCAGCAAGGCCTATGTCGACCTCACCGGCCTGTACCCGCACAATGTCGACAAGGCCAAGGAGCTGCTGAAGCAAGCCGGCTTCGAAAACGGCATCAAGGCGACGCTGAAACTGCCGCCGCCTTCCTATGCACGGCTTGGCGGCGAGATCATCGCCTCGCAGCTGCGCGACGTCGGCATCGACCTGGAAATCATTCCGGTCGAATGGGCGCAGTGGCTGGATCAGGTGTTCACCAAGAAGGATTACGACCTGACCATCGTCTCCCACACCGAGCCCAACGACATCGATATCTACTCGCGCGAGGACTACTACTTCAACTACGACAACCCCGCCTTCGACAAGATCATCGCCGAGCTGAACCTCACCTCCGACGACGCCAAGCGCAACACGCTGCTCGGCGAAGCACAGAAGATCCTGGCCGACGACGCCGTGGTCGGCTTCCTCTATGAACTGCCGAAGGTCGGCGTCTGGGACGCCAAGCTGCAGGGCCTGTGGGAAAACGCGCCGATCCAGGCGAATGACCTGACCAAGGTGAAGTGGGCGGATTGAGGCGGCGGGCCAAAGGGCGGCGTTTGCGCTCCGTCACACCCCCCTCTGCCCCGCCGGGCATCTCCCCCGCAAGGGGGGAGATTGGGCTCTCGTCTCCGCTTTCGCCTATCGCGAACGTTGAACGCTGGTCGACGACACAGAAACTGCTGATCTCCCCCCTTGCGGGGGGTGAGGAGTGGTCCGCGCAGCGGACGGAAAGCCAACTGCTTGGCTTTCCGAACAACGAACGCCCGAAGCGACAGCGAAGGGCCGGGTCCGGCAGGACAGAGGGGGGTGTGACAGAACGCTGCCTTTGCTCAGTCATCGCACTTGGCAACGCACCATTCCCTCCACCATGACCGCCTACCTCCTCAAACGCCTCGCGATTGCCATCGCCACCTTGATCCTGGCCTCGATGGTCGTCTTCGCCGTGCTCGAAATCCTGCCTGGCGACCCGGCGCGGCTGATGCTCGGCCTCAACGCCAGCGCCGAGCAGGTCGAGCTCCTGCGCAACCAGATGGGCCTCAACGAGCCGCTTCTCCTGCGCTACCTCCACTGGGTCGGCGGCCTGCTCAGCCTCGATTTCGGCCGCTCCTACACTTATTCGGTGCCGGTCATCGATCTTGTCCGCGAGCGCATGGCGGTTTCCCTGCCGCTGGCGCTGATGGCGCTGGCGCTGTCGACCATCATTGCCATCCCGGTCGGGCTCTATTCCGCCAGCCGGCGCGGGCGGGCCGGCGACACCGTCGCCATGGGCGCCGCCCAACTCGGCGTCGCCATCCCGAACTTCTGGTTCGCGCTGATGCTGATCTACCTCTTTGCCGTCTGGCTGCGGCTGGTGCCGGCCGGCGGCTTTCCCGGCTGGAGCGCCGGTGTCTGGCCGGCGCTGAAATCGCTGCTGCTGCCGGCCGTAGCACTTGCGCTGCCGCAGGCGGCGATCTTGGCGCGCGTTGCCCGCTCCGCGCTGCTCGAGGTGCTGAACGAGGATTATATCCGCACCGCCCGCGCCAAGGGCCTGCGCTATCGTGCCGTACTATGGCGGCACGCGCTGCGCAACGCGATGATCCCGGTTCTGACCATTCTGGGCCTGCAATTCGCCTTCCTGCTCGCCGGCACCATCATCATCGAGAACGTCTTTTATCTCCCCGGCCTCGGACGGCTGGTGTTCCAGGCGATCACTCAGCGCGACCTGATCGTCGTCGAAAGCATCGTCATGCTGCTGGTCGTCGCCGTCATTGCCGTTAACCTCGTCGTCGACGTCTCCTACGCCATCGTCGATCCGCGCCTTCGAGGCCGGCAATGACGCTGCACATCGACATCCCGCAGGAGACGTTGGGCAGCATTCTGGCCAAGGCCTTCCGCAACCGCTCCTTCCTCATCGGCTTCGCCATCACGGTGCTGGTGGCTGCAATAGCGGTCATCTCCTACGTCTGGACGCCCTACGACGTGACCAAACTGGTGATCTCGGACAAGACGCTCGCGCCCTCTGCGGCGCACTGGTTCGGCACCGATCATTTCGGCCGCGACATCCTGTCGATGATCATGGTCGGCGCCCGCAACTCGATCGCCGTGGCGCTGGTCGCGGTCGGCATCGGCATGGGCGTCGGCGTGCCGCTCGGCGCCTTCGCCGCGGCGCGCGGCGGGTTGGTCGACGAGGCGCTGATGCGGCTGAACGACCTCGTCTTCGCCTTCCCGGCGCTGCTGTCGGCGATCATGATCACCGCCATCTTCGGACCGGGCGCGATCAACGCCATCATCGCCATCGGCATCTTCAACATCCCGGTGTTTGCGCGCGTCGCCCGCGCCGGCGCGCTGGCGATCTGGCCACGCGAGTTCATTCTCGCCGCGCGCGCCGCCGGCAAGAGCAAGACGCAGATTACAATCGAGCACGTGCTGCCCAACATCGCCACGCTGCTTCTGGTGCAAGGCACCATCCAGTTCGCGCTCGGCATTTTGGCCGAAGCCGGTCTCTCCTATGTCGGCCTCGGCGCCCAGCCGCCAATGCCGAGCTGGGGCCGCATGCTGTTCGACGCGCAGACGCGCATGGTGGTGGCGCCTTGGATGGCGATCTTCCCCGGCATGGCCATCGTCATCACCGTGCTTGGGCTCAATCTGCTCGGTGACGGCATCGCCGACATACTCGACCCGAAATCGCGGCGGCAGCGATGAGCCTGCTGCAGATCGAGAACCTGTCGCTGGCCGTCGGCGACACGCCGATCCTGAAAGGGGTCGAGCTCTCCGTCGCGCCCGGCGAGGTGATGGGCCTGGTCGGTGAATCCGGTTCCGGCAAATCGATGACGGCGCTGACCATCATGCAGCTTCTGCCGCATGCGGCGCGCGCCACCGGCCGCGTGACCTTCGACGGCATCGATATTCTGGCCGCAACCGAGGACCAGATGTGCGCGCTGCGCGGCGACGACATCGGCATGGTGTTCCAGGAGCCGATGACGGCGCTCAACCCCGTCAAGACCATCGGCGAGCAGGTCGCCGAAGGCATACGCTGGCACACTAGGGCAAGCCGTGCCGACGCCGAAGACCGCGCGCGCAAAATGCTCGACCGCGTTGGCCTGCCGGAGGCCAAATTCCCGCTGTCGCGCTATCCGCACGAACTGTCGGGCGGCCAGCGCCAGCGCGTCGTCATCGCCATTGCCTGCGCATTGAAACCCAAGCTGCTCATCGCCGACGAGCCGACCACGGCGCTCGACGTGGTGCTGCAGGCGCAGATCCTCGACCTCTTGCGCGGCCTTGTCAGCGAAAACCGAATGGGCCTGCTGTTGATCTCGCACGATCTCGCGGTCGTCACCGAAATGGCCGACCGCATCACCATTCTGCGCCATGGCGAGGTGATGGAAGCCGGCGACACCGCACGCACGCTGTCGGAACAGCTGCATCCCTACACGCGCCAGCTGGCGCTGGCCTCCATGCACGTGCCCGCGCGCGCCAAGGTTCACGCCGCCGGCCAGGGCAAACCGCTGCTTGAGGTCGAAGGCGTGACACGGGACTATCCGGGCCGGCGCACCTCCCTGTTCAAGTCAGCGGCTCCAATCCGCGCCGTCGACGACGTGTCCTTGTCGCTGGCGCCGGGCCAATCGGTGGCGCTGGTCGGCCGCTCCGGGTGCGGCAAGTCAACGCTTGCCCGCATGATCCTGGCGCTCGACAAATCGACATCGGGAACGATCCGCTTTCGCGGCGAGACTATCACCGGCAAAAGCGAGGCGGAGCTCAAAGCCGCGCGGCGCGACATGCAGGTGGTGTTCCAGGATCCCTACGGCTCTTTCGACCCGCGCCAGAAGGTCGTAAAACTGGTCGCCGAGCCGCTGCATGTACTGGAGACGAAGCCGACACCGGCTGAGCGGCGCGAGATGGTGGCGCATGCGCTGCACGAGGTCGGCCTCGGCACCAGCGACATGGACAAATATCCGCATGAGTTTTCCGGCGGCCAGCGCCAGCGCCTGTCGATCGCCCGCGCCATCATCACTAGGCCGAAGCTGGTCGTCGCCGACGAGCCGGTCTCGGCGCTCGACGTCTCGATCCGCGCCCAGATCCTCGACCTGTTCGCAGAGCTCAACCAGAAGCTCGGCATCGGCTATCTCTTCATCACCCACGATTTGACCGTCGCCCGCGCCATCACCGATGAGGTGCTGGTCATGCATGACGGCAGGATCGTCGAGCGCGGCAAGACCGGTGACGTGCTCGATCATCCGCAGTCGGAGGCGGCCAGGGCGCTGGTCGCGGCTGCGCCCGATCTGCATCGGGCGATCGCTCGCCGTATGCAGGAACAGGGGTAAGTGACCGGTTCGCGCAGCGAATTCATCGTGCCAGTGGCACGATGAAAGGTCACAAACGCTGGGACGCTGCGAAGCAGCGGGGACCCGGCTGGGCGGCCGTTGCCCCTGGTCTGCCTCACTCCTCCGGCTTCACCACATCGACCGGGCTGATGTCGAGCAAATCGAGCGTGCGGCGCAACAGCCGCACTTCGCTCTCGGCCAGTTTGGAATCGGCTTTGGCGATCTCCGCCATGTGGAGCGCCAGCAACTTGCGCCGTTCGACATCGAGATCGCGGAACAGCGCAATGGCTTGCGAACCGTTGGTCTCGTAGCCGAAATCATTGAGATATTCGATGACCGCGTCGATGCTGGTTTCCGGGATGCCGAAGGCGTCCTTGCAGATGCGCCGGAAGGCGACCATCTCGCTCTCCGAAACCGAGCCGTCGGCCAGGATCATGCGAAACAGCATCAAGAGCTCCGCCGACAGCACAGGGTCGTCGGCAACCTTGCGCACGCCGGGGTCACCATCGAAGATCGAGCGTATCTGGTCGAGCAATGCCATCGCCAACAGTGTCCCTTTCCCGAGCCCGCCCAGCGCACATGACCCAAAACTGCGCAGCGGTACTGAGATAATGACATGCACCACAGGAAATCCAAGCGCAACGCGCTTGGATGGACGTAGCGCGGAATCGGCCTTGCGCAAACCGGATGGCCATGAGAAGGCGCGGCACCACCTTTCCCGCCGGAATGTTCAGAAAATCCCGATGCTCGACCTCGCCACCCAGACCGTCATCATGCTTGCCTTGGCCGCTTTTGCAGCCGGCTTTGTCGATTCGATAGCCGGCGGCGGCGGGCTGATCACCATCCCGGCCCTGCTGCTTGCCGGCTTCCCGCCGGTCGCAGCACTTGGAACCAACAAGCTGCAGGGCATTTTCGGCACCGCTTCGGCGACCATCCACTACGCCATGAATGGCCATGTCGATCTGCGCCGACAGCTGCCATCGGCGCTTCTGGCCCTTGCCGGCAGTGCCGTCGGCGCCTTGCTGGCGGCATTCGTGCCGGGTGATCTCCTGCGAGCGCTGCTGCCGCTGCTTTTGATCGCCATCGCGATCTACTTCGCCGTGAAACCCAACATGAACGATGTCGACCGCGCCGAGCGCCTGTCGCACTTCCTGTTCGGGCTGGTCATCGCCCCTTTGGTCGGCTTCTATGACGGGCTGTTCGGGCCGGGAGCCGGCTCCTTCTATATGCTGGCCTTCGTCAGCCTTGCCGGCTTCGGCGTGCTCAAGGCGACGGCACACACCAAGCTGCTCAATTTCGCCTTCAACATTGGCGGCTTCATCGTCTTTGCCGTCGCCGGCGTCGTCTACTGGAAGATCGGGCTGATGATGGGCGTCGCCCAGTTCCTCGGCGCCCGGCTCGGCGCCAGCCTTGCCATCCGCATCGGCGCCCGGCTGATCAAGCCGCTGCTGGTGATCATCTGCCTGTCGCTGGCGGTGAAGCTGCTGGCCGACCCGGCGAACCCATTGCGCCAGCTGATTGGTGTATAAGCCTCACGCCTGATAGAGTGCCGTTGTACGAATCATGTTGGAGGGACCACACATGAATCTTAGTGCACCCACTCAGCTTGTTTTCATCATATCCCTAGTTATCGCCATCATCGGCGTGCTCGCCGCGCTTGGCGTTCTTGCGTTCATTCCTCTGGCTGCGGTGTGGATTGTCCTCATCGCATACATCGTGCTTGCCGCCGCCTGCCTGATGCGCGGCGCCTAGGCACCCGCGACTTCTGCATTCGAAGCGCCCGGTCAAAGCCGGGCGCTTTTGCTTTGGATGCATGGTCTGTTAGGCTCTTCCGCGCGGAAGGATGACCATGAAGCAAAGCGGACGCGCAGACCCGAGGATGACGAAACGATGGGCGGCCCTACCTCGCTAACCCAAAAATCGCATCGCAATCGAGATGGCGCTCCAGTTCGGCTGCGATCTCGTCCAGAGCGTTTTCCACGTCCGCCCGATAGTCGACGCCGCCGCCTTTCACGCCGAGGCTTTCCAGGAATCTCGCCCGGAAAGCGTCGGCGGAAAACAGGCCGTGCAGATAGCTGCCAAAAACCTTGCCATCGGCGGAAATGGCACCGTCGTCGATGCCGTTGATCACAGCCGACGGCCGCGCCATGTCCGGCCCGGTGGTGCGGCCGAGATGGATTTCGTAGCCCTCGAGCGCCAAGCCGAACGGCACCGAGCGCGCGCTGACATTGCGCACCGTCTTTTCCGGTTCCATCACCGTCTCGATGTCGAGCAGACCAAGACCTTCCGCCTCGGTGACGCTGCCCTCGATGCCATCGGGATCGCGCACCAGGCGGCCGAGCATCTGGAAACCGCCGCAAATGCCGACGATATGGCCGCCGCGTTTGCGGTGCGCGAGGAGATCGCGATCCCAGCCATTCTCGCGGAATTTCATGAGATCCCCGATCGTCGATTTGGAACCGGGAATGACCACCAGGCCGGCATCCTCCGGCAAGCGCTGCCCTGGCGGCACGAACACCACTTCGACCTGCGGCTCGGCCTTGAGCGGGTCGAGGTCGTCGAAATTGGCGATGCGGCCAAGCATCGGCACGGCGACCTTCAACGCCCGCTTCTCGCCCGATGCCAGGCGTTCGAGCACGACCGAATCCTCCGAAGGCAATCGCGCCGCCGCCTTCAGCCACGGCACGACGCCAAAGCAGCGCCAGCCGGTGAAGCTTTCGATCGACCGGATGCCGTCGTCGAACAGCGAGACATCGCCGCGGAACTTATTGATGAGGTAGCCGACGATCATGCGCCTGTCTTCCTCCGGCAGGATCAGATGCGTGCCGGCGACCGAAGCGATGACGCCACCGCGGTCGATGTCGCCGACCAGAATCACCGGCACGTCGGCGCGTGTGGCAAAGCCCATATTGGCGATGTCGCGGCTGCGCAGGTTGATTTCGGCCGGCGATCCGGCGCCCTCGACGACGACCAGATCGGCGCCCTCACCGACCTTCGTCCAGGACTCCAGCACGGCGTCCATCAGCCCCGCTTTCATTGTCTGGTAGTCGCGCGCTCGCGCCTCGCCGAACACCTTGCCTTGCACGATCACCTGCGAACCGATGTCGCTCTGGGGTTTGAGCAGCACCGGATTCATATGCACGGTCGGCTGAACACCACACGCCAGCGCTTGCAGCCATTGCCCACGGCCAATCTCGCCGCCGCCGGGGCGGTCGTCGCCCGGAATGTCGGCGACGGCGGCATTGTTCGACATGTTCTGCGGCTTGAACGGCCTGACTTTCAGCCCGCGACTCCTGGCCGCGCGGCAGAGCCCCGCCACCAGCACCGTCTTGCCGACATCCGAACCCGTGCCTTGCAGCATGATCGCCTTGGCCATGCTCAGCCCCTGCCCTGCGCGCCGGAAACGGTCGACTTCTGCGACAGCGGCCCGCCGCGCCAGATGTAGAGCGCCAGCAACGGTTCGCTGCCGGTGCGCATGGCATGGCTGACATTGGAGGCGTGATGGATAATTTCGCCCGCCTGGCGGATGTGAAAGCCGCCCTCGCCCATGCGCCATTCGGTGCCGCCGGTCAGCGGAATGTAGATCTCCTCGGCAATGTGATGATGGTCGGGATAGGTGATGCCGGGTCCCAGGATCAGCAATCCGGCCGCGACCTCTTCATTGGCGAAATGGCCGCGCGTGCCAAACACCTCCAGCCAGCCGTATTTTTGCAAGAACGCTTCACCAAAATCGCTCGCGTTGTAGGTCTGCCCCCAGCACAGATCGTCACGACGCTCCGCCAGCAGTTGCACCAGAGGCTGCGGGTCCGGCGGCGCCAGTTCGACAATGCGGTCGAGCAGACCAAGGCAAGGCAGCGGATGCGCTTCGAGCACGCGCGCCGTCATATTCCAGCCGATCCGGGTCACGGCGTCCCGCACCAGCGCGTTATCCACGCCCCGGAGATAGGCATGGAAGCGGTCGAGCAATTCGTCGAAATGTGTCGGCACGCAATGCTCCGTTGATCCATTCATGCACAGCGGCTGCGCGGCGAGCCGGGTTGCGCGGCGGCATCATTGGTCTAGATTGAGCGGCGCGCAAAGCCAAAAACAACAGGCCAGCAAGCCAACCCCAGCTGGGGAAACACAGGGAGCACGCCATGGACGCCGCGGTCGATGCGAGCACCAGTCAGTTCGAACTCAATGAGGAGCAGCGCGCCATCCAGGAGATGGCACAGGCCTTCGCCGCCGATCGCGTTGCGCCCAATGCGCTCGAATGGGACCGGGCAAGACACTTTCCCGCCGATGTAATCCGCGAGACCGGCCCGCTTGGCCTTGGCGGCATCTATGTCAGGGACGATGTCGGCGGCTCGGCGCTCGGCCGGCTCGACGCCGTGCTGATCTTCGAGGCACTGTCGCACGCCGATCCGGCGTTTTCCTCCTTCATCTCTATCCACAATATGGCGGCGTCGATGATCGACCGCTTCGGCGACGACGAGCAGCGCCAACGCTTCCTGCCGAAGCTGACCTCGATGGAATGGCTGGCGAGCTACTGCCTGACCGAGCCGGGCTCAGGCTCGGATGCCGCGGCGCTGAAGACGCGCGCGGTGAAGAGCGGCGACGACTATGTGCTTAACGGCGCCAAGCAGTTCATCTCCGGGGCCGGCGACAGCGACCTCTATGTCGTCATGGCGCGCACCGGCGCCGACGGGCCGAAAGGCATTTCCACCTTCGTCGTGCCGAAGGATGCGCCCGGCCTGTCCTTCGGCGCCAACGAGCACAAGATGGGCTGGCATATGCAGTCGACCCGCCAGGTGATCTTCGAGGACTGCAAGGTGCCGGCCGCAAACCTGCTGTCGGGCGAAGGCGCCGGTTTCGGCATCGCAATGGCCGGGCTTGATGGCGGCCGCCTCAACATCGCTGCCTGTTCGCTCGGCGGCGCGCAATCTGCGCTCGACAAGGCGCTGTCCTATACCGCCGAGCGCAAGGCTTTCGGCTCGAAGATCAACCAGTTCCAGGCGCTGCAGTTCAGGTTGGCCGACATGGAGACCGAATTGCAGGCAGCGCGGATCTTTCTCTACGCCGCCGCCTCGAAACTCGACCGCAAGGCGTCGGATGCCGGCAAATGGTCGGCCATGGCCAAGCGCTTCGTCACCGACATCGGCTTCAACGTCGCCAACGAGGCGCTGCAGCTGCATGGCGGTTATGGCTATCTTCATGATTACGGTATCGAAAAACTGGTGCGCGACCTGCGCGTCCACCAGATCCTCGAAGGCACCAACGAGATCATGCGCGTCATCATCGCGCGGGCGTTGATTGGCCGCTGAAGCCAGCAAGACCAGGAGAGAACAATGACGACGATCGCCTTCATCGGCTTGGGTAATATGGGCAATCCGATGGCTGCCAATCTCGTCAAGGCGGGGCACGCGGTGCACGGCTTTGACCTGATGCCGGAAAACCTCACCGTCGCCCGCGAGCATGGCGTCATTGTCATGGCGAATGCCGTGGCGGCGGTGAAGGACGCCGATGTCGTGATCACCATGCTTCCCGCCGGCAAGCACGTGCTCTCGGTCTACGAGGACATCGCACTCAAGGCCAAACCAGGCGCCCTGTTCATTGATTCCTCGACCATCGATGTCGAGTCGGCCCGCAAGGCGCATGCCGTAGCAAGGAAGCACGGGCTGCATTCGATCGACGCCCCCGTCTCCGGCGGCACCGGCGGTGCTGCTGCGGGAACGCTGACCTTCATGGCCGGCGGCGCCAAGGATGCCTTCGCCAAGGCCGAACCGGTCCTGAAGCCGATGGCAGGCCGCATCGTCCATTGCGGTGACGACGGCGCCGGTCAGGCAGCCAAAATCTGCAATAACATGATGCTCGGCATTTCGATGATCGGCGTCGCAGAGGCCTTCGTGCTGGCCGAAAAGCTCGGCCTCTCGCATCAGGCCCTGTTCGACGTTGCCTCGACCTCGTCGGGCCAGTGCTGGTCGCTGACCACCTATTGCCCGGTGCCGGGTCCCGTGCCGGCCTCACCCGCCAACCGCGACTACAAACCGGGCTTTGCCGCAGCACTCATGCTGAAGGACCTGAAACTGGCGCAGGAGGCGGCCCAAAGCGCCGGCGCGGTGACGCCAATGGGGGCCGAAGCGGCCCAGCTTTATGCGCTGTTCAACGCCCAGGGAAATGGCGGATCGGATTTTTCCGGCATCATAAATTTCCTTCGCGGCAGTTCTCTATAAGTTTCGAATTTGGCAGCGCTTTTCTCGATTTTTATTGCGCGGAAAAATTGCAAATTTAGATTTGCTTAAGCTCTCGATAACCCGGCGGTAACGATGTGCCTATATATAACGGATGGCGAGGCGGACATATCGCATCCGCCCGGCGCTCCGGATCAGGTCTCGCGTACCGGAGCCCGTAAGTTTCGCAAGTGTATTGTTGGCGAAATGCCATGCGTATCTGGCAAAGCCGCGTTCCTATGGAGCGCGGTTTTTGCGTTTTGCAGTACTATACTGCTCGGTCTGAATTATTATTCCGATTGCAGCGTTCGGAATTGCCTCATGGCCTTTATTGACCAGCACGATCGGTGCGCTGACCCCGTCGACCTGACGATAAGCAGGCGCACAGTCCGGGCGCCCTGTTTGCAAGGCGCCCGGCGCTCGTTCCATCTACTTCTTGCGCAAATCCGCTTGCGCCAGATCCAGCGCTTTGGCGATGCGATCGCAAGCCATGTCGATCGTCGCGCGGGTCCAGATCAGCGGCGGCGACAGGATCATCGTGTCGCCGGTGGCGCGCAGCATAAGGCCTTGCGCGATGGCGTGGTCGCGGACGGTGACGGCGGCACTGCCCGCCGGCAGGAAGCGCTCCTTGGTCGCCTTGTCCTTGACGATCTCGATCGCGCCCATCAGCCCGATCGATCGCACCTCGCCGACCAGTTCGTGGCCGGCAATGCGCTCTTGCAGCGCCTGGGCGAAGTAAGGTCCGGTGTCGTTCCTGACCCTGTCGACCAAGCCTTCGCGCTCCATGATCTCGAGATTCTTCAGCGCCACCGCGCAGGCCACCGGGTGACCCGAATAGGTATAGCCGTGGTAGAATTCGCCGCCCTTTTCGACCAGCGTCGCCGCGATACGGTCGCCGACCAGCAGCGCCGACAGCGGCTGATAGCCCGAGGTCAGTGCCTTGGCCGTGGTGATGGTGTCAGCCTCGACGCCGAAGGTCTGCGCCGCAAACCATTCGCCGGTGCGGCCATAGCCGGTGATGACCTCGTCCAGCATCAAAAGCACATCGTATTTGCGGCAGATGCGCTGCACTTCCGGCCAATAGCTCATCGGCGGTATTTTCACCCCGCCCGCGCCCATCACCGGCTCGCCGATGAAGGCCGCCACCTTGTCGGCACCGGCTTCGAGGATGGCGTCCTCGACGGCCTTGGCCGCGCGCAGGCCGAAATCATGGTCGCTTTCGCCGGGCAGCGCCAACTCATAAGCATAGGGCATCATGACATGGACGATGTTGGGAACCGCCCCGCCGAGCTGCTTGTGCATCAAATCCATGCCGCCCAGCGACGTCCCGGCGACGGTCGAGCCGTGATAGGCCGACTTGCGCGAGATGATGCGGTTCTTCTCCGGCTTGCCTTCCAGCACCCAATAGTGGCGCACGAGCCGCAGCGCCGTGTCGTTGGCCTCCGAGCCGGAGGAGCCGTAGAAAACCTGGCTGATGCCCTTGGGCGCCAGCTCGGCCAGCTTCTTCGACAGCAGCACGGGCGTCGGCGTCGAGCATTTGAAGAAGGAATTGTAGTAGGGCAATTCCTTCATCTGCGCGTAAGCGGCGTCCGCCAGCTCGTCGCGGCCATAGCCGACATTGACGCACCACAGCCCGGCCATGCCGTCGAGTATTTCGGTGCCGTCGGCATCGTAGATGAACGGGCCGTTGGCGTGGGTGATGATGCGCGAGCCGGTCTCGCGCAATTCCTTGTGGTCGGTGAAGGGATGCAGATGATGCGCGGCGTCAATCTGCTGAAGCTGCTTCAGCGAATAGTTCTGGTAAGTCATGGGTTTGCTCTTTCCTCTGGAATCAAACCGGCAAGCTGCCGGGGCGACTTCGTCAGAGGACGGCGGGCGGCGAATAGCCGATGCGGGCGCACAGCCTGAGCAGTTCGGCGCGCAGCGTGCGCGGCGACGGTGTCACCGCGACCCCGAAGGCGCCGGATGTGCTCATGTAGACCATGGCGGCAGTCTATGCCGCCCGAGGCCCGGAATTCAAGCGGTGCCGCTCAATACCCTTTGCAGGAACACGTATTTCATGGCGGTTTGCGCCGCTTGCGGCCGGCGGTCGCCGCGCCCGCCATGGCCGCCTTCCGTCTCCTCGAAGAACAACGTCTTGCCGTGACCTGCTTCCTGCAGCTTCGCGGCCATCTTGCGGGCATGGCCGGGATGGACGCGGTCGTCGGCGGTCGATGTCGTGAGCAGCACCGGGGGATAGTCGGCATCGGCCGAGACATGATGGTACGGCGAATAGGCGGCGAGCCACTTGGCTTCTTCCGGTTTTGCCGGATCGCCATATTCGCCGATCCACGAGGCGCCTGGCGGCAGTTCGGTGTAGCGCAGCATGTCGAGCAGCGGCACCTCGATGATGACGGCGCCGAACAGTTCGGGATGCTGCGTCAGGGAAACGCCGGTAAGCAGGCCGCCATTCGAGCCGCCCTGGATGCCGAGGGAAGCAGCCGTGGCTATGCCGCGCCTGACGACGTCCTCAGCCACCGCGGCGAAATCGTCGAAGGCAGTCTGGCGATTGCCCTTCAGCGCGGCCTGATGCCAGGCCGGCCCGAACTCGCCGCCACCGCGGACGCAGGCCTGCACATAGGCGTTGCCCTTTTCCAGCCACAGCCTGCCGCGCACGCCGGCATAGCCGGGCAGCAGCGGTATTTCGAAGCCGCCATAGCCGTAGAGCAGCGTCGGCACCGGACCCTTCTGGTCGCGCCGCCTGACGACGAAATACGGGACCATTGTGCCGTCCTTCGAGCGCGCCTCGAACTGTTCGGAGACCAGCGGCGCGGCGTCGAACCGAGCCGGCTGCGATTTCACGGTGGCCAGCGTCGCCCCGTTATCATCCGACCAGATGATCGAACTCGGCGTCAGGAAATCGGTGAAGGAGAAGGAGACGCTGGAACCGAAATGCTCAGCATGCGCGATGCCGACATTGCCGTTCTCGGGCAGCGCCACCGGCTTCAGCGACCAGCGGTCGCCGCTGCGCTCGGCGACAACGACCTTGCCGCGCACATTGTCCATCAGATTGATGAACAGCCGGTCCTGAGTGCGGGCAATGCCGGCGACCGAAACACGGTGCGCTGGCGCGAGCATGGTTTCAACAGGGCCCAGGTCGCCGGTGTCCATCCAGTGTTCGAAATCGAAGGAATAGAGGCCGTCCGGCAAGCACTCAGTGCCGCCCGGCGCCGTCCATGGGCTGCGCACCCCGAACACGAACCGGCCCTTGAACAGCGCGGTGTCGGTGACATCGTCCGGCAGCGGGATGCGCCGGTTTTCGCCCGACGGCAGGCGCAGAAAACTGTGCGAGGAGAAGAAGGCGATCGTGCGGGCCAGAAACAAATACTGCCTGTCGCCATCATGCTCGACCCCCGCGCCGGCCGCGAGATCCTGCTTCTCGGCCTCGAAGATCGGCGTCGCCTCCTCCAACCGGGTGCCGCGCTTCCACAGCTTGACGACGCGCGGATAACCGGACTGGGTCTTGTCGTCTTCATTGAAGGCAGCCGAGACAATGACCGTGTCCTTGTCCAGCCAGGAAAAGCCGGATTTCGAGGCGGGAGCGCGGAAGCCGCCCTCGATGAATGATTTGGTCTCGATGTCGAATTCGCGCATCTCGCTGGCATCGCCGCCATCCGGCGACATCGCCACCAGGCAAAGGTTGAAATCGGGGTAAAGGCGGCTGGCGCCGCTGAACACCCACTTCACCCCCTCCTTGGCCGACAGCACGTCGAAGTCGATGATCGTCTCCCACACAGGCTTCTCGGTCTTGTAGGAAGCAACCGTCGTGCGGCGCCAGAGGCCGAGCACATTGGTCTTGTCCTGCCAGAAATTATAGACTTGGCCGTTGAGCGCGGCACCGGCCGCAATGTTGTCCTCGGCCGTCATCAGGTCGAGCGCCGTCTCGAAGGCCGCCTGGTAGGACGGATCGCCCTGTAGTTCGGCCACGGTGATCTCGTTCTGGCGATGCACCCAGTCGAGCGATTCCTTGCTGGTCCGGTCCTCCAGCCAGAGGAACTTGTCCTCCGCGGTGGCATCCGTCTGGCGTTTTGTCATCGATTGGGTCACGCATGGTCTCCAGGCTAGTGGCGGGCAGCCCTGCCTACATCGCGTTGCAAGCGGTTTTATTCAAGATGGTGACGTCAGGTCATCGGGGGAATGCGGCCTCAAACCATCCGCCGGCGCAGGACCGTGGCCACCGCCAGTGCCAGACAAATCGTGCCCAGCGTGATCGGCAGGCCGGAGGCGCCGATCACATCCATGACGCCACCCGCCAGCGGCGGCACCACGATGCCGCCGATGCCCCACATCAGGGAGAAGGCGGCATTGCCGGCGACCAGCGCCGAGCCGGTAAAGCGCTCGCCGAGCTCGATGATCGACATGGTGTAGATGCCATAGGAGACCGCGCCCCAGATAAAGACGCAAGGCCAGATCAACGGCGTCTCGATCAGCAGCGGCAGCAGCACGCAGCCCAGCACAGTCACCACGACGCAGACGAATCGCACCAGCCGCGCCGTCAGCCGTTCCGCCAGCAAGCCGAGCGGCACCTGCATGGCGATGTTGCCTGCGATCATCACCGACAGCAGCGCCGACATGCGCGCTTCCGCGATGCCATACTGCGTGCCGTAGACCGGCAGCAGCGCCAGCACGCCCTGTTCGAAACCGGCGGCAACGACCACCGCCGACAGCAGTAGCCATGCCAGTGGCACGAAGCCCATGACCGAAACCCGGCGCCCAGCTTCGTCGACCTTCGGCAGTCGCGGCAGCACCAGCGCGAGGCAGGCGCCGCAGAAGATGAAGGCGGCGATCCCCACCAGGAATGGCGGCCATCCCACGGTGCCGACAGCGAGCAGGCAGAGCGGCCCGGCAGCGAAGCCGGCCGAGATGATGGTTGAATAGACACCCATGACGCGACCGCGGCGCGATGGCGGCGCCAGTGCAATGACCCAGATTTCGCTCAAGACATAGAGCGGATTGGTCACCACCCCGATCAGGAAGCGCAGCGGAAACCACAGATAGACATTCTGCGTCCACCCGATCAGCGCCAGAACGATCGCCGAAAGCGCCGCGCAGGTAAGCGCGGTGCGCCCTGCCCCGAACCGGCGCGCCAGTGCCGGGATCAGCGGCGACGAGACAATGAAGCCGATCGGCGTCATTGCCGCCGAGAGCCCGATGATGGCCGGCGAAACGCCTTGGCGTTGCAGGATGAAGCTCAGCAGCGGATAGGACAGGCCTTGCGCGATGGCGAACACCGAGACGGTCGCGATCACGCCGCTGATCGCCGCCCACTGCATCTTCTCGTTGTCAGCTTCCGCCAGGTTCATCATTGGGACCTAAACCAGGTTCAGGACTAGCTTTTCTGTCCGACGCGGGTAAGCCCCGCCCCGGGAAAAACCGTTTGCTCCAGACAAGGCCTGTCAGGAGTTTTGGGCCGTCAGGAGTTTTGGCGCTTGAACGATCGATAGAGCGCGAAGCTCACCAGCAGCGCGTCGAGGCCGGCGATCACCACCGGCAGGCCGAGCGGACCGATGGTTTGCATCAAGGCACCGGCGCCAGGCGGGCCGACAATGCCGCCGGCGCCCCACATCAATGCGAAGGCGGCGTTGCCGGCGACCAGCACGGTTCCCCTGAAGCGGCTGCCGAGCTCCACCAGCGCCATGGTGTAGACGCCGTAGCCGACAGCGCCCATGACGAGAAGGACGAGCCAGATCGCCGGCGTCGTGATCAGCAACGGCAGCAAAACCGCGCAGGTCGTTGTCGCCAACGCACAGAAGATGATCATCGCCCGCCCGCCGAAACGCTCGGCCAGCAGGCCGAGCGGGATTTGCAGGAAGATGTTTCCCAGCGACAGTGCCATCACCAGGGCCGCCAGCGTCCTTTCGGGCAGGCCATAGGCGGCACCGAAGACCGGCATCAAAGCGTAGGTGCCCTGCTGGACCGCCGCTGAAACCAGCACGGCAAACAACAGCGCCGGCGCCAGCCTGGCGAAACCGAAAAAGCCGCCGGGCAATTGGCCGTCATCCTCGAAGCCGGCGAGGCTTGACGAAACAGCACGAAGGATCGCGGCGCACAGGATGAAGCCGGCCATGCCGACCAGGAAAGGAACCCAGCCCGATATCCCTACCGCGGTCAGGACCAAAGGCCCCGCAGCATAGCCAGCGCCCAGCACGGTGTTGAATGCCCCCATCACCCTGCCGCGGCGCGACGGCGGCGCCAGCGACAGCGCCCATACTTCGCCCAGTATATAGAGCGGGTTGATGACGATACCGATGATGAAGCGGATGACGAACCAGCCCACCCAGTCCTGCAGGTAGCCGATGCCGAGGAAGCACAGCGCCCCAATCAATGAGCAACCCACAGCCAGGTTGCGCGCGCCGACCAGCCGAACGGCTGCCGGCACGAACGAGGCCGAAAGGATCAGGCCAAGCGGCATCATCGCTGCCGACAAGCCGATCAGCGCCGGCGACAAGCCGATCAGCGCCGGCGACATGCCTTGCTTCTGCATCAGCAGCGTAAACAGCGGCGAGCTCAGCCCTTGCGCCGCACCGAACATCGCGAGGGCGGCAGTTACGCCGGCAAGCGCCGCCCATTGCGTCCCCGCTTCGCCATCGCTCGAACCGGTCGCAGCCATGATGCCTTCCACATGAATTGCCGGCCCGATCCAGCGGCAAACCATTGAGCTAGCGGTTCGATTTAGGGAAAGGAAGGGCCGCGCCTGAAATCCCCTTGCGCCAAGAGCCGCAGTGGGCGCGTCCTGTCCGCCAATCCCCGGCAAGGTTGTCAACTATCGGACTGCCGTTCGGGCATGTCGCTTCCCTCGTCCTAGTGGTCGCCGCCTCCGCAATGGCCGGACAGCCGCCGGTCCATTATGCCGCCCGCTACCAGCATCGTACGAGGACCATCATGACCGCCGCCCTGCATCCAGCCGAACCGCCTTTGGCAGCCGACCGTGCCCGTCGCGGTGGCCGTGCGGGCAAGCGCGCCGGCGGCTCGGCCGCCTTCGAACAGCCGGCTTTTCGACAACTGAGAAATCCGCTGACGCCGACCAAGCTGATCTCGGACGACGAGCTGGAATCGATCCACCTCGCCTCGCTGCGCGTCTTGAGGGAAATAGGCGTCGACGTGCTGCATGACGAAGCGCGCCGCATCATGAAGGAAAATGGCGCTGATGTCCGCGAGGGCAGCGAGCGCGTGCGCTTCGACAGCGACATGATCCTCGATCTCATCTCCAACTGCCCGTCGGAATTCACGCTCCATGCCCGCAACCCGGCGCACAATGTGCGCTTCGGCGGCAACAATGTGATCCTGTCGATGATGGCGTCGGCACCGAACTGCTCCGACCTCGATCGCGGCCGCCGTCCGGGCAACCAGCAGGACTACCGCAACTTCCTGCGCCTGGCGCAGATGCACAACATCCTGAACTGCACCGGCGGTTATCCGGTCGAGCCGACCGACATCCATCCTTCCGTGCGCCACCTCGAATGCATCCGCGACCTCGCCACGCTGACCGACAAGGTGTTCCACATCTATTCGCTCGGCAAGGAGCGCAATGTCGACGGCATCGAGATCGCCAGGATCGCCCGCGGCATCAGCCATGAGCAGATGCTCGAAGAGCCGTCCGTCTTCACCATCATCAACACCAATTCGCCGCTGAAACTGGATGTGCCGATGATGGAAGGCATCATCCAGATGTCGAGCAAGGGTCAGGTCGTCGTCATCACGCCCTTCACCCTGTCCGGCGCGATGGCGCCGGTGACCATCGCCGGTGCGCTGGTGCAGCAAAATGCCGAGGCGCTGTCCGGCATCGCCTTTGCCCAGATGGTGAGAAAGGGCGCGCCGGTTGGCTATGGCGGCTTCACCTCGAATGTCGACATGAAGTCGGGCTCGCCGGCCTTCGGCACGCCTGAATATATGAAGGCGCAGCTTGTCGGCGGCCAGCTTGCCCGCCGTTACAAGATCCCCTACCGCACCTCCAATACCTGCGCCGCCAACACCGTCGACGCGCAGGCAGCCTATGAAAGTGTGTTCTCGCTGTGGGGCGCCATCCAGGGCGGCGGCAATCTGATGATGCACGGCGCCGGCTGGCTCGAAGGCGGCCTGCGCTGTTCCTACGAGAAGACCATGCTGGACATCGACCTGTTGCAGATGGTGGCCGAGTTCCTCACCCCGCTCGACCTGTCCGACGAAGCGCTCGGCTTCGACGCCATCCAGTCGGTCGGCCCCGGCGGCCATTTCTTCGGCACCCAGCACACGCAGGACCGCTACAAGACAGCCTTCTACTCGCCCATCCTCTCCGACTGGCGCAATTTCGAGACCTGGGCCGAAGCCGGATCGCCGACCGCGCTGGAAAAGGCCAACAAGGTCTGGAAGGAGCGGCTGGCATCCTACGAGGAACCCTATATGGACCCGGCGATCCGTGAAGAGCTCAACGACTTCGTCGAAAAGCGCACGGCCGAAGGCGGCGCGCCGACCGATTTTTGATCGGCAAGCAACTGGCGGCATCCTGCCAACCGACACACCTGATTCAATTTACGCAAAAACGGACCTATCTCTCATGAAATCTCATGTAAAAGCGGTTGTCATTGGCGGCGGCGTCGTTGGCTGCTCGGTGCTCTATCACCTGGCCAAGGCCGGCTGGACCGACATCATGCTGATCGAGCGGTCCGAGCTCACCTCCGGCTCGTCCTGGCACGCAGCCGGCGGCTTCCACACGCTGAACGGCGATCCCAACGTCGCCAAACTGCAGGCCTATACGGTGCAGCTCTACAAGGAGATCGAGGAAATCTCCGGCCAGTCCTGCTCGCTGCATCTGACCGGCGGCGTGATGATGGCCGATACGCCCGAGCGCATGGATTTTCTGCGCCTGGCCCACGCCAAGGGCCGCTATCTCGGCATGGACACCGAGCTGATCACGCCCTCCGAAGCCAAGGCGATGTTCCCGCTGATGGACGAGACCAATTTCGTCGGCGCCATGTGGGATCCGGTCGAAGGCCATCTCGATCCCTCCGGCACGACGATCGCCTACTCCAAGGCGGCCAAGAAGCTGGGCGCCGAGATCGTGCTGCGCAACCGCGTCGTCGACTTGACGCAGGAAGTTGACGGCACCTGGAACGTCGTCACCGAACAGGGCACCGTCCACGCCGAGCATGTCGTCAACTGCGGCGGCCTGTGGGCGCGCGAGATCGGCCGCATGGTCGGCGTCGAACTGCCGGTGCTGGCCATGGAGCACATGTACCTGCTCACCGAGCCGATGCCCGAGGTCGAAGAGTTCAACAAATCGACCGGCCGCGAGATGATCGGCGTGCTCGACTTCAAGGGCGAGATCTACACCCGACAAGAGCGCAACGGCATCCTGCTCGGCACCTATGAAAAGGCCTGCAAGCCATGGTCGCCGGTCAACACGCCGTGGGATTTCGGCCATGAACTGCTGCCGCCCGACCTCGACCGCATCGCGCCGTCGCTGGAGATCGGCTTCAAGCATTTCCCCGGCATCGAGAAAGCCGGCATCAAGCAGATCATCAACGGCCCCTTCACCTTCGCGCTCGACGGAAATCCGCTGGTCGGGCCGGTGCAGGGCCTGACCAATTTCTGGTGCGCCTGCGCCGTCATGGCCGGCTTCAGCCAGGGCGGCGGCGTCGGCCTCGCGCTGTCCAACTGGATGGTGCATGGCGATCCCGGCTTCGACGTCTGGGGCATGGATGTCGCCCGCTTCGGCGAGTGGGCCGGCCTGCGCTACACCAACGCAAAGGTGCGCGAAAACTATTCGCGCCGCTTCTCCATCCGCTTCCCCAATGAAGAGCTGCCGGCTGCTCGCCCTGCACAAACCACCCCGCTCTATGACACGATGCTCGCCAACAACGCCGTCATGGGCGATAGCTGGGGCCTGGAGACCCCGCTGTGGTTCGCGCCGAAGGGCAAGGAGCCGAAGGACGTCGTCTCCTTCCACCGCTCAAACGATTTCGGTCCTATCGGCGAGGAAGTGCGCGCCACGCGCGAACGCGTCGGCGTCACCGAAATCGCCAACTTCGCCAAATACGAAGTGTCGGGACCTGCGGCTGAGGATTTCCTCAACCGGCTGATGACCAACCGCATGCCGAAGATCGGCCGCATCGTGCTGACGCCAATGATCAACGAATTCGGCAAGCTGATCGGCGACTTCACCATCGCCAAGGCAGGCGAAGACAGATTTATGATCTGGGGCTCTTCCGCCGCGCAGAAATACCACATGCGCTGGTTCGAAAAGCACCTGCCGAAGGATGGTTCGGTGCGCATCCACCGCTTCGATCAGACGCTCGTCGGCCTGTCGATCGCCGGGCCGAAATCGCGCGACCTCTTGCAGAACCTGGTCGATGTCGACATCTCGACGAAAGCTTTCCGCTTCATGGATTTCCGCGAAATGGCGGTCGGCGGCGCGCCCTGCATGGTCAACCGCATCACCTATACCGGCGATCTCGGCTATGAAATCTGGATGGCGCCGGCCTATGAGCGTCTGGTCTACAAGGCGATCAAGGACGCCGGCGAGGAGTTCGGCCTCGTCGATTTCGGCATGCGCGCTTTGCTCTCCATGCGCCTGGAGAAGAACTTCCCGACCTGGTACCGCGAACTGCGGCCGATCTACGGCCCGTTCGAAGGCGGGATGGACCGCTTCATCAAGCTGGAGAAGAACGACTTCATCGGCCGCGAGGCCGCTGCCAAGGAACAGGCGGAAGGGCCGAAACTGCGCCGTGTCTCCTTCATCGTCGATGCGGCCGACGCCGATGTCATGGGCGACGAGCCGATCTGGGCCAAGGTGGTCGGCAAGGACTATGGCACGGTGGAAAAGCCGCATGGTTATGGCGCGCCGCGCTTCGACATGGCGGGCAAGGAAGTGCGTGGCTCGAAGGCTGCCGAAGGCGCTTCCGCCGTGCGCGGCATCGTCGACGGCGACTGGCGCGTGGTCGGCTGGGTCACCTCGGGCGGTTATGCGCACTATGTGCAGAAGTCGATGGCGCAGGGCTATGTGCCGGCGGCACTCGCCGAGGACGAAAGTGCCGGACTGTTCGAGATCGAGATCCTCGGCCACCGGCGTCCGGCGCGCATCAATGTCGAGGCGCCCTTCGACCCCAGCGGCGAGAAGATGCGGACCTGAAAAGGCGACAGGGAGCGTGAGATCGTGTAAGGGGCCTTCGGCAGTTGGCCGCAGGCATTTTCCCTCGATGAGAAGACGATCCCCTTGCAGTATCTAGAGAAATGGACGGACTGGCTCGGCGAAGGCAAGGTCGGTCCCTTCAACGCCGCACTGGTCTGCGTCGCGGTCTATTGCGTCGTCCAGATCGTGGTGATGGCGCTGCTGTCCCATGTCCTGGGAACCGGTGTCGGCGTCGACGATTCCGAACAGCTGATGTACATGCACTACCTGTGGGCTGGCTATGGCGGCTCGCAGCCGCCGCTCTACACCTGGCTTGCCCGCCTCGTCGCCGTCGTGGTCGGAACGAACATCCTGGCGCTCAAGATCGTGAAGTACCTGCTGATCGGAGCGGCGCTGGCGTCGGTTTTCATCGCTGTCCGCCGCCTGGGCTATTCCAGCCGCGCTGGCGCCGCCGCATTGTTCGGCCTGCTGTTGTTTCCGCAGATGGTGTGGGAGATGCAGCACGCCCTCACCCACTCGATCGCCGCTTTCTGTTTTTCAGTGGTGCTGTTTCTTGCGCTCGTTGAACTGGTGCAGCGGCGTTCGCTGGCCACCTATGTGCTGTTTGGCGTGGCGATGGCCGCCGCCATCCTGTCGAAATACAACAACGCGATCTTTCTCGGCGCGCTGATGCTGTCCACCCTGTCGCTGCGCGAAACGCGCGGCGTCATCCTCAACCGCCGGTTTTCGATCAGCCTTGTCGTGGCGGTGCTGCTTTGCCTGCCGACGCTCTACTGGAACCTGACCTACACCGACCAGTTGCTGTCGCACAGCGGCGGCTTCGGCATGGGCAGAGGAGAAAGCGCCACACAAACCGCATTCTACGGAATGCGCGGACTGGGCAAGGCTATCCTGTATTTCGCCGTGTTGCCGGCCGGCATATTCGTCGCGGCTTTGCTCATCGCATGGAAAAAGCCGGCGCCGGCTCTGCAACCGGCGCCATGGACCGAGAAACTGGTGTGGCGCACCATCGCTTTTGCCCTGGCGATGACCATCGTGCTCGTCCTGGCGAGCGGGACGACGCAATTTCGCGATCGCTGGATGCTTCCCATCCTTGTGTTGCTGCCGGTCGCGCTGGCCTTGCGGATGGATGCCAGAGGCGACAAGGGAAGGAAGGTGCAGGACGTCGTCGTCTTTGTCGGCGCAACGCTTGCCATCCTCGTGCTGCCGGTGACCTGGTACACGCACCTCAATGGCGGCGACAGCCGCGGCAGCATCGTGCGTGTCGACTACCAGTCGCTCTATGGCCAGCTGACGGCAAACGGTCCGGTTCGCACGGCGATATCGAGCTGGCACTGGGTGGGAAATCTGCGTCTTGTCGATCCCGATCTGGTCGTGCTCGACGACGAGATGCCGGACTTCGGCCATTTGCTGATCGAGCCGGCGGTGCTCGTGATGGCCAATGACAAGGAACCTCCCGAGGGCATCCTGCGGGCCTTGAGCGAGGCCGGCTATGTCGCTGACGGCTCGCCGCAGCAATTGGTCGTTCCGATGCTGTTCGACAGCGAGCCGCCCACCCGCACGCTGACGGTCACGCGGCTGAAGAAAGCGGCCGCGGGCGCAGCGCCACAGTAAGTCGGCAGGGAGGCGTCGGGTGGAGAAACAAGGGTTCGGTCGTCATCGCAAGATCATGCCGTTCGAGCCCGGCTCCGTCGAAGCCTTGCGCGAAACATCGCGCCAGAAGGCGGCGTCGCTGAACCAGCATGTGCTGGGCTATGGCGCGCTGGCTGAAGCCGAATGGCAAGCGGCAGGCATCGCCGCGCCCGATCTTGCCGCGATGCGCAAATACCGGCTCGAGCGCCTCCGCGCCGAACTGAGGCGCCGAAACTACGCCGGCGCGCTGCTCTACGACCCCGTCAACATCCGCTACGCCACCGATTCGACCAACATGCAGCTGTGGGTCGCGCACAATCCGACCCGCCACTGCTTCGTCGCCACTGAGGGACCCGTGGTGCTGTTCGACTATTTCTCCTGCGAGCATCTGTCCGACCATTCCGGCGTCGTTGACGAGGTGCGGCCGGCAGTGTCGTGGATGTACCTCTATGGCGGTGAGCTGACCGAGCACAAAGTCCGCCGCTGGGCGGCCGGCATCGCCGATCTGGTCAAGGAGCATGGCGGCGGCAACAGCCGCATTGCGGTCGACCACATCAACCCGGAAGGCGTCGAGGAACTCGCCCGGCTCGGCATCTCGATTGGCAATGGCGAAGCGGTGATGGAAAATGCGCGGCTGATCAAATCGCCGGACGAGATCCTCGCCATGCGCCGCGCAATCGTCGCTTGCGAAGCGGCGATGGGTGAAATGGAGAAGGCGCTGACGTCGGGCATTTCCGAAAACGAATTGTGGGCCGAACTCCACCGCGGCAACATTGCGCGCGGCGGCGAATGGATCGAAACCCGGCTGCTGGCCTCGGGGCCGCGCACCAATCCGTGGTTCCAGGAATGCTCATCGCGCGTGATCGAAGCAGGCGACCTCGTCGCCTTCGACACCGACCTGATCGGTCCCTACGGCTTCTGCGCCGATCTCTCGCGCACCTGGCTTTGCGGTGACGCCAGGCCGTCGAACGAGCAGCGCGACCTGTTCCGCATTGCCGCCGACCAGATCGCCCACAACACGCAATTGATGCAGCCCGGCATGTCCTTTCGCGACCTGGTCGAACGCTCCGTGGTGCCGCCGGGAGATTGCTTCCCGGCGCGCTACGGCGTGCTCTATCACGGCGTCGGCCTCGCCGACGAGTATCCAACCCTGCCACATGCCAGCGACTGGACGCCGGACACGCCCGACGGCGTGCTGGAGCCGGGAATGGTCCTGTGCGTGGAAAGCTATATCGGCCGTCTCGGCGGCCATGAGGGCGTCAAGATCGAGGAACAGATCCTGATCACCGAGACCGGTAACGAGCAGCTTTCAACCTACCCGTTGGATGCGAGGCTGCTCGGCTGATCCGGCAAGCGCCTCGCGCAGAGCCTTGAGCGTCTTTTCCGGCGTCGTCCTGGCGGTGATGTAGGGCAGGCCTTTGCGCCTTGCCGTCCAGCCGACGACCTTCACGGCGTTTGCCGCAGGTTCGAAACGCTGCGCCAGCGCCCAGCTCTCACAGTCGATGGCAGCTATATCCGCCTTGCCCTCGGCGACCGCGACGATCGAGCCGCGATGGCCACCGCTTTCGCTGCGCGAGGAAAAGATATCCAGGCTTTCGCCGGCGGCCTGCAGATCGCGCGCCAGTGCAATGATGCCCGACATCGAATCGAGGCTGTTGTAGGTAAAACGCTTGCCACGCATCAGATCGAGCGGCAGCAAGGCTTTGCCATCCGCGGGCGAGCGAACTTCCGATCCCTCGCCTGTGCGCATCACCAGCGCGCTGGAATAGAGTTCGCCCTGGCCGCCTTCGTAAGCGTCGTAGCTCGGCTGGCCGACCACCTGCACATGCTTGTTCAGGCCGAGTTCCATCGGCCCCCAGCAGGTCTGCGCGAACAGCAGCGCCGGATGCAGCCAAAGCTGGTGATGGTCGAGTTCGTTCGGCGGCAGTGTCGCCGGATCGGGCGCGATTAGCTTGCCCTCGGCGTCCCGGATACCGCCCGGCACCGGCGGCAGGTCGCCACTGCGGCGCACGATTGTCTGCGGCGCATCGATGCCCTTGTGCCGAAAAGCCTCGCGCAACGCTGCCCATTGCGCGTCGACCTCGCCGCGCACTTCGGGCCAGTCGTACATCGGCAATGCCGCAATCAATTCACTCATGCCGACACTCAATCATCATGGCTCGGGAAAGGATCGCAAAAACGCGGCGTTCAATCAGAATTGGCCGACACCGGGATGTCCGGGGATTATTCCTTCGGCGGCTCGGCCGGAACCGGCGCGCTGCCAAGCCCGCTGATGCTGCGCGCCCTGATGCGCGGCTTGAATGCCCTGCCCGGCTCGGGCTGGCGGCGCAGCACCGGGTGCACGATCGGCTCCTTGGCCTTGAATGCGTAGGCCTTGATCAGTGCGAAATAGTTCGGATAGGCGTAGCCATTGTTCATCCGCAGCCACTCGTCGCGGCGGTCGGCAAACAGTTTTGGAAGCCTGTACCAGGCAACGGTCGGGGTCTTGTGGTGAACGAAGTGCAGATTGTTGTTGAGGAACAGGAACGACAGCGGCGAGCGCTCGATGATCACCGTGCGTCCTTCAGGGTGCTCGCACCACTGATGTTCGGCGAAAGTCCGGACCGCGATCAGCGACTGGCCGAGCCAGACCGGCACCAGAATGTAGAGCCATACGGGAATGCCGAAGCCGAACTGCACGATCGGCACTACGATGGCGAGGCCGATCGCATGCAGCAGCCATGCCTTGCCGATCACCTTGTCGCCGGCAATCACATGCCTGGCGTCGTCGACGAAGAAACCGATGCAGGACAGCCAAGGGCCGAGAAAGAAACGGCCGGCCATGGTGTTGTTTATCTTGAGCAGGAATTTCATCGTCGGCGGCAGATCGTCATGCATCCACAGCGCCTGGTAATAGCTCTCGGGATCGTCGAGCGGATCGGTCAGGCGCTCGTCGGCGTGGTGGCGCAAATGAAGCGTCTTGAAGCGACGGAACGGCCAGACCAGGCCGATCGGCAGGAAGACGAAGGCTTCGTTGATGAGCGCGCTGCGCGTCGGATGGCCATGCAGCACTTCGTGCATGATCGACGACTGCAAGGCCAGGATGAAGCCGAGGAGAAGAAGTGCCAGGATCGGATAAGAGGGCCAGAGCAGGAGCCCGGCAGCGAGCCACATTCCGTAACAGAAGAAAGCGAGAACCACGGTCGGCCACTCGATGGCTGCTGCGTTGCGTCGCTTGATGCTCTTGCCTGTCATGCTATCGACCACTGTCCCTCAGCCGCCGAAACCCCAATTGGTTCCTGACAACATAGTGTCAGGAGAAGCGATTCCACTCAACGAGACAAAGTGTACAAAATGTTGCATTTGCGCATTTTTGACCGCAGATGTTACACATTGTAAACAACCCTAGGGATTCATTTACGCCTGGAGTGCTGATTCGACGGCTATGGCGCAAATTTTTCCTAAGTGAGCGCGAAGAACGAACAGTGGACAAACGGGACCTGTCGGCAATCTTTCGGGAGCGTCTGAAGCTGCTCCTGACACGGTCCGACCTCAACCAGTCGGCCTTCGCGTCAGCAGTCGGCATCGATCGGTCGGCGCTGTCGCAACTGATGTCCGGCGCCTCGACGCGCCTGCCGCGCGCCGAAACGCTGCTCAACATCGCCGCCGAATTCAAGATCTCGCTGGACTGGCTCCTCGGCCTCTCCCAGGACGAAGGCGTCACCGGCGAAATCCGCGAAAGCCTGGAGATCGAAGAGGCGCCCGACGGCTTCGACCGCACGCTGCTCGCCAAATGGTTCGCCGAGGCCGCAGGCACCAAGATCCGCTATGTGCCGGCCGGCATTCCCGACCTCCTGCGCACACGCCAGCTGGTCGACTACGAAGCCAACATCACCAACCGCAGCCGCCTCGCTCAGGCGAGCGAGACGCAGTACCGCATCGAGTACAACCGGCGCCCTGAGACCGACATGGAGGTCTGCATGCCGCGCCACACGCTGGAGATTTTCGCCCGCGGCCTGGGCGTCTGGGACCGCTTTCCCGAGGCTGACCGCCGGCAGCAGCTTGCCCATATGGCGACGCTGCTTGACGATCTCTACCCCACCTTCCGCCTGTTCCTCTATGACGGCCGCATGCGCTATTCCATCCCGCTGACCATCTTCGGCCCTTACCGCGCCGCCATATATGTCGGCGACATGTATGTCGTGCTGAACGCCACCCAGCCGGTCCAAGCGCTGACCCAGCATTTCGACAATCTGATCCGCGCCGCCGACATCAACCCGCATGAGGCCGCCGCCTACGCGCGCAATCTGGCCGGCGCGTCATTTCCATCGGGTTCTGCCTGATCCCCAACGCCCCGGAAAGGTGCGCCGCCCGGCAATTGCCGGTCGCAAACACATTGACTGGACATAAAGACTTCTTTATATCCTTATTCCATTCAAATACTGAAAGTCGATCCGATGACCGCGAACAATCCCATCGATGCTCTGCTGGCCGAAAAGGGCGTGCTGCTCGCCGATGGCGCCACCGGCACCAATCTGTTCGCCATGGGGCTGGAGGCCGGCGAAGCGCCGGAGTTGCTGAACGAGGCAGCGCCCGACACCATCACCAGCCTGCACCAGAATTTCGTCGACGCCGGCGCCGATATCATCCTCACCAACTCGTTCGGCGGCACCCGCCACCGGCTGAAGCTGCATCATGCGCAGGACCGCGTGCATGCGCTGAACAAGCGCGCCGCCGAGATTGCCCGCGCGGTCGCCGACAAGGCCGACAGGAAAGTCATCGTCGCCGGCTCGGTCGGTCCGACCGGCGAGTTGCTGGTGCCGCTCGGCGCCATGACCTATGACGAAGCAGTCGAGGCTTTTGCCGAGCAGATCGAGGGTCTCAAGGAAGGCGGCGCCGAAGTCGCCTGGATCGAGACCATGTCTGCGCCGGACGAAATCCGCGCCGCGGCGGAGGCCGCCATCCGCGTCGGCCTGCCCTACACCTATACCGGTTCGTTCGACACTGCCGGCCGCACCATGATGGGCTTGCTGCCCAAGGATATCCACGGCGTCGTCGACGGACTTTCAGAGACACCGCTCGGTGTCGGCGCCAATTGCGGTGTCGGCGCCTCCGACATCCTGGCCTCGCTGCTCGACATGACCGAGGCGAAGCCGGAAGCGACGGTGATCGTCAAGGGCAATTGCGGCATTCCCGAATTTCGTGGCACCGAGATCCATTATTCCGGCACGCCGGAGCTGATGGCCGACTATGTCCGGCTGGCGGTGGATGGCGGCGCGAAGATCATCGGTGGCTGCTGCGGCACGTCGTTCCAGCACCTTGCCGCCATGCGCAAGGCGCTCGACGCGCACACCAAATCCGAACGCCCGACCGTCGCGGCGATCGTCGAGCGCATCGGTCCGATGCGCAACAAGGTGGCGACGGAAAACACCGCCGAGACCAGCGAAGCCCGCCGCGAACGCCGCCGCACCCGGGCCTGATATCGAACTTATTCGCTGTTTTCAGCGTAACGCGATAGCGCCGTCTTGAAATCCAGGGCGGTGCTGTCGGCGCTTTCATTCATCGTCACCAGGTCACCCGACGACTGCGGATTGCCGATCTGCTCCAGCATGACACGAAAGCGGTCATTGGTCAGCGCCGACTTTGCGGTATTCCGGGCTGCGTCGACGTCATCCATGATGCGCCTGGATTCTGGCGACAGCGTTCCCGACGCCTGCGTGTGTCTCACCGCCGGCGTCGTGTTTCCAATGTTCATGATCTGCAATTCCCGGCTCCCCAAGCCCAGTCCCGACCCCATGCAATAATAGCAGGGCATTGCGATGACGTTCCGGAAAAGCCGCGCAATTTAACGATCAGGCGGATCATCTGTGCGCTTCGGATCAATCGATCCGAAAAAAGGCCGGCAGGGTTTCCCCCGCCGGCCTGCCTCACCCGCCCGTAGCCGGTTCCCCGTATCAGAACGACCCCCGTCTGAAAGGAACCGGCTGTATTGCCACTACCGGTTACCGCCGAGCGCCGAGGCAAGGCGCACAAGCGAAAGGAACTCGGACCTGTACCCAAACGGGTCGGCTCCTCGGGCGGCGGTGGCAATCTCCATGATCTTGTCGTAGCCGAACTTCGCGGTCGCATCCTCGTCGCGCAGCTTCTGGCCGAAGGCGGCGACAGCGACGGAGAAACGCTGGTCGGTGCTGGCCTGGTCGAAGGACGCGACCTCGTTGGCCGACGTCACCGGCGTGGTGATCAGCTTCGAGACGTCTTCGTTCGGCAGCTTGTAGCGGATTTTCACGAAGGCATATTCGTCGGCGTTGGCGACGCCGCCATTGTCGACCGCGGCCTGGCCGTAGCGCAGCGGATCCATCTGCTCGCCGCCACTGCCCTTCGGCGTGATCTCGTAGATGGCCGTCACCGAATGACCGGAGCCGATATCGCCGGCATCGACGCGGTCATTGTTGAAGTCCTCGCGGTTCAAGGCGCGGGTTTCATAGCCGATCAGCCGGTACTCCGAGACCTTGTCCGGATTGAACTCGACCTGGATCTTGACGTCCTTGGCGATGGTGAACAGCGTCGAGGAGGCATCCTCGACCAGAACCTTCTCGGCCTCGGCCAGCGTGTCGATATAGGCGGCGGTGCCGTTGCCGTTCTGGGCGATGGTCTGCATCATCTGGTCGTTCAGATTGCCGCGTCCAAAGCCGAACACCGACAGGAAGACGCCGGTCTTGCGCTCCTGCTCGATCAGTCGCTTCAGATCGTCGTCATCGGTCTGGCCGACATTGAAGTCGCCGTCCGTGGCCAGCATCACACGGTTGATGCCGTCCTTGACGAAGGACTGCTGGGCAAGCTTGTAGGCTTCCTTGATACCCGCCTCGCCGGCCGTCGAGCCGCCCGGCTGCAGATTGTCGATGGCGTTGAGGATCTTGTCCTTCTCGGTGACCTTGGTCGGCATCAGCACGGTGCCGGCGTCACCGGCATAGGTGACGATCGAGATGGTGTCGTCCGCCTTGAGCTTGCTGACCAGCAGCCGGAAAGCCGACTTCAGCAGCGGCAGCTTGTCCGGCTCATCCATCGAACCCGAGACGTCGATCAGGAACACCAGATTGGCCTTGGGCTGCTCGACCGGCTTGATGTCGAAGCCCTTGATGGCGACGTGCATCAGCTTGGTGTGCCCGTTCCACGGCGTCGGCATGACGCTGACGGTCGAGTTGAACGGCGTCGAAGCCGAGTCCGGACCCTTCCAGTCATAGGGGAAGTAATTGACCATCTCCTCGACGCGGACCGTATCGGCCTGCGGCAGGTAGCCCTGCTTCAGCGAGCCGCGGACGAAGGAATAGGAAGCCGTGTCGACGTCGATCGAGAAGGTCGAGACCGGATCCTGAAGGGCTGCATGCACCGGATTGGTCTTGAAATCCTCGACGCGGTCGCGGTTTGGCTCCTGCGGCGCAATCTGGTCGGCCGGCATCGTCGAAGGCTGTGCCAGGTACTTGGATTCGGTCGCGCCGGCCATGCGGTTGACCCGCGCGCCGCCGGCCGGAGCAGCACTGCCGTCAAGCGAAAACTCGCGGCTCTCAACTGGCGCAGGCTCGGCCAACACGCCGCGTCCCAGCGCATCCTGCTGCGCCGGGGCGACAGCAACGGTCGATTCGGGCTTCGGCGGCGCGGGTGGCGTAAGCGGCGTAGTGGTGTCGCGGCTTCGCACATCGGCGTCGGTCTTCTTGTCGCCTTCAGGCGCCTGCTTTTCTTTTACCGGCGCGTTGATCGCCGGCCCATTGGTTGCCGGCTTGTCGGCCAGCGTCTCGGTGATCTTCTCGTCGCCGCCGAACGGCAACGGCTGTTCCCTCAGCATATGGAAGGTGGCGTATCCGGCGATCGGCAGGGCGACGAGCCCGGCAATGGCCGGCGTGGCGATGAGTTTCTTTTGCATGATCTCGCTCCAGAGCTTTTGTGCTCGCTCTGTGAGACGAAGCCCGCCGACCGATCCTTGGGTGACGGCAGAAATATTTTCCTGATCATAGGCGCGCATGGCGGCTTCGAAGGCGCGTGTCTTCGCGCTCTCGCCCGGCGCCGGTACTGCTGCGTCGCGCAGCCTGTTGAGTTCGTTGTCGTCGACCATGGTCACACTTCCCCGGCTGAACGCATCAACGTCTTCAGCCGTTTCTTCGCTTCATGGATGTGCCAGGAAACCGTCGTCTCCGAGATTGCCATCGCCTCGGCGGCGGCCGCATGGCTCAAACCTTCGCCATAGACCAGAAGTACTGCATCGCGCTGCTTGTCCGGCAATTGCCGCACCGCTGCCCAGAGCGCCTCAGTCGGATCTTCGGGCTCGGCGGATGCCTCTCCCGATATCATGCTGTAGGCGCCGAAAGCCTCGGTCTTGACGTTTTCGCGCGTCGTCTTGCGCATCATGTCGCGCGCCGCGTTCAGCGTCACGGAATAGAGCCATGTCGTAAACGCGCCGCCGCCGCGGTAGTCGCGGATCGCCTTGCCGAGACGGACACAGACCTCCTGGGCGATGTCTTCGGCATCGGCCTTCTTTCCGCACCAGCGATAGGCGGCGCGATAGACGAAGTCGTAGTGCCGCTCCAGCAATTTGCCGAAGGCACCCCTGTCTCCGCCCTTCGCCCGCCCGATCAATTCGGCGTCGGAGGCTTCGCTTTCATCCAGCATCATCGCCATCATTTGCCTGTTGGACGAAGGCTAATGGCCAATCCTTGGGGTTATGGAAAGATTTTTTTCCGAGGCGACGGATGCACGCGCAACAGGTGCGCTGAGATTCAGGTGAGGCCGAGCCGAAAACGATGGATTTCGAGAACCGGAGTGGAGCGTACTTTTGGTACGCGAGCACCGGAAGCACTGAAAGCCGTCGTTTGCAGGCCGGCCTCACCTGAATATCAGCACACCTGGCCCGAGGCCCAGCCGGACGACCAAGCCCACTGAAAATTATAGCCGCCCAGCCAGCCCGTGACATCGACGACTTCGCCGATGAAAAACAGCCCCGGCACGGATTTCGCCTGCATCGTCTTCTGATCGAGCCCGTTGGTATCGACACCGCCAAGCGTCACTTCCGCCGTGCGGTAACCCTCGGAGCCGGCCGGCTTGATGCGCCAGTCGTTGACGGCGGCTTCGACGGTTTTCATTTGCAGGTCTGTCAAATCAGCGAGATTGCCATCGATCCCACTGCGCTCGGCGACTGCTTGCGCAAGGCGCTTCGGCAAATGGTTTGCAAGCACCGTCTGCACCGCTTGCCTGCCGTTGACGCGCCGGGCGGCGCGAAGCAGTTCCGCCACATCCCTCCCCGGCAGCATGGCGATGCGGATCTCGTCGCCCTCGCGCCAATAGGACGATATTTGCAGGATGGAAGGCCCGCTCAAGCCGCGATGCGTAAACAGCATCGCTTCTGAAAACCGCGTCTTGCCGCAGGCGACTTCGGCATCGACGGCATTGCCGGCCAAAGGCGCCAGCCGCTCCAGCGTTCTTGCGTCGAAGGTAAGCGGCACCAGCGCCGGCCGTGTTTCCACCACCGCAAGGCCGAATTGCGCCGCAAGCTCGTAGCCGAAACCGGACGCGCCCATTTTGGGGATCGACTTGCCCCCGCAAGCCACGACTAACGAGCTGCAAGCGACGCTGCCAGCGGAGAGCGTCAGCACAAACCCGTCCGCGGTCTTGCTGACGTTCCTCACCTCGGTCGACAACGCCAGTTCCACACCCCAATCCTGCATGTCGGAAACCAGCATGTCGATGACCTGGCGCGCCGAGCCGTCGCAAAACAGCTGTCCCAGCGTCTTCTCGTGATAGGCAATGCCATGGCGTTCGACGAGCGCGATGAAGTCGCCTTGCGTGTAGCGGCTGAGCGCCGAAATGCAGAAATGCGGATTGCCGGAGATGAAATTCTTCGGGCTGGTGTGGATGTTGGTGAAATTGCAGCGGCCACCGCCGGAGATGCGGATCTTCTCGCCGGGCTTTGCCGCGTGATCGAGCACCAGGACCGAGCGGCCGCGCTTGCCCGCCTCGATGGCGCACATCATTCCGGCCGCACCGGCGCCGATCACCACGACATCATAGGATTGCATCAGGCTGTTCGTTCCCGCTCGACTGGCGCTGTTTTAACAGGCCGCGCCAATCGTGCAGTCTCTACCCGTTCGTTGCGACTTCAGGCAACGCCTCGTTAGATCAGCGTCTCGGCGAACAGCGTCGTCAGTCGCTTCCAATGACGTTCGGCGCCGGCCGCGTTGAAGACGCTGTGGTCCGACACGCACCAGCCATGCGCCATGCCGGCATAGTTTTCGATGACGTGGTCGACTTCCGCCACGCGCAGCGCCTCGGCCAGTCGCGCCGACTGCTCCGGCGGAAAGCTGCGGTCCACCCCAGACGTTCCGACATAGACCCGCGCCTTGATCATTGCAGCCTTGCGGTGCGGACTGTCGGCGGCATCGCTGGCCAGATTGCCGCCATGGAAGCTTGCCGCCGCCACGATGCGATCGGGATAGGTTGCAGCCGCATTCAAGGCCCGCGCCCCGCCCATGCAGTAACCGACGACACCGACCGGTCCGGTGACACCTTCAGCGGTAAGCGTGTCGAGGAACGCCCTGCTGTCGCGGATGGTCATGTCCTGTGTCGTGCCGTGGACCAACGCCGTCAGCGCGACCTTGGTCTCCTCGACGACGAAAGCGGTCTTGGGCTCGAACGGCCCGTAGGGTGCGTTGCGATAGAAAAGATCCGGCACCAGCACCGCACAGCCCTCGCCGGCCAGCCGCTCCGCCATTGCGTCGAGCGCCGGTCGCGGACCGAAAGCGTCCATATAGAGAATGATGCCGGCCCTGGACGAGGAAGCGGTCGCCGAGCGGAACAGCCCGGCTTTCGCCACGCCGTCCTCGGTTTTTATCTCAATGTCCTGCTTCGCCATGGCGCGCCCCGTTGATTGTCGTGCGATACATATAAGCAGGCATTGTCAGGGCAAGCCGTTCCCTGACAATCCCGTTCAACACTTTGTGCGGGCTTTCGACCCGGCTACAGGCCGGCAAACGCCGTCATGTGAAAGGCCTGAACCTCAGGCGGATAGCGATGGGCCGTGCCATACGGACAGGCGTTGCGGTCGAGGCAGCCGCCGCCGCGGCATGGTTCGCCCTTCGATCCCCGCACATGCGCCAGGCAAGCCTGATGAGCGAAACCATCCGCGGAATAGGCGTCAACCGGACAGGATTTCAGGCAAGGTTTTGCAACACAGGCGTCGCAAAGGTGAATCGCTTCGCGACGTTCAGGAAGCGCGATCTCATCCTCGAACAGCAACGCGCCGCGATAGGCATGCCAGAGCCCGTACTGCGGATGCATCAGGATGCCCAGCGGCGACGGTCTCAGCCTCTCCGCTCGCATCGCCCATTGCTGGAACGGCAGATAAGGTCTGTCCGAAGGCGAAACGGCGCGCGCGCCGAATTTCTCCGCCACCGCACCGATCACTGCGCGCGACCATGTGTCGAGCGGATTAGCAATGGTTTGCGGTTGCCGGTCGCGCCAGCGCAGGAAATGCGGCCAGGGTGCCGCTCCCGCCTGCCCCACCAACAGCACGGATTTGGCGGGGGCAACTGAAGGGCCATGCGGCGGCGTTTCGCTTGTTGCGAAATTGAAGCCGCCGCGCAGGATGAGGCCGTCGGCGGAAAGCGCGGCCGCTATCTCGTCAGCCCGGCGCCGCGCAATCATCCCTTCTTGTCCGGGTCGGAGAAAGCGCTCCGCCAGACTTCCTTGTGGATGATGTTGGCGACTTTAGCCCCGCCTGACTCGGGCTCCTTTCAGGTGAAGGCGTCAGCCATCGACGCCTTCTTCGTCGCGATGTAGTCCTTCAGCCCGTCGTCGATGCCCGGATCGAGATACGGCGCCTCATAGGTCTCCAGCCAGCGGCGGGCGAGTTCGTTGGCGCGCTGCGGCGCTGTCTTCTCGCCCTCGGCCAGCCACTGCTCGTAGGAATTGTTGTCGGCGATGCTGGAGCGGTAGAAGGCGGTCTGGAAATTGGCCTGGGTGTGGTCGCAGCCGAGATAGTGGCTGCCCGGGCCAACCTGGCGGATGGCGTCCATCGCCTGGCCGTTTTCCGAGAGGTCGACGCCTTCGGAAAACTTTTGCGTCATGCCGAGCTGGTCGATGTCCATCATGAATTTTTCGTAGCAGGACGCCAGTCCGCCTTCGAGCCAGCCTGCCGAATGCAGGACGAAATTGGTGCCGGCAAGAATGGTCGAGTTCAGCGTGTTGGCGCTCTCATAGGCGGCCTGCGCGTCCGGAACCTTGGAGGCGCAGAGCGATCCGCCGGTGCGGAACGGCAGGCCGAGCCGGCGGGCAAGCTGTGCGGCGCCGTAGGAAACCAGCGACGGCTCCGGTGTGCCGAAGGTCGGCGCACCAGACTGCATGGAGATCGACGAGGCGAAGGTGCCGAACAGTACCGGCGCGCCGGGGCGGATCAACTGCGTGAAAGAGGCACCGGCCAGCACCTCGGCCAGAACCTGTGTCAGCGTGCCGGCCACCGTGACCGGGCTCATCGCGCCGGCAAGGATGAACGGCGTGACGATGCAAGCCTGGTTGTGACGCGAATAAACCTTCAGCGCGCCCAGCATGGTTTCGTCGAACACCATCGGCGAATTGGCGTTGATCAGGCTGGTCAGCACGGTGTTGTTTTCGACGAAATCGTCGCCGAACACGATCTTGGCCATGGCGACGGTGTCTTCGGCCCGCTCTGGCGCCGTCACCGAACCCATGAACGGTTTGTCCGAATATTTGATGTGGCTGTAGATCATGTCGAGATGGCGTTTGTTGACCGGCACATCGACCGGCTCGCACACCGTGCCGCCCGAATGGTGGATCGACGGCGCCATATAGGCGAGCTTCACGAAATTCCGGAAATCCTCGATCGTCGCGTAGCGCCTGACACCGTCGAGATCGCGCACGAAGGGCGGACCATAGACCGGCGCGAAGACCGTGGCGTTGCCGCCGATCTGCACCGAACGTTCGGCGTTGCGCGCATGCTGGGTGTAGATGGGCGGCGCGGTCTTCAGCAGCGAGCGGCAGAGGCCCTTGGGAAAATGCACGCGCTCGCCCTTGACGTCGGCGCCCGCCTCTTTCCAAAGCTGCAGCGCCTCGGCGTCGTCGCGAAAGATGATGCCGATCTCTTCCAGCACCGTATCGGTGTTGTTTTCGATAATCGCCAGGCCTTCCTCGTTGAGGACCTCATAGATGTTGATCTTGCGCTTGATATAGGTGAGCTGGGTGCCCGGTCCGCCGCCCGAGCGCGCCGCCCGCCTTGCAGCCGCGCCGCCGCTGGCAGCACGTCCACGTCGCGCATTGGACGCTTCCTGGTCGACTGACGCGTTTTCACCCATGATCGTTTTTTCCCTAAAAACCGTTTGCGGCCGCGTATGGCGGCTTCTCGCCCGGATCGTAGTCATGCACCCTATTCGAAACGGCCCGCCAGCGCCAACGCCTGTCGCAAAATCGACAAGAATTCCAATAGATTTGCGGTCGCTTTCCTTTTGCGGGAAGTCGCAAATCAGCTATGGATACCTGCCCCCGCCGGGTTAGGTATTGACGCGATTATTTTAAGCCGCCGTGATCGCATCCCGTGCGGCAAGGAGCCCGAGAAAAATGGCCGACGACGAGATCATCCTCTCCGAGCTTTCCGACGACGAGTTGGTGCAGCAGATGCACGACGATCTCTATGACGGACTGAAGGAAGAGATCGAGGAAGGCACCAACATCCTGCTCGAGCGCGGCTGGGTGCCCTACAAGGTGCTGACCGAAGCTCTGGTCGAAGGCATGCGCATCGTCGGCGAGGACTTTCGCGACGGCATCCTGTTCGTTCCCGAGGTGCTGCTGTCGGCCAACGCCATGAAGGCCGGCATGTTCATCCTGCGCCCGCTGCTGGCCGCCACCGGCGCGCCGAAGCAGGGCAAGATGGTGATCGGCACCGTCAAGGGCGACATCCACGACATCGGCAAGAACCTCGTCGGCATGATGATGGAAGGTGCCGGCTTCGACGTCATCGATCTCGGCATCAACAATGCGGTGGAAAAATACCTCGACGCCATCGAGCAGCACCAGCCCGACATTATCGGCATGTCGGCGCTTTTGACCACGACCATGCCCTACATGAAGGTCGTCATCGACACGATGAAGGAAAAGGGCATCCGCGACGACTATGTCGTCCTGGTCGGCGGCGCGCCGCTAAACGAGGAATTCGGCAAGGCCGTCGGCGCCGATGCCTATTGCCGCGACGCGGCTGTGGCGGTCGAGACCGCCAAGGACTTCATGAAGCGCAAGCATAATATGCGCGCTTCAGCCTGATCTCTTCCGCAAGGCGTCTGGCCCACAATCGAAAGCCGCGCCTTGCAGCGCGGCTTTTTTGTTCCCAGCTATTGGAACGGATGGCTGCGTCAGGGTTTGGTGACGGTGTCGTCGACGGCTTTCGCGGTCGATTTGATATCCCGGCCGACACCACGGACGGTGTTGGCACAGGCCGTAAGCGCCAGGACGCAGGCAAGGATTGCAATCGGCGCAACGCGTAACAGTTTCATGGACGGTTTATCCCTCTCTCGATAGATTCGCCCCACAGCAACGAAGGCCGCTTCGACCGGGTTCCATGGCCAGAATGCAAAAAACGAAACCGAATCAAGACGACAGGCTGCTGGTCATCGCCTGTGGAATGATTGCGCGCGAAGTTTTGGCCGTCAAGGAGCAGCTCAAGCTCGACCATCTCGACCTGACCTGCCTGCCGGCGGAGTTCCATTTCTACCCCGACCGCATCGCACCGGCGATGGACAAGGCGATCGAAGAGGCCAAGGCGGAAGGCTATAGCAACATCTTCGTTGGCTATGCCGATTGCGGTACCGGCGGCATGCTCGACCGGGTCCTGGAGAAGCACGGCGTCGAGCGCATGGCCGGGCCGCACTGCTTTGCCTTCTACCAAGGCATGGACGCCTATGCGAAGGTCGCCGACGACGACATGATGTCGTTCTACATGACCGATTTCCTGTGCCGCCAGTTCGACGCCTTCTTCATGAAGCCGCTCGGCCTCGACAAGCACCCGGAGCTGATCAAGGACTATTTCGGCAACTACCAGAAGCTGATCTACATCGCCCAGACCGACGATCCGGAACTCGACAAGGTCGCCGAGCAGGCCGCGAAGATGCTTGGCCTCGCCTATGAGCGCCGCTCGACGGGCTATGGCGACCTGACGGCCGGGCTGGCGCAGGCCGCCGCCCACGCCTGAAGCGGTTCTTGAGCCGGGACGCTGTCGAGAACAGATGACAGGCCGCCGCGGATGGTTAAGTTGTGAGCAACAAGCAAACAGGCTGATTCAGCCATCCGAACACGGAACGTCCCGATGACCCCTCGCGTCCTGCTCTCCGCCCTTGGCCTCCTCTGCCTCGTCTTGCCCGCTCGCGCCGACGGCGAGGTGCAGAAGATCATCACGCCTGCCGACAAGGTGCGGCTCCACAAATATGGCGAGACCCGCAAGGCGGCGCTGGCCGAGGCAAAAGCGGGAGACCCGGCTGAGGTCAGCCAACTCGACGCGCTGCTGGCAAAGCCGATAGTGGCCTTTTCCGACAAGGACCTGAGCGGCAACTGGCAATGCCGAACCATCAAGGTGGGCCTGACCGGCCCGCTGGTCATCTATGGCTGGTTCAAGTGCAAGGTCACGGACGATGGCTCCGGCTGGCAGCTGGAAAAGGTCAGCGGCTCGCAACGCACTAAGGGCCGTTTCTTCGACGATAGCGAAAAACGCGCGATCTATCTCGGCTCCGGTTATGTCAATGACAACAAGCCAAAACCCTATGGCAGCGGCCCGGAAAGCGACCAGGTCGGCTATGCCTTCCGCACCAGCGCCAATGAATGGCGCATCGAATTCCCGGCGCCCTACTACGAATCGAAACTCGACATCATCGAGTTCAAGCGCTGATCCGTTGGTCTCTCGCTGGCCGGGCGGTCATCAAGATTTAACCTCGCCCGGCACAGAATTGAGCCGGGCAGCGCACGGCAAATGGTTGCGCGCCGGCAAGAAAGCGCGCCATGGCATCAGCGGTTGAAAAAAGTGCTGCGATCGTCATCGTCACCGAAGGCGGGCCGCACATCTGGGCCATCGTCAACGCCATCGCCGACCAGCTCGACCCTGTCAGCGTCATCCTCGAAAGCCCTGAATCCAAAAAACAATTGCTGCTCGGCCGGGCGCGCCGCCAGGGCTGGTTTTCGGCCATCGGTCAACTCGGCACGATGGTGTTGACGAGGCTCGGCAAGCGCTTCTTCGCTGGCCACGCAGAGCGGCTCATCGCCGATCAGAAGCTTGAGACCGAGCCGAAGCCGGGACAAAAGATCATCCACGTCTCCTCCGCCAACGCAGCCGATTGCCTGCAGGCGATCGCCGACATCCGCCCGGGCGTGGTGCTGCTCGCCGGCTGCCGGCTCTTGTCCCGGCAGACGCTGGCGCAAATGCCCTGCCCGGTGCTCAACTACCACGCCGGCATCGCGCCCAAATACCGCGGCATGAATGGCGGCTACTGGGCGCTGGCCTCCGGCGATCTCCAGAATTTCGGCACCACCGTGCATCTGGTCGACGCCGGCGTCGATACCGGCGGCGTGTTGAAACAGGCGCGCGGCAAGCCGGAGCCCGGCGACACTATTTCGAGCTATGCGTTGCGCCAGGCGGCGTTCTCGCGTGACATCTGCGTCGAGGCGGTCCGCGGTGCCTTGGACGGCAAGCTTGTCACGATCGACCCCGGCCTGCCGTCGAAACAATGGTACCATCCGACGATCTGGTTCTATCTCTGGACCGGCCTGACCAAGCGGGTTTGGTAGCCAGCCTTCCCTCGGAATCTCGCCTTTCTTTTTGCGACGTCCAATAGCGTCGCTTTTGAATGCGCGCGCGTCGTCCCATAACAAGCAGCCCCACTGCGCATCCGGCAATGCTCGCACCTGCTGGACAAAGTGGTGGAGCGTCGTTTCCCTCATGGACGCACGGCGCTCTACAGGGAGTGAGAGAATTCATGGCCGATCTGATCGTCGTCTATTGGCGCGACATCCCCGCCCAGGTCATCGTCAAGAAGGGCCGGCAGAACGCCAAGCGCGAACTGCCGCTGCGCTTCACCGAGGCGATCGATATGTGCGCCATGCGCACCGGCGCCGGCGGCACCGACGATTACCTCGCCGAATGGCGCAAGGCCGATCCGATCCCGGTCGGCGACGACCTCGAAGCCGAGGTCGAGAAGGCATTCAGCGACATCGACGCGAAATACGACCGCGAGCGGCTGGTCGCTCTGGTCAAGGCGGGCGGGAAAGAAAATGTCTGAAACCACTCCTGCCAAAGAGGGGCCAAGGGTTACCCAGGCGGTGACCCAGGCCACGCAGGTCAAGAAGGCAGCGCCGAAATCCGACTACAAGCCGGCCGCCGTATCGCCGCAGCGGCGCGTGCAGCGCTCGTTTGCGATCAGGCTGTGGTCGATCCGCCATTCGCGATTGCTCGAATGGTTCTACTCCAGATTCGCAGACATGTTCCTGCTGCTCCATCCGCTGTGGAAAGGCCTTGGCTACGGCCGCGCAGAAGCGCCGATCAAGTTCGTTGAAAAACGCGTAAAAGGCTTCATGTTCGACTGCCGCATGTGCGGTCAGTGCATATTGTCCTCGACCGGCATGTCGTGCCCGATGAACTGCCCGAAGCAGCTGCGCAACGGCCCGTGTGGCGGCGTGCGCGCCAACGGCAATTGCGAGGTCGAGCCCGACATGCCTTGCGTCTGGGTCAAGGCCTGGGAAGGTTCGCGGAACATGGAGCATGGCGACAAGATCCTGACCGTTCAGAAGCCCGTAGACCAGTCGCTGCGCGAAACCTCGGCCTGGCTGCGGGTGACGGCCCAGTCGGCAGCGGCCCGTGAAGCAGCGGCCAACGCCAACACTGGAGCGGCCGCGTGATCGGCCGCCAGCGCGATGAAAACCCGGCCGGCATCCATCTGCCGCTCGATCCGCTGCCCGGCCACTCCTCGCGTGGCCGGCTGGAGCGTGTGCTGCGGCGCGGCGAATTCGCGGTCACCACCGAGCTCAACCCGCCCGACAGCGCCGATCCCGAAGACGTCTATAACCGCGCGAAAATCTTCGACGGCTGGGTCGACGCCATCAATGCCGTCGATGCCTCCGGCGCCAACTGCCACATGTCGTCGGTCGGCATTTGCGCGCTGCTCACCCGCATGGGCTACGCGCCGATCATGCAGATCGCCTGCCGCGACAGGAACCGCATCGCCATCCAGGGCGACGTGCTGGGCGGTGCCGCCATGGGGGTCGCCAACATGCTGTGCCTCACCGGCGACGGCGTCCAGGCCGGCGACCAGCCCGGCGCCAAGCCTGTCTTCGACCTCGATTCCATGTCGTTGCTGGAAACCTGCCGCATCATGCGCGACAACGGCAAGTTCCTGTCCGGCCGCAAGTTGACGACGCCGCCGCAAATTTTCCTCGGCGCCGCCGTCAACCCCTTCGCGCCACCCTTCGATTTCCGCCCGATCCATCTCGGCAAGAAGATCGCCGCCGGCGCGCAGTTCGTGCAGACGCAATACTGCTTCGACGTGCCGATGTTCAGAACCTTCATGCAGAGGGCGCGGGACTTGGGGCATACGGAAAAAGTTTTCATCCTGTGCGGCGTCGGCCCGCTGGCTTCGGCCAAGACGGCCAAATGGATCCGCTCCAACGTGCCCGGCATCCATATTCCGGACGAGATCATCAAGCGGCTGGAAGGTGCGCAGGACCAGAAGAAGGAAGGCAAGCAGCTCTGCACCGACATCATCAACGAGGTGAAGGAAATTCCTGGTGTCTCCGGCATCCATGTGATGGCCTACCGCCAGGAGGAATATGTCGCCGAGATCGTCGATGAATCGGGCGTGCTGAAAGGCCGCCAGCCATGGAAACGCGAGATCCGCCACGACGATCAGATGGTCGCCGACCGGCTCGAGAGCATACTGCACGACGACATTACCGAAACGCAGGTGGATATGGTGAAGACCGCGCACTGACAGCGCGGACGGCCAGCCATTCGCTTGAATGAAACCAGACAACGATATAAAGAAATCTTTATATCAGGCGGAGAGACTTCATGACCCGGACCATCGTCGCCTCGGCGACACGAGAGATCATCATCGGCTTCGACCAGCCTTTCTGCGTCATCGGCGAGCGCATCAACCCGACCGGCCGCAAGAAGCTGGCCGCCGAGATGATCGCCGGCAATTTCGAGACCGTCATCAAGGATGCGCTGGAACAGGCCGCCTGCGGCGCCACCATGCTCGACGTCAATGCCGGCGTCACCTCCGTTAATCCGAACGAAACCGAACCCGGCCTGCTCGTGCAGACGCTGGAGATCGTCCAGGGCCTTGTCGACCTGCCGTTGTCGATCGACTCGTCGGTGACCGCCGCCATCGAGGCAGCGCTCAAGGTCGCCAAGGGTCGGCCGCTGGTCAACTCCGTGACCGGCGAAGAGGAAAAGCTCGAAGCCATCCTGCCGCTGGTCAAGAAGTACAACGTTCCGGTCGTCGCCATCTCCAACGACGAGACCGGCATTTCGATGGATCCGGATGTGCGCTTCGCCGTCGCCAAGAAGATCGTGCAGCGCTGCGCCGATTTCGGCATTCCGGCGCATGACGTCGTCGTCGACCCGCTGGTGATGCCGATCGGCGCGCTCGGCGATGCCGGCCGCCAGGTCTTCGCGTTGCTGCGCCGTCTGCGCGAAGAGCTCAAGGTCAACACCACTTGCGGCCTGTCCAACATTTCGTTCGGCCTGCCGCACCGCCACGGCATCAACGCCGCCTTCATCCCGATGGTGATCGGCGCCGGCATGACTAGCGCTATCATGAACCCGGTTCGCCCGCAGGAAATGGAAGCCGTGCGCGGCGCCAATGTGCTCAACGGCACCGACGAGAACTGCACCAACTGGATCCGCACCTACAAGGATTACAAACCGGCCGAAGGCGGCCAGGCGGTCGCAGCGCCCACCGCCGTTAACGCTCCGGGCGAAGGCGGCGGCAATGGCGGTCGCCGGCGCGGCGGCCGTGAAGCCCGCATGGCCAGGGGATAAGCGCGCAATCGTGAACTCGCCTGCAAACATTACCGATCCGCTCGTGCTGTTCATGCCGTCAGGCAAGCGCGGGCGGTTTCCCGTCGGCACACCGGTGCTCGATGCCGCGCGTCAGCTCGGCGTCTATGTCGAGAGCGTCTGCGGTGGCCGCGCTACCTGCGGTCGCTGCCAGATCGAAGTGCAGGAAGGCAATTTCGCCAAGCACAAGATCGTCTCGTCCAACGACCACATCTCGCCCAAGGGCGCCAAGGAAGAGCGATATGAGCGCGTCCGCGGCCTGCCCGAGCGGCGGCGCCTGTCCTGCTCGGCGCAGATCCTCGGCGACCTCGTCATCGACGTGCCGCAGGACACGGTCATCAACGCCCAGACCATCCGCAAGGATGCCGACACGCGCGTCATCGCCCGCGATGCGGCAATCCGCATGTGCTATGTCGAGATCGAAGAGCCCGACATGCACAAGCCGCTGGGCGATCTCGACCGCCTCAAGATCGCCTTGATGAAGGATTGGGGCTTTAAAAACCTCGAATTCGACTTCTACCTGATGCCGCAGGTGCAAGGCATACTGCGCAAGGGTAACTGGACCGCGACCGCGGCCATCCACAAGGATGCCGAAAGCGACATCGCCCGCGTCATAGCACTCTGGCCCGGCCTCAAGAACCAGGCCTATGGACTGGCCTGCGACATCGGCTCGACCACCATCGCCATGCATCTGGTGTCGTTGCTGTCGGGCCGCGTCGCCGCTTCGTCAGGCACCTCCAACCCGCAGATCCGCTTCGGCGAGGATCTGATGAGCCGCGTCTCCTATGTGATGATGAACCCGGACGGCCGCGAAGGCATGACGGTCGCCGTACGCGAGGCGATCTCGGGCCTGGTCGACAAGGTCTGCGCGGAAGGCAATGTCCAGCGCAACGACATCCTGGATTCCGTCTTTGTCGGCAATCCGATCATGCACCATCTGTTCCTCGGCATCGATCCGACCGAACTCGGCGGCGCGCCCTTCGCACTCGCCGTCTCGGGCGCGGTGCGCATCAAGGCCTCCGATATCGGCCTGAAGCTCAACCAGGGCGCCCGCCTCTATATGCTGCCTTGTATTGCCGGCCATGTCGGCGCCGACGCCGCAGCCGTGACGCTGTCGGAAGGCCCGCATCGCCAGGACGAGATGATGCTGATCGTCGACGTCGGCACCAATGCCGAGATCGTGCTTGGCAACCGCAAGCGGGTGGTCGCAGCCTCCTCGCCCACCGGTCCCGCCTTCGAGGGCGCGGAAATCTCCGGCGGCCAGCGCGCTGCCCCCGGCGCAATCGAGCGCGTGCGCATCGACCCCGATACGCTGGAGCCGAAATACCGCGTCATCGGCTCTGAACTCTGGTCCGACGACCCCGGCTTCCTGGATAGCGTGCAGGCGACCGGCGTCACCGGCATTTGCGGCTCCGGCATCATCGAGATCGTGGCCGAAATGTACCTCGCCGGCATCATCTCCGAGGATGGCGTCATCGACGGGTCGCTGGCCGAGCGGTCGCCGCGCGTCACGGTCAACGGCCGCACCTTCTCTTATGTCTTGAAGGAAGGCGAACCCAAGATCACCATCACGCAGACCGACGTGCGCGCCATCCAGCTTGCCAAGGCGGCGCTCTATGCCGGCACCAAGCTTCTGATGGAAAAGCAGAACACCGAACACGTCGACCGCATCCATTTCGCCGGCGCGTTCGGCTCGTTCATCGATCCGAAATACGCCATGGTGCTCGGCCTGATCCCGGATTGCGACCTCGACAAGGTCTCGGCCGTCGGCAACGCCGCCGGCGCCGGTGCGCGGATGGCGCTGCTCAATCGTGGCTATCGCCGCGAGATCGAGGACACGGTCAGCCACATCGAGAAGATCGAGACCGCTCTGGAGCCGAAATTCCAGGAGCATTTCGTCTACGCGATGGCGCTTCCCAACAAGGTCGATCCGTTCCCGAAACTGTCGGCGGCGGTGAAATTGCCGCCACGCAAGACCGTCAGCGAGGATGGCGTCGCCGGCGACGCCGCCCCGCGCCGGCGTTCGCGCGAAGGCCATGCCGCCAGGCGCAGCCGGGAATAAGCCGCCTTACGAAGGCCGCCAATTCGCCCAATTTCATTTGTATGCAAATGTTTCCAGATCGCACCGATCTGGAAACCGAAACGCTGTTTTGGCGCAATCCGTCCGATACAGACGTGAAGCATTTAACGGACATCGAATGGCGGACCGGACTATTCCGCCGCCACAACGCTCCAAAGGAGAATAGAGATGTTCGAGACCCTGGGCCGTTTTCGTGCGGCCATGAAGAATGCACAGGCCGTGCGCGCCATGAACAACCTGCCACCCGAAATCCAGAAGGACATCGGCTGGCCCGTGTCGCCGCGCATCGACGCCCAGACCAACCTGTCGCGTCTGATCCTGGGCTCGGGCCGCTGATGACCTTCGCCGACAAGTGCAAATTGCTGACCAAGCGCCGGGGCCGCCGCATGGTCCCGGCTGCGACCGACGTCAAGCTGCGCGCCGCGCTGCTGCCCCGGCGCTGAGCCGCGCTGCGCAAAACAGCGGACCTGGCTGATCAAACAACCGTGTTGGCTTGGGCCAGAATCTTGACATTTCGGCTGGAGGTACGATCTTCGAGACAGTGGGGGAATTCTCTTAGTCGGCTGCGGCCGAGCTTGTGTACGCGAATGCCCAGTTTCAAAAGCCACCTCGTTTCCTTCATCCTCCGGCACAGCCGCAAGAAGGCATTTGCCAGCCCGGAAAACCTGCAGCGCTGGATCGCATATGCCCGCAAGACCGAGGATCATCATCCCCCGGCATTGCTGCGGGAGCAGCTCGATATCACCGAGCGCAGCGTCGATGGCTTCCCTGTCTATGAAATCGCGCCGAAGGCCGGCGAACGCAGGCGCATCCTCTACATGCATGGCGGCGCCTATGTCTTCCAGATCACATCCTATCATTGGGGGTTGATCGCCGAGGTGGCCGAGCGCTTGGGTTTCGGCATCACCGTGCCGATCTATCCCATCGCGCCGGAGCATGATTTCCACGCCATGTTCGGCATGGTCGGCGACGTCTACCGGCAGATGCTGGATGAGACCGACGCTGAAGACATCGTCTTCATGGGCGATTCCGCGGGCGGCAACATGGCCGTCGTGCTGACCATGATGGCGGCTGAGGAAGGCCTGCCCTTGCCGTCGCGCCACGTGCTGATTTCACCCGGCCTCGACATGTCGCTGTCCAACCCCGAAGTGTTCGAGGCGGAACGCAACGATCCGTGGCTCGGCATTTCCGGCGGGCTGGAAGCGATCCGCATGTACAGTGCCGGCATCGATCGCAGGGACTGGCATATCAGTCCGCTCTATGGCGACCTCTCGGTGCTGCCGCAGACCCTGCTTCTGACCGGCTCGCACGACCTGCTCAGCCCCGACAATCTGATCTTCGCCAAAAAGGCACGCGCTGCCGGCGTCGATATCGACGTCGTCTATGAGGAAGGCATGTTCCACGTCTGGCCGCTGATCGAGATGCCGGAGGCGCGTCGCGCCAGGGACAGCATCGTCGCCTTCCTTGAAGGTGAGCCCACCAAGCGGCGCGCAACTGCGCGGCGCACGGCGCGACCCGCTCTCGCGGCGCGCCCCGCCCAAGCAGCGGAATAGCAGAGCAATTCCAGGAAAAGTGTAAAACGGTTTTCCCGGGAAAGCGTGTAGCGCTTTCCCTTGGGAATTGAGTCAAAACAAGGAGTTAGAGCGGCTCGCCGTTTCCGTGAAACGGTGAACCGCTCTAGAACTTGCCGGTTTCGCGGAAAAGCTCGAACGTCGCACGGATATGGTCGGCGACGGCCTTGACCGGCGCGCTGGCGTCCGGCGACACCACCATCGCCAGATTGTAGGTGCCGATATCGGGCATGCCGTCCTTCGGGCAAAGCTCGACCATGTCGTTGCCCAGGAACGACTTCGGCAACGGTGCAACCGCGAGATCCGACATGATGGCGGCGCGCTGGCCTGCCGTGTGGGCGCTCATATAGGCGATGCGGTAATTGCGGCCTTCACGGCTCAGCGCATCGAGCGCGCCGGCCCGCCAGGCGCAGCCCTCTTCCCACAGCGACACCGGCAAAGGCTCGCGCAGATGCGCGCTGCCGCCCTTGGCGCCGGCCCAGACGATCGGCTCGGTGAGCAGCACCTCGGCGCCGAGTGCGCTGGTCTTGTAGGAATTGGTCAGCAGCGTGATGTCGAGCGCCCGGTCGTCCATGCGGCGGCGCAGATTGCTGCTCTGGTCGATGGTGACGTCGACGGCAATCGACGGATGCGACTGCGCGAAACGCTTCAGCACATGCGGCAACACGCGCTCGCCATAGTCGTCCGGCGAGCCGAGCCGCACCACGCCGACGATCTCGGGGATGATGAACTTCGACACCACCTCGCGGTTGATCGACAACAGCCGGCGGGCATAACCGAGCAGCATCTCGCCATCCGTGGTCAGCGTCACCGAGCGCGCATCCCGCGCGAAAACAGACCGCCCGAGAATGTCCTCGAGCTTCTTGATCTGCATGGAGACCGCCGACGGCGTGCGGAACACCGCATTGGCCGCCGTGGTGAAACTGCCGGTCTCTGCAATGGCCACGAAGGTGCGCAAAACGTCGAGATCGAGCAGCGGCAGCGGATGATTGAGTGGGGCGTTCATCGGGATCGACCTTCAATTTTTCTGATGTGAAGCATCATTCCATTTCGTTTGATTGAACATCAGATTGGGAGGATAGTCAACTCCATCGAAGGCAGGACGTGCCATGGCTCCAACGCTCCTGACACGGAATTGCACTCGATGCGGAATATCCAGGCGACGGAACGCGTTCATGCGGGACGTGCCACAACCAAAGGAGAATGAAATGTCTATCCTGTCATCCATCGGTCGGCTTGCGACCGAATTGAGCGCGGCCCGCGCCCGCTTCCAGACCGAACGTGCGATCCGCTCGCTGCCGATCGAACTGCAGAAGGATATCGGCTGGCCTGAAGCTGCCGACACCAAGACCGGTGCACGCCACGGCGTCGGATCCTGGGCTGGAGCAAAGTAAACCATTGTGTACCTTGTGCTGAAGGCCTGCCGCGCAGACCAGCCCGGCAGGCCTTCTCTATTGGCCCTGCAGGCTTTCTCCAACTTATTTGCACTCAAATGATTTTCAGAGCCGTGTCGCCGCTGCATAGCGCATATGCGTCACTTGCATGGCGCCTCAATGTCGCCGGTAACACACTGTAAGTAATCGTAAATTTTGGGCACCATGCCCAATAATGTCGCAAACGATGTCGCATTTCCATTCAAGCGCTTCGCATTTGCGATTTAGTTTCTGCTCACGCAGGCCTATATCACCGTCAGCAAACGAGCTGCCCCACTCCATCAAGCGAAGGCGACCCGTCTGAGCAACCGATAGGAGATGATGATGAAGCTTTTTGCCCGCCTCTTTGCCCGCCGCGAAATGAACCTGACGACCGCTCTCGAGCGCCAGCGCCTTGCCAATACCATGCCCGGCCAGACCGGTGCCATGAATGCGGTGCGCCTCGGTTTCGTTGCCTGAGATAACGGCTAGCGCTCAGCGCTTCCCTGCCGCTGCCGATAGTCGATAACAGCGCCGCTTCGGCTTGACCGAAGCGGCGTTTCTCATTTTTGGCACCTATGCCGCCGCCACCATGCCCAATCCGTCGGCAGCCCGTGCCTGTCATCCCGGACGATTGCTCATTTGCGACCCATGTCGCAAATATAGTTTCCGCTTAGCCCCCTAGCCGATTGACAGGAATGGTTTTTCCTGATGTCGCTGTGCTGTTCGCGACATCCTGTTCGCGCCATGGCCGCGTGAGGTTCCCTTGAACGCCGTAAAGCATCCGATCAAGCGATCGTTTGTATTCTTCCTTGTCCCGGACTTCACCATGATCGCCTTTGCGACGGCGCTCGACCCGCTGCGCTCGGCCAACCGCATGCTCGGCTATGAGGCCTATCGCTGGCGCCTCGCCAGCATCGACGGCAAGCCGGTGCGCGCCTCCAACGGCGTCGAATGCGCCGTCAACACCTCGCTCGAGGAAGAGCGCAAGAAAATGGCCGGGCCGGATCGGCCGAACATGGCCATCGTCTGCAGCGGCATGAATGTCGAGCGCTACCAGAATAGGTCGGCCTTCGCCTGGCTGCGCGAGGAATACAACAGAGGCGTCGCCGTCGGCGGCCTGTGCACCGGCGCGCATATCCTTGCCGCCGCCGGCCTGCTCTCCAACAAGCGCTGCGCCATCCATTGGGAAAACCTGCCGGGCTTTTCCGAGGCCTTTCCCAAGGCCAACGTCTTTGCCGACCTCTTCGAGATCGACCAGAACATCTACACCTGCGCCGGCGGCACCGCCGCCCTCGACATGATGCTCAAGCTGATCGGCGACGATTTCGACGACAATCTGGTCAACCGCGTGTGCGAGCAGGTGCTGACCGACCGCGTGCGCAGCCCCACCGACCGCCAGCGCCTGCCGCTGCGCGCCCGCCTCGGCGTGCAGAATTCCAAGGTGCTGACCATCATCGAACTGATGGAAGGCAATCTCTCCGAACCGCTGTCGCTGATCGAGATCGCCGACCATGTCGACCTGTCGCGCCGCCAGATCGAGCGCCTGTTCCGCACCGAGATGGGCAGATCCCCTGCCCGCTACTACTTGGAAATCCGCCTCGACCGCGCCCGGCACCTGCTGATCCAGTCCTCGATGCCGGTGGTCGAGGTAGCGGTCGCCTGCGGCTTCGTCTCGGCGTCGCATTTCTCCAAATGCTACCGCGAACTCTATGCCCGCTCGCCGCAGCAGGAGCGCGTCGACCGCAAGCAATTGCTGGCGGCCTGATCCGAAAACGCACTCAGGCTTCGGCGGGCTGCGCCTGTACTGTGCGCATCGCCTCGACGCGGATATCCTCGGTCAGCCGCGCCTTGAGCGCCGAGAACTCCCGGCTGGTCTTCAGCGTATAGTGACGCGGATGCGGCAGGTCGATGGCGACATCCGACTTGATGCGGCCTGGCCGAGCGCTCATCACGATCACCCGCGAAGCCATGAAGATCGCCTCCTCGATGTCGTGGGTGACGAACAGCACTGTCTTCTTGCGCCGCTCCCAGATGCCGAGCAGCAGTTCCTGCATCAGTCCGCGCGTCTGGTTGTCGAGCGCACCGAACGGCTCGTCCAGCAACAGGATTTCGGGGTCGTTGGCCAGCGCCCGGGCGATCGCCGTGCGCTGCTGCATGCCGCCGGACAGCTGCTTTGGCCAATGGTTCTCGAAGCCCTTGAGCCCGACGAGGTCGACATAGGAAGCGACGATCCCGTCTCGCTCCTTTTCGGCCATGCCACGTTCGCGCAGGCCGAAGGCGATATTCTGCGCCACCGTTAGCCACGGAAACAGCGTGTAGGACTGGAACACCATGCCGCGATCCGGTCCCGGCCGCGTCACCGCCTTGCCGTCGAGCAGCACACGGCCTTCGCTCGGCGCTTCCAGGCCGGCAACGATCCTGAGCAGCGTCGACTTCCCGCAGCCGGACGGCCCCAGAATGGTGATGAAGTCGTTGGCCGCGACCGCAAGGTCGACCGGCATCAGCGCCTTGACCGGCTGCCCGCCGCGCACGCCGGCGAAGGTTCGCGAGACGCCTTCGATAAGCAACTTGCTCATGCCAGGCTCCAGGGAAAGAGCCAGCGATTGAACGCCTTGAAGGCGAAGTCGGACAACAGTCCGATCAGCCCGATGACGATGATGCCGGAGATGATCTGCCCTGTCGCCAGCCGCGACTGGCTGTTGATGATCATGTAGCCGATGCCTGAGGACGAACCGATCAGCTCGGCGACGATGACATAGGTCCAAGCCCAGCCGAGCACCAGCCGCAGCGTCTCGGCAATCTCGGGCGCATTGGCCGGCATGATGACCCGTTTGACGATACCGCTGTTGGTCGAGCCCAGCGTATAGGCCGCCTCGACCAGGTCGCGCCGCGTCGAGCCCACCTTGACCGCGACGATCAGGATGATCTGGAACACCGAGCCGACGAAGATGACCAGCAGCTTTTCCAGCTCGCCAATTCCGGCCCACAGGATGAGCAGCGGAATGAAGGCCGAAGCCGGGAGGTAGCGGGCGAAGGAGACGAACGGCTCCAGAAACGCCTCTATTGGTTTCCAGGCGCCCATGGCGATGCCGATCGGCACGGCGACGATCGACGCCAGCAGGAACCCGCCGAAGACCCGCCAGATGGTGATCAATATGTCGAGCCAGAAGCGGTCCTCGACCAGCAGCCGCCAACCATCCCGCAGCATCGACAGCGGGTCGGCGAGGAAGATGCGGTTGACGTGGCCGCCAAGCGTGATCCACGCCCAGAAGGCGACGAACAGCACGAAGAAGGAAATGCCAAGCACGGTTCGAATGCCCGGCGACACCGGATGCAAGGGGCGCATCTTCAGATCGTCCGCATCGTCAAATCATCACTTGTCCAGGAGAGAGCGGCGGCCCTAGGCGCCGCCGCACAATGGTCAAAGGCGAGGCCTGTCAGTTCGCCACCGCGCTGGTGTCGGCCAGCGTGGCAACGTCTGGCGCTTCCTTGATCAACCCCATCTGCAGCAGAAGCTCGCCGGCGGTCTTGGAAAAGTCCTGGAATTCCTTGGTGAAGAACTGCTTGTTCTCCGCCTTGTCGGCCCATTTCAGGTATTTCGCCGAATCCTCGAATTCTTTCGCAGACTGCTTCACGTCGGCGCCCATGATCTCGTAGGATCTCTGCGGATCGCTCTTGATCAGGTCGAGCGCTTCGAAATAGCTGTCGGCCAGCGCCTTGGCGGCGTCGGGATTGGCGGTGAGGAATTCAGGCGTGCAGCCGACCGTGTCGAGCACCATCGGGTAGTCGAGCGTGGTCGCCAATATGTGGCCCTGATCGGACTTGTCGCGCACCGCCGAGATGAACGGCTCATAGGTGACCGCCGCATCGTTCTGGCCGGCGAGGAAGGCTTGCGCCGCCGCATCCGGTTCCAGGTTGACGACGGTCACATCCTTGGTCGACAGGCCGTTCTTGTTCAGCACCCAGGCCAGCATGAAATAGGGCGACGTGCCCGGCGCCGAGGACGCGACATTCTTGCCCTTGAGGTCGGCGACGGTCTTGATGTCGTTGCGCACGACAATGCCGTCGGCGCCATAGGATTTGTCGAGCTGGAAGATCTGCTTGGTGGTGACGCCGCTGGCGTTCCACACCAGCCAGGTCTCGACCGTGGTGGCGGCGCATTGCAGATCGCCGCTGGCGATGGCGAGCGGCCGGCTGGCCTGCGGCACCTTCTTCAGGGTCACGTCGAGGCCATGCTTCTCGAAGATGCCGGCCTGCTTGGCGAGCGTCAGCGGCGCAAAGCCGGTCCATCCGCTGATGCCGATGGTGACCGATGTGGCAGCCTCGGCCGGCACGGATATTGCAGCCGCAAGCGCCAATACCGCGGCAGCGACGATGGTCTTGTTCATGTCGGTTCCCCTTGTTTTTTCGGATGCCGAATTGTGTCACAGACGCCCATGGGCTTGTCAATGAAACCGGCCCTTCACGGCAGCGTGATGATGCGAACGCTAACGGGCATCGAACATCCAGCTGCGGTCGCGCCACATCTTTTCGCCGACCTGGCAGTCGGTCGGCCGGTCCTGCGCCAGCACCACCGGCGGATGCCCGGCCTCCTCGCGCGCCCGTTGCGGCGAAGCGGCGCCGGCCAGCTCCAGCACCAGCTTGCGGCGGATGGCTTCGGGAAACTGCGTCCAGTCATTGACCGGGATCATGAAGGATCCGGGACCGCCGATGACGCAGTCGCTGTAGTAGCGGTCGAGATTGTTGACGTCATAGGCGCCGCCGAACCCGCCGCGCGTCATCAGCGGCAGGCCGTTGATGATGATGCCTTGCTTGACCACCGCGTCGCGGGTGATGTCGACGGGCGCGCCCTGGTTGTTGGGCCCGTCGCCGGAAATATCGATGACGCGCTTTGTCCCCTGAAAACCGCTTTCGGCGAACAGATCGCTGCCGAATTCCAGCGCGCCGGAAATCGAGGTGCGCCGGGCGCTGGCCGGCGGATGGGCGGAAAGCTGCGCGGCCACCCGCTCGGCATCGGCCCGGCTGGCGATCACCGTCCACGGCACGACGACCTGCTGCGTGGTCGCTCCCGCCCATTCGACATAGGTGACGGCGACCTTGCCGTAGGCACCATCGGCGATGGCCTGCAGAACATTGTCGTGCGTCAGCGCAGCAGCATAGCCGTGACGCTGGATTTCAAGTTCGCCCGGCGACATCGACAGCGACACGTCGACGGCCAGCACCAGCTCGACGTCAACCGGCTCGGCGGCTTGAACCGGCGGCACCAGCCAGAGCCCCAGCGCCAGCGCGGCGCTGCCTGAAAGGAAATGTCGTGCGCAAGAAAAAGCAGACATACCCGAAGGTAAGCGAAAACCGGCTGCTGACAAAGCAAAAAGCCCGGCGAGGTGCCGGCTTTTCGATATGTTGGTTGGAACCGATGAAGCTCAACTCCTCGGCTTCAGATTCTCTGGATCGTAGAGCGGCTTGTAGCCGACGGCAGCCACCTCGACCGGGTAGGTCTCGCCGAAATATTCGATGGCAAACTTGCGGCCCTCCTGGGCATGGGCCCAGGGCAGATAGGCGAGGCCGATGTTCTTGCCGATGGTCGGGCCGTAGGCCATCGATGTGGTGAAGGAGCGGCGGCCGAGTTCGTCGACCAGCGTCTCGCCGGTCTTCGGATCCATCACCGGCATGGTGCCGACGGGATAGCGGGCAACACCCTTCGAATCGACGTTTTCCGTCATCACCAGCGTGCACAGGATCGCCGGCTGGTGCTCGCGGGTGCGGTATTCGACATGTTTTGCCTTGCCGCAGAAATCGTTCTCCTTGACCTTCGGTCGGGCAAGGTCGGCCTCGAGCAGATTGTACTCGGTCAACAGGTCGGCGTTCTGCAGGCGCAGGCTCTTTTCCATGCGCCGGGTGTTGGCATAGGTCTCGACGCCGAACGGCATGACCCCGGTCGAGCGCAGCGCGTCCCAAACGGCCAGGCCGTCTTCGTAACGCATATGCAGTTCCCAGCCCTGCTCGCCGACATAAGAGATGCGGAAGGCGGTGACGTCCTTGCCGCCGATCCTGACCGGCTTGATCGCCGCGAAGGGGAAGTTCTCGAGCGAGAGACCATCCGGATTTTCGACCACTTTCTGCAGCGTCGCCCGCGCGTTCGGTCCCCAGATGCCGATGGTGACGTATTTTTCCGTCACGTCGGTGATGGTGACGTCAAAGCCTTTGTCCTGCGCGGTGCGCTGCATGTAGCGGAAGTCGCGCGGACCGGCGTCGGCGCCGTCGATCAGACGGCAGCGGTCGGCCATGCGGATGACGGTGAAGTCGGCGCGCACCATGCCTTCCTCGTCGAGGAAGTGGGTGTAGATACCCTTGCCGATATTGTTGTCGCCACCAATCTTGGCCGCGCACAGCCACTCCAGCAGCGCGACATGGTCCGGCCCTTCGATGTCGTACATCGAGAAATGCGAGAGGTTGACGATGCCGCAATCCTCGCTCATCGCCAGGTGCTCGGCATTGGACACCCGCCAGAAATGGCGGTTGTCCCATTCGTTCTCACGTACGGGAACCCGGTTGCCATACTTCTCCAGCAGATGCTCGTTGGCGGCATAGCCATGCGCGCGCTCCCAACCGCCCAGCTCCATGAAGTAACCGCCAAGCTCCTTCTCGCGCTCCCAGAACGGCGAGCGGCGGATGTTGCGACCTTTGGAGAACGGCTCGCGCGGATGCACCGCCGGATTGTAGACCTTCATCGCCGTCTCGGTGCAACGATCCCAGATGAACTGCTCTTTCGTCTGGTGCGGATAGAAGCGCGCATAGTCGATGGCGTGATGGTCGATTTCCGTGCGGCCGTCCGTCATCCAGTCGGCGATCAGCTTGCCCATGCCGGGGCCGTCCTTGACCCAGATGGCGACGGCGTACCAGAGGCCCCTCACCTTCTGGCTCTCGCCCATGGACGGGCCGCCATCGGCGGTCACCTGCAACAGGCCGTTGAAGGAATGGCTTTCGTTGTAGCCGAGTTCGCCCAGGATCGGCGTCAGTTCCATGGCGCGCTCCAGCGGCGCCAGGATCTGCTCCATGTCGAGATCGCGCTGCGACGGCGACAGCCGCGCCTGATCCTTTTCCAGCAAATCGCGCGGATGGCAAAGACGCGGATTGGTCTCTTCGTAGTAACCCCATTCGATCTGGCCGCCTTCGGCGGTCTTGGGATCGCCGGTGTCGCGCATATAGGCCGAATTGCCTTGGTCGCGCAGCAGCGGCCAGCCGATCTCCTTGCCGGTACCGGCAAACTCATTGTAAGGCCCGAAGAAGGTCAGCGGATGGTCGATCGGCATCACCGGCAGGTCTTCGCCGACCATCTCGGCGATCAGCCGGCCCCAGATGCCGGCGCAGACGATGACATAATCGGCCATGATCGTGCCGCGGTCGGTGACGACGCCCTTGATGCGGCCTTCCTCGACGATGAGAGATTTGGCGGGCGTGTTGGCGAAGGATTTGAGTTTCCCCGTAGCTTCCGCCTGGTCGACCAGCTTGCCGGCGACGGTCTGCGAGCGCGGGATGACCAGGCCGGCGTCCGGATCCCACAGGCCGCCCTGCACCATGGACTCTTCGATCAGCGGGAATTTTTCCTTGATCTCGGCCGGTTCGATCAGCCGGGCGCGGGTGCCGAAGGATTTGGCCGAGGCGATCTTGCGCTTGATCTCGTCCATGCGGCTGTCGTCGCCGACGCGCGCCACTTCGAGACCGCCGATGCGGGCGTAATGGCCCATCTTTTCGTAGAAATCGATGGAGTAGAGCGTCGTCCAGCACGACAGGAAATCATGGCTCGTGGTGTAGCAGAAGTCCGAGGCATGCGCGGTCGAGCCGATATCGGTCGGGATGCCCGATTTGTCGATGCCGACAATGTCGGTCCAGCCGCGTTCGATCAGGTGATGGGCGATCGATGCGCCGACAATGCCACCCAGGCCGACGATGACGACCTTCGCCTGTTTCGGAAACTCTGCCATTGCCGCGACTCCAAGGGGATAAAGCGGGCGCGTCCGCGCCCGTTCGAATGGCGCACAATATGCAGAGGACGTGGATGGAGCTACCGCCTGTTTGCGACACGTCGCGGATGCGACGCGACCCGGCGCGCCGGCGTGCCGCCAGTGGCGATCTATCTCAGGCGAAGGCCCAGATGTCCTCGGCCTGGAAGCCGACCTGATAGCCTGATGTCTTGAGCTTGACCACGACCTCGCCGATTTCAGCCGCCGGCAGCGCGCCGACCTCGACCTTGATCATGCCGGGGCGGTAGCGCTTGAGGTCGAGCTGTTCGAAGACGATCCAGTCGGCGCCCTCGCAATCGACCAGGAAGGCGTCGATATGCGTGATGCCGTTGCGGTCGAGCAGCGTCTGCAGCGTTTCCGACGGCACTTCGATATCCCTGAGGTGCGGCGCGAACTTGTTGAAATTGGCGTCGGCCTCGCCCCAGGCATTCTTGCCCGACATCAGATTGGTGTCGGTGACCGATGAGCAGCCGATGAACTCGACCGGCAGCGTGCCGGCCTCGAGTGCCGCGGCATCGAAAGTGTGGACGGTGATCGTGCCTTTGGTTTTTGTCACCGCGACCGGTTCGACGACGAAGCGTTCCGTGTCGGGATAGTTGGCGCGCAACCGCTTCTGATTGTACGGGATCGGCTCGACCAGCACGGCCCGCGCCCGCGGAATGCGGTGCAGCCACGGCGTGACGTCGTCGAACAGCGCGCCGTCGCAAGCGCCGACATTGACCATCTGGAAGGATTGCCCACCGCCAAACCGCGCCTTCAGCGCCGCCTTGGCCAGGAATTTCGTGCCACGCAACGCCGGCCCGCGATCAAGCAGGCCGGCAGGCAGGCCGAGTGAAAGGGCGATGCGCGCCAGCCCGGAAATGGAACTCATGGCTTATCTCCAGGTATGGCGATGGGCCGCCTTCCATTCAGGCTTGCCGACGCCCACAGCGCCATGATCGGGCCGACAAGCAAAAGGTAGGGCGGCAGAAGGTTCGGGAAGTAGATGCGGGTGTCGTGGATCGGAAAGACGGTGAATTTCGCCAGCACGCCAAGCACCAGCGCTGCAAGCAGGATGCCGGCGCGACGATCGAGCCGGAAGCCGGCGCGGCCGAGCGCAAACCACGCGGCCAGCGCCAGAACCGAGACCCCGACCCAGCTGTTGATGCTGATGGCGCGAATGAAGGATGCGGCAAACGCCTTGAGATAGGCGCCAACCGAGAACGGCGGCTCGAAGCCATCCATATTGTAGTGCTGCTCGATGCTGGAGAACCACAGATGCGGCCACCAGCCGGGATGCTGGGCCCAGTGCGAAATCGCGAAATAGGCGACGAAGGACGCGGCAAAGCCGGCCAGCGCGCCCCACGCCCGCTGCCGGAAGACCAGCAGCAGCACGGCGAAAATGGCCAGGAACACGATGTTGTCCGGCCGCGCCATGAAGGCCAGGAAAAGCAGGACAGCGGTCGCTGCCTCGCGGCCGCGCACATAGGCAAACAGCCCGCCGAGGAACAGGGCCGAGCACATCAGATCCGGAGTCGAGGCGCGCGCCGCGTCGCCGAAATCGGCCATGATCAGTACCGCGCCGGCCACCGGCGCCAGCGCCAGCGCGCCTTCGGTTCGCAGCCACAGCAGCGTGATCATCCCGAACAGGAGCACCGAGACCACCTGCAGCACCCGCATCGCCTCGACAGGCGACATCACCGAACTCATCGTCGAAAGAATCTCGGCGTAGAGGAACTTGATCCGGTACATGCCAAGCAGCGAGTGAAAGTCGGCGGCATTTTGCGCCATATGGCTGCGGAAGCCGCCGCCATCGTCTGTCAGCGCCTTGTAATCGGCGGCCGAAACGCCGGCCTGGACCGTCCTGTAGGCATAGTCATGCAGCGCCTGCGCATCTGGGTAAGCGCCCTCCTCGGCGATTGCGAGATAAGGCAGCATGTCCCAATTGGCATCGGGCATCGTCCAGGCGGTAAACGCTGTCAGCAGGATATAGAGCGAAAACGCGATCGCGCCGATTGGCGCGGCCCATCGCGCATAAGTCCCCTCGCCCCACGCGAGAGCGGCCGCGGTCAGCCGGTCGAGTGTGTTTTGCGGGGCGGGAGACTTGCTCAGCATTGTCGGACTCAGGACTTCGCTCAACGGACTTCTTTTAACGGACTTGGCTTTTGACGAAATCCTTCACGATTCCCACAATGCCGCGCGACAGCAGGCTATCGAAAGCATCGACGAAACGGTCGACATGCTCGCGCTGGCAGATCAGCGGCGGCTCGAGACGGATGACGTTGCGATTGTATTCGGTGAAGGCGACGAGCACGTCATAGTCGCGCAGCAACAGCGCGCCGACGAAGCCCGACAGCGAGCCCTTCAGCTTGTCGTCGAGGACGCTGACGATCGGACGTAGCACCATCGGCAAGGTCTGCGAGAAGTCGTGGAACTCGAGCCCGACCATAAAGCCTTTGCCGCGCACATCCTTGATGATCTTCGGGTACTTCTCCTTCAGCGCCTGCAGGCGCTGCAGCAGATAGTCGCCGGCAGTGGCGGCGTTGTCGATCAGCCCCTCATCATAGAGCACGTTGATGCCCTCGATCGCGGTGACGCAGGCCTCGCCCATGCCGCCAAAGGTGGCCATGGCATGGATCATCGCCGTCTTCGGCGTGCCATAGGCCTTCATATAGACCTCGCGCCGGGCGACCATCGCGCCGACCGCCGCCTTGCCTGCGCCGAGCGACTTGGCCAGCGCCGTCACATCGGGCACGACGCCATAATGTTCGAAGGCGTAGAAGCGGCCGGACCGGCCATAGCCGCACTGCACTTCATCAGCCACCCACAGCACCCCATAGTGGTCGCAGAGCGCGCGCAATTTCTGCCAGTATTCGGCCTCGGCCTGGATGATGCCGCCGCCGCCCTGGATGGTCTCGAGTACGATGACGCCGACCTCCGGGTCGGAGCGGAACAGCCGCTCGACCGCTTCGATATCGGCGAACGGAATGCGCACGGTGTTCTCAGCCATCTTGAAGTCCGCGCGGTAGAGCTGGCCGTCGGTGATGCCGAGCACGCCCTTGGTCTTGCCGTGGAAGGAATTCTCGGCATAGACGATTTTTGGCCTCTTCGGCCCGGCGGCGCGCTCGGCGAGCTTCACCGCCGCTTCCATCGCTTCCGAACCCGACGAGCCCAGAAACACCATGTTGAGATCGCCGGGCGAGCATTTGGCGATGTTGTGCGCAAGGGCCGATGCATATTGCGACATGAAGGCGATGGCGATTTCCTGGCGCTTCTCCTCCTGGAATTTGCGCCGGGCCTCCAGGATGCGCGGATGGTTGTGGCCGAAGGCCAGCGAACCGAAGCCGCCGAAGAAGTCGAGAATCTTGCGGCCGTTCTGGTCGATGTAGAACATGCCTTCGGCACGCTCGATCTTGATCTTGTGGAAGCCGAGCAGCTTCATGAAATGCAGCTGGCCCGGATTGAGATGCGCCTTGAACAGGTCGGTCATGCGCGCGACATCCATCGCCTTCGCCTGCTCGACGCTGATCAGGTCGGGCTTGGCGATGGCGGTAGGCGACAACGCCGGCGCGCCGACCATGGTGCGCGCGTTCGTCTGCTCAGGCTTGGCCATGACGGTCATTTCGGAGTTCTCCTGGTCGTCCCACTTATTCGGCGGGGACATGATTGGCGGTGACGGCAAGCCCGTCTTTCTTGGCGCGGTATTCGCTGTAGGCGGCGATCAGCATGTCCTCGTCGCGATATTGCGGCACCCAGCCGAGCTGGCGCTCGGCCTTGGATACGTCGAGCACGCACTCCTCATCGGCGATCAGATATTGTTCGGGATCCATGATCGGCATGTTCATGAGATCGAGCAGGTCGAGAGTGCGCTTGACCGCCCAGCCCGGCGTCGGGATCAGCAGCGATTTCGAGCCGGCATGCTTGATCAGGTCGCCCAGCAATTTCTTCACCGGCGGCGGATTGAGGGAGCCCAGATTATAAGCCTGGTTGGGCACGCCTGCCTTCCAGGCCGAGCGGGCAGCTTCCGCGCAATCGAACACCGAGATGAACTGATAGGGGTTCTTGCCCGAGCCGATCATCGGCACAGGAAAATTCCAGTCGATCAGTTTGAACAGCTTTTCCAGGATCCCGAGCCGGCCGGGACCGATGATCAGACGCGGGCGAAACAGCGAGATCGACATGCCGCGCTTGCGCCATTGCGCGGCGAGTTCCTCGGTCTTCTGCTTCGACCAGCCATATTCGCCGAGCGGCGCGACCGGATGTTCCTCGGTCATCGGCTGGGTGACCGTATGGCCGTAGATCATGTCGGTGGTGTAGTGGACGAGCTTGGACGCGCCGGCCTTGTCCATTGCCTGCATGATGTGTTCGGTGCCGTGGAAATTCACCGGAAAGAAGAAGTCGTGACGCTTGGCCCGCACCTGGATCGGCGACAGCATTTTGGCCGACAGGTTGTAGATCATGTCGTCGGCCTTCAATCCGATGTTGGCCACCGAGGCCGTATCCGTGACATCGCAGGTGACGAAGCGAACGTTGCGATAGTGCGTCAGGTCGCTCTTGACGATGTCGGCAACGACAACCTCTTCACCATCGGCCACAAGCTTCGGGGCAAGATGACGGCCGACGAAGCCGTCGCCGCCGAAAATAACATGTCTCATCGAACGATCTCGTTTGTCTGGATCTTGTCGGGGATGATGGAAGCGGTTTGGTCGTCATGCCCGCGCCCGCCCAAGTCTCGACCGCTTTGCGCGATCAGCACGGTGCCGACGCAGATGAAGGCGATGCCGGCAATGCGCCAGGCATTGAGGTCCTCGCGGAAGATGAAATAGGCGAAGATCGCAACCGCGACATAGGCAAGGCTGAGGAACGGATACGCAAAGCTGAGCTCGACCTTGGACAGCACATAGAGATGCGAAGCCATCGAGATGACGAAGGTGCACAGGCCGAGAAACACCCATGGGCTGAAAACGACCTGCAACAGCCTCAACAGCGGATTGGTGCCTTCGAACGAAATCGGCCCGAGTGACATCATGCCTTGCTTCAGCATCAGCTGCGCGGCGGCATTGGTCATGACCGTGAACAGAATGAAGACGATGTATTTCATATTTTGCACCCGCCACTCGCAACGGTCGTATTACGAACCTGCAAACATTTCATGAAGTCACGACAATGCTTTGAGTAAACCACGGAAATTACGATCTATTCACCATGACTTATTCGGATTGTACCTATTCAGCTGCCTCGACACGCCCTGGCCGGACGTTGAGCTTTTTCGCCGTCCGCAGCCAGAAACTGGACACGAACGCCGGGTCGCGCAGCGCTTCAAGCCGCTGCCAATTCGGGAAGGAGGCCGCGAAAGTATCAGCGCCCATGCGCGCATCCTTGTACGGGTTGACCGCGCCGCCGGCCGCGACCGTGATGCCGTCGAGTTCGCTGAGCAGGGCCAGCGTCCTGTCGCCGCGATTGGGGAAATCCAGCGTCAACGTGAAGCCTGGCCGCGGAAAAGACAGCAGCCCCGGCGAGCGGATCGAGCCGAAGCGCTTCAACACGGTGAGGAAAGAGCCCTGCCCGGCCCGTCGCGCCGCCTCGAGCAGCGCCGGCACGGTCTGGCGCGCGACATTTTCCGGCACCAAGCTCTGGTGCTGGTAGAGACCTTTCGGGCCATACAGCCGATTCCAGTCGCCGACACCATCAAGCGGAAAGAAAAAGCCCTGGTAGCCGGTTTGGCTCGGCCCCGGCGAGCGCCCCTTCTTCCACCGATAGGCGGCGTTGAAGGCGGTGAGGAACGGCCGGTTGAGCACATTGAACGGCGGCTGGAACGGCACTGAAAAACGGGAGCCGGCGCGAGACGCCGCATGCGAGCCATACTCGGCATGATTGCCTGTCAACAACAGGCCGCGCCCGCGGCCATGGCCGCCGGCAAGCTGGTCGATCCAGGCGACGGCATATTCATTGGCCTGGTCGGCGGCCTCGGCCAGTTCGAAGAATTCGCCGAGATCGGCAAACCGCGTTACCTTCTCGGCGATATCGAGCGAATGCACCCGCATCAGCCGGATCGAGGCCGACAGGATCAGGCCGGTCAGCCCCATGCCGCCGATCGTCGCCGCAAACAGCCTTGCATTGTCGGTTGCCGAGCAGGTGTAGGTCCGCCCGTCCGAGCGCAGCAGCGTGAACGACTCGACATGGCAGCCAAAGGTGCCGCGCCGGTGATGGTTCTTGCCATGGACGTCATTGGCGATCGCGCCGCCAAGGGTGACGAACTGGGTGCCTGGGACGACAGTCGGAAAGAAACCGTAAGGTGCAGTGTGCGCAATGATATCGGAGAGGAACACGCCGGCCTCCGCCTCGAGCAGGCCGGTCTCGGCATTGAAGGCGCCGATGCGGTTCAGCGGCCGCATGTCCACGACCGCACCTGGCCCGTTCTGGCAGGAATCACCGTAGGAGCGGCCATTGCCATAGGCGAGCAGAGCGTTCTTTGTCGCCTTGCCGCTTCGCATCAGCGCGATGGCATCGTCGGCCGCGATGGCTCGCTTTGCGGCCGGCGTGGCGAGGCCAAAACTCCGGTACCGTTCGCCGGCCATGCCCTACCAGCCTCCCGCGACCAGAAGGGCGGCGCCGATCACCACGACGATCTGGCTTCGCCAGTCGCGAATGATGAAGATGACCGGATCATCATTCATCTCGTTGCGGCGCGCCAGGATCCAGACCCGCATGGTCAAATACAGCACGATCGGCGCCAGCGGCCAGACCAGCCTGGGATGCGGATAGAGTTCGCGCACGGAGACGCTGTCCATGTAGAGCGCCAGCACCAGCGCCGAGGAGAAGGCCGACGCCATGCCCGCCTGGGCGACGATCTCCTGATCTTCGATGCGGTAGCCGCGACCGGCAATGCGCTCGCCCACCGGAATGGCTGTGGTGCGCAGTTCGACATAGCGCTTCACCAGCGCCAGCGACAGGAAGAAGAAAATCGAGAAGGCGAGCAGCCAGAACGAGACTTCGACCCCGGTCGCCGCAGCACCTGCCAGCACACGCACTGTGTAGAGCCCCGCCAGCGTCAGTACGTCGGCCAGGAGCATGCGCTTGAACGACAGCGAATAGGCTGTGGTCACCACCAGATAGCCGGCGAGCACGCCCAGGAACTCGATCGGCAACAGAAGCCCGGCGGCGATGCCGATCGTCAGCAGAGCGGCCATCGCGCCGAGACCGAACGGTATCGACAGCGCGCCGCTGGCGAAAGGCCGGTTGCGTTTGGTCGGGTGCTTGCGGTCAAGCGCAAGGTCGAAGAAATCGTTGAGGATGTAGATGGCGGAAGCCACGGCGCTGAAGGAGACGAACGCCAGCAGGCATTGCCAGATCATGTTGATGTTGAAGTATTCATGCGACAGCACCATCGGCACCGCTATCAGCGAATTCTTCAGCCACTGATGCACCCGCAGCATCTTGACGAATGTCTTCAATGTCCTTTTCGGCGCCGGCATCCTTTCGGCGCTATGCGCGGCCTGCCAGCGCCTCGCATGGCGGTCGGGCGCCACGACGATGGCGTTGCGTGCGGCTCCGAAAACCTTGAGGTCGTGCCGGCTGTTGCCGGCATAGTCGAAACCGCCGTCGCCATAGGCGGCGATGAGCGCGTCGCGCTTGCGGCCCGAGGTCATGTTGTGGGGACCGTCGGTCGCCAGCACATAGTCGAAGACGCCCAGATGCGCGGCGATCGCCTCGGCGAACTTGCGTGGCGTACCGGTCGCCAGCACGATCTTGCGTCCGTCGCTATGGTCGGCGCGCAGCCGCTGCAGCAGCGCTTCGCGATAGGGCAGCGAGGCCGGATCGATGTCGATGCGGTCTGCGATCGCTTGTTTCAGCCGCGCCGGGCCGGCGGCCAGCCAGAACGGAACCAGGAAAACATAGAGCGGATTCTTCTTGAGCAGGATGAACAGGCCTTCCCAAAGAAGATCGGTCGCAATCAGCGTGCCGTCGAGGTCGACCGCAAGCGGGATTGCGTTCTTGTCCGACCGCGCATCCATGTCCGTTCTGCCCTATTCATAACCGGTTGCGCCGTGTTTCGGCGTCTTCGCACCGGTATAGCGGCGGAACGGCGTATTGAACGTTAAAACGCACGGTTGCAGCCGGTAGGCGCCACGATATTTCCCGCGTCATTGTTAAGCAATCGCTACCGCGAACAATAAAAGGCCGGGCATTGCCCGGCCTCTACTACATCTGCCTCCCGACTTTACTTGATGCGGGCAATGCCACCCGAGATTTCGACCGTTTCCGAGCCGGTCAGGGCCTCGAGGTCACCATTGGGCAAGGTGACAAAACAGCCGTTCGGGCAGAATTCCACGGTTTCGCCAGCGGCCAGCGCCAACTCCGTCTTGCCGCCGCCTTCCGTCACGATCAGCGTACGGGTCTCAGCATCCTTGTTGACCGCGCTGGCGGCAAAGGCCGAGCCACTCGCTGCGGTAAGAGCGATGGCGACGACGAGCGACTTCCACATTTTGCAATATCGGTGTTTCCACACCGCCTCTGTTGCATTTCGCAAGGCATTCTCGCCTTTGCATGTGAGCTTATATGAGATGCAAGCTGAACCGCAACTGAATGCCGCATTCATGCCGCAATCGGTTTGGGAGGAGCTTGGGGCCTAGCTGGGATCGGGTTTGCGGGCCTTGCGACCAGTTTTGGCCAGCCGCTTCGCCTCGGTGGCGGCTCTGGCCTCCGCCTGCTCCTTCTCGGCGAACTCGACTTCGATCTTGTCGTCGTCGATCGGCCATGCGTCGGTCTGCTTGACCTTGACCTCGGCGCGCGGCGTCGAGGGGATTTCTATGTGCTCGGCGTCAAAAGCATCGAGAACGGCAAAGCGGATATCGTTCTGAACGATGGCGCCGTTCAGCACATCGGCCAGGAACACGCGGATCTCGAACTCGAGTGCTGCCGGCCCGAAATTGGTGAACAGCACGAAGGGTTCCGGGTTCTTCAGCACCAGCGCATGGCCGCGCGCAATCTCAAGCAGGACCGCGTGTACCCGCTTGACGTCGCTGCCATAGGCGACCCCGACCTTGATCTCCACACGTCCGAGCTTGTTGCGGTGCGTCCAGTTGCCGACGGCGTTGTTGATGAGGTTCGAATTGGGCAGGATCACCGATTGCCGCTGGAAGGTCTCGATTTCGGTGGCGCGCACGCTGATCTTCTTGACCGTGCCTGATGTGTCGCCGGCGACGATCCAGTCGCCGACCTTGAACGGCCGCTCGGCGAGAAGGATCAGGCCCGACACGAAGTTGGACACGACATTCTGCAGGCCAAAGCCGATACCCAGCGAGAGTGCGCCGGCAACGAGCGCCAAATTGGAAAGATCGATGCCCGCCGCCGAGATGCCGACCAGGCCGGCGAGCGCGACGCCGGCATAGCCGACCGCCAGCCGGATCGAGTTGCGCACGCCGGTATCGACCTTGCCGCGAGCCATAACCGAGCCGTCGAGCCAGCCCTGGAACCAGCGGGTCAGGAAATAGCCGATGATGAAGACGACGATGCCGGTGAGGATGCCGGTGACCGAAATCGTCACCGAACCGACGGTGACGCCTGTCGCCAATTTATAGCCCCAGGCCTGGATATCGCCGGGCTGGAAGCCCCACATCAACAGGATCAGCGGCAGGAACACCAGCACGATCATCAGGTTGATGGCGACGCTGACGACGAGGCCGAGTTGGTCGAGCGCGGTGTCCTCATAGCTGGAATTGGTCTTCAGCCAGCGCCCGATGGACGTGCCGGCGAAACCACCCTCCTCGCCGATCTCGCGCGCCGACAGGAAGCCGATATAGGCGGTGAGCAGGATGGTGCCAGTGACCACGACCTGCAACGAGACGAAGATGGCAAGACCGATATAGCCGAACAGCGCCGCCGCAATCGTGAACAGGCCGAGCGCGACACAGGTGTAGCGCAGCCAGGCCGGCCAGCGGCGCCAGCGCCCAGCGACGTCCTTGTAAGGCTTCAGCAGCGCCATCAGGATCAGGATGACCCCGACGATCACGGTGGCGACAAAACTCCTGGCCACCGTCAGCGACAGAGGCGAGCCCATCTTGTCGTTGACGATCGACAGGAAATTGTTGATGCCGATGACGACTGCCATGGCCGTCGTCAGCCGCACCAGCCAACGCGCCGGGCCGGTCTCGACCTGGATCAGACGCCAGTTCGGCATGCTGGGCGACAGAGCCGCATTGGTCAGGCGGTTGACACAGAACACTATGGCGATGACGGCTGCCAGAGCGTTGAGGAACACGCCTATGTCGCCGCGCAGCACATTGTAGTAGTTGTACAGGAACACCGTCGAGGCGAGGAAGGCGCTGACCGCCAGCGTCGGCAGCAAGGTCGACCAGAACGCCACCGACAGGCGACTGAGATACGTCGGATCTTCAACCGACGCGTCGGGCTCGAAGATGCGCCCAAACAGGCGGCGCCCACCGACCAGAAGCACCACGGCCAACGCAAGCGCCATGAGGGTCGCCGCGAGCATCGCCTGGAACTTGAACTTGAAGGCAAAGCTCAGCCACGACGACACCGCCCTGTAAAAATTGGCGTATTCGTCCCTTGCGTCGGAAAACACCTGCGGGCTCAGTGCATCGGACAGCACATAGCGCTTGGTTAGGCCGCTGCGAAACAGCTCGCTGCGCATATTACCGATCTTCTCGATCAGCGAATTGATGCGAATCGACAGGTTCTGCGCCCCGGCGATGACGGCGTTGATCTCCGCCTTTTCCGACGCCAGCGCCTGGCGCTCGCCGGTCACGATGTCCGGTTCAGGGGGCTGTCCGGCAGCCGGCGGGGCGCCAAGCTGCTCGAGCCTCGAATTGATCTCTCCCAGCCGCGAACGAAACGCCAGCGCGCTGTTCAGCGCACCGCGCGACAGCTCTTCCAGCTGCAGGCGGATCTCGACGAGGGTGGTGTCGTCGACGCCGTCCTCCTGGACTTTCTTCTCCAGAGCGTCGGTTTTCGTCGTCAAACCCTGCAGGATTTTCTGCTGGTCGGCGACCAGCCCGGCAGGCGCCTGGCCCAGCCCCTGCGCCATCGCGCCGAACGAATGCGGCGCCAAGGCAACGAGCGCGAGGACCAGGATCAGGCGAAAGAAGCGAAAAAGCATAATGGTGGCGACTCAAAGGGCGGCAAGGCCGCTTCTAAAGCGGTCCTTGATAGAGACGCTCATCCCGTGGAGCAAGTCGTGGCGAAGTCATGACAGTTGGGCGCCTTGCGGGAGTCGGCCAGTCGAAAAGCCATGGCGCAATCTTGGCTTTGCGCCCGCCGCCTGCTCTATAGTCTGCCGCATCGCACCCGAGCCGGATGGCTTCAGGTCTGTTGGACCTGAAATCATCCGGCTCTACAAATCAAAGATATAGAGCATGATGTCGTCCGAAAACCGCTTCACACTTTTCGGCATCATGCTCTAGGGATGACATGAAGAATGGCGGAATATTCAGCCCTTTCGCTTCTCACGAACGCGCTCAAGGGAAACAAGGACTGGAAGCCGGCCTGGCGCAAGCCCGACCCCAAGGCTTCCTATGACGTCATCATCATCGGTGGCGGCGGCCACGGCCTGTCGACGGCGTACTATCTGGCCAAGGAGCACGGCATCACCAATGTCGCGGTGCTGGAAAAGGGCTGGCTGGGTTCCGGCAATGTCGGCCGTAACACCACGGCGGTGCGCTCCAACTACCTTTTGCCGTCCAACACCCGCTTCTACGAACATTCGATGAAGATGTGGGAGAACCTTTCGCACGACCTCAACTACAACGTCATGTTCTCGCAGCGCGGCTGCCTGAATCTGGCTCACACGCCGGGCCAGTTCGACGACTTGGCAAGGCGCGGCAACGCCATGCGCCATCTCGGCGTCGATGCCGAGCTGATGAGCACCGCCGAGATCGCGCGCCTGGTCCCGGCGCTGGACATGTCGGCCTCCGCGCGCTTTCCCATCGTCGGCGGCCTGATGCAGCCGCGCGCCGGCACCGCCCGTCACGATGCGGTTGCCTGGGGCTATGCCCGCGGCGCCGACCGACGCGGCGTCGACATCGTCGAGAATTGCGAGGTCACCGGCTTCCTGCGCGACGGCGACCGCATCACCGGCGTGCAAACGACGCGCGGAGAGATCCGCGGCAAGAAAGTTGCCGTGGCCGTTGCCGGCAGCACCGGACGGGTGATGCAGCTTGCCGGCATCGACAGGATGCCGATCGAGAGCCATGTGCTGCAGGCCTTCGTCACCGAATCGCTGAAACCTTTCGTCGACACGGTGCTGACCTTCGGCATGGGTCATTTCTACATGTCGCAGTCCGACAAGGGCGGCCTCGTCTACGGCGGTGACATCGACGGCTACAACAGCTACGCTCAGCGCGGCAACCTGCCCATCGTCGATGAGGTGATGAGCGAGATGCTGGCGCTGTTTCCCGGCCTTGCGCGTGTACGCATGCTGCGCTCATGGGGCGGCGTCTGCGACATGTCGATGGACGGTTCGCCGATCATCACCACCGGCCCGCTGCCGGGCATGTATCTCAATTGCGGCTGGTGCTATGGCGGCTTCAAGGCGACGCCGGCCTCGGGCTGGTGCTTCGCATACACCATCGCCAAGGACGAACCGCACGCGTTCAACGCGCCGTTCACGCTCGACCGTTTTTATCGCGGCCTAGTGATTGACGACAAGGGCCAGGGCGCAACGCCCCGGCTGCATTAGGGTTCAAACAAATGCTTATCACTTGTCCCTATTGCGGCCCGCGCGACGTCATCGAGTTCACCTATCAGGGCGACGGCAACCGCGAGCGCCCGCAGCCCAACTCGCAGGACCTCGACGCCTGGAACGCCTATGTCTACGATCGGCTGAACCCGGCCGGCGACCACAATGAGATCTGGCAGCATTCGGGCGGCTGCCGCACCCATCTGAGGATGGTGCGCAACACGGTCACGCATGAGATTTCCAGCACCGGTTTCGCCCGCGGCGACCACAATGCCGCCGCCCGGCACAAAGCCGGAGGCAAGTCGTGAGCCCGCGCCGCACCGAGACCGGCGGCCGCGTCGACCGGCTGCGCACCATCCGCTTCACCTTCGACGGCACGCCCTACACCGGCCATGCCGGCGACACGCTGGCCTCGGCGCTGCTTGCTAACGGCGTCACGCTTTTCGGCCGCTCATTCAAATACCACCGCCCGCGCGGCCTGCTCTCGGCCGGCGTCGAGGAACCGAACGCGCTGGTGACGGTGCTGCGCGGCGAAGTGCGCGAGCCCAACATCGCCGCAACCATGGTCGAGATCTATGACGGGCTGGTGGCCGTCAGCCAGAACCGCTTTCCCTCGCTCGCCTGGGACATCAACGCCGTCAACCAGCTCGGCGGCAAGATCCTGGCCGCCGGCTTCTACTACAAGACCTTCATGGGCCCTGTCTTCGGCCCCCTGAAAGGCACCCGCTTCTGGATGTTCTGCGAGCATTTCATCCGCCGCGCCGCCGGCCTGGGCCGCGCCGGTATTGCCGCCGACACCTCGCGCTACGAGCGCATGAACGCGTTTTGCGACGTGCTGGTGGTCGGCTCCGGCCCGGCCGGCCTGTCAGCCGCCAAGGCCGCTGCCGACCAGGGCGCGCGCGTCATCCTGGCCGAACTCGAGCCGCGTTTCGGCGGCTCGGCCAACTGGTCCGGCGAGGCCATCGACGGCGCGCCGGCCGCCGACTGGGCGGCGCGCGCCGTCAGCCAGCTCGAAGGCCATGACACGGTCCGCCTGCTGCCGCGCACCACGGTGTGGGGCTATTACGACGGCAACACGCTAGCCGCGCTCGAGCGCGTCACCGACCACAAGGAAACGCCCGGCAAGGGCGAGCCGCGCCATCGCTACTGGGCGATCCGCGCCAAGACGGTGGTGCTGGCCACCGGCTCTTTCGAGCGGCCGCTTGTGTTCCCCGGCAATGACCGGCCGGGCGTCATGCTGGCGCATGCCGCCGAGCGCTATGCTAACGATTATGGCGTGCTGCCCGGCGACAGGATCGCGCTGTTCACCAACAATGACAGCGCCTATCGCTCGGCGCTGGCGCTGAGGAAGGCCGGGGCGGCTATTGTCGCCATCGTCGATGTGCGCCCCGAGCTTTCGGCCGAAATGCGCAGCCTCGCCACCGAGGCCGAAGCCGAAATCCTCTCCGGCCATGCCGTGGTCGCCACCGAAGGCGGCAAGGCGCTCTCCGGCCTCAAGGTGCAGCGCTTCGACATGACCTCGGGCGCGCTCAGCGGTGACGCCCGCAGCATCCACGCCGATTGCCTGCTGATGTCGGGTGGCTGGTCGCCGACCATCCATCTCGCCAGCCAGGCCGGTGCCAGAGCCGAATGGAACCCTGCCCGCCAGGCCTTCCTGCCGCCGAAACCGACTCGGCAATGGATTGGCGCCGGCGCTTTCAACGGCAGCTTTTCGACCGTCGAAGCCATCACTGAGGGCCGTGCAGCCGGCCTGTCCGCCGCGGGCGGAGCGGCTGCGCCGGCAGCTTTGCCGGATGTCGAAGCAGCCCCGGGAAACCCCGATCCGGCGCCGGTGTTCGAGATCAAAGCCAAGGGAAAAAGCTTCGTCGACTTCCAGCATGACGTGACTGCTGAAGACGTGCGGCTGGCGCATCGCGAAGGTTTTGTCTCCGTCGAGCATCTGAAGCGCTACACCACGCTCGGCATGGCGACCGACCAGGGCAAGAACTCCAACGTTCCGGGCCTCGCCATCATGGCCGAGGCGTTGGGCAAACCGATCCCCGAAGTCGGAACGACGCGCTTCCGCCCGCCCTATTCCGCGGTGTCGATCGGCTCGCTTGCCGCCGAACGCTTCGGCGATCTGAAACCCGAGCGCCTGACGCCCATGCATGACTGGCACCTCGCCAATGGCGCAACGATGTATTCCGCTGGCCTCTGGTATCGACCAATGATCTACGGCCTTGCCGGCGAGACGGTCGAGCAGGCCTATGTCCGTGAAGCCAGGGCGACGCGCGAAAGCGCCGGCATCGTCGACGTCTCGACGCTGGGCAAGATCGCCGTTCAGGGGCCGGATGCGGGCGAATTCCTCGACCGGGTCTACACCAACATGTTTTCCACCCTCCCCGTCGGCAAGGCCCGCTACGGCCTGATGCTGCGCGAGGACGGGCTGGCCTTCGACGACGGCACCACATGGCGGCTCGGCGAACAGGATTTCCTGATGACGACCACCACGGCCAACGCCGGCAAGGTGATGCAGCATCTGGAATATTTCCTCGACGTCATCTGGCCGGAGCTCAAAGTGCACGTCACCTCGGTAACCGACGAATGGGCGGGCGCGGCCATCGGCGGGCCGAAGGCGCGGGCCATCCTCGCCGCCTGTGTCACCGGCACCGCGGTCGACAACACAGCCCTGCCGTTCATGGGCATCGTGCGCGGCGAGATATCAGGCGTGCCGGTGATGATTTGCCGGCTGTCCTTCTCCGGAGAAATGGCCTTCGAGGTCTATTGCGGCGCCGGCTACGGCACCCATGTCTGGGAAGCCCTTATCGAAGCCGGCAAGCCGTTCGGCCTGGTCACCTACGGGCTGGAGGCGTTGGGCACGATGCGCATCGAAAAGGGCCATGTCACCGGCGCGGAGATCGACGGGCGCACTACGGCGCGCGACCTGCATCTCGACTGGATGCTGTCGAAGAAGAAGCCGTTCATCGGCTCGGCGATGATGGACCGCGAAGGCCTGATCGCGCCCGAGCGGCTGCAGCTGGTCGGCCTAGTCTCGCTCGACAATCGGCCGTTCAATGGCGGAGCCCACCTCGTCGAGGAACTGGACGAAGCCAATCCGCACGACTCCATCGGCCATATCACCGCCTGCTGCTACTCGCCGGCGCTGGGCAAGCACATCGCGCTGGCTTTGGTCGAGGGCGGCAAGGCGCGCCATGGCACCCGGGCATTCGTCTCCGATCCGCTGCGCAAGCGGTTCGGGCCGGTCGAGATCGTCTCCAACCATTTCTACGACCCGGACGGGAGCCGCATGCATGGCTGAGCGCCAATCACCCGAACGCCAATCACCCGAGCGCCTCTCGCCGCTCGAGCCGGTGTCCCATCCGGGTTCGCACGGCAATTTCGAGCATGGCGTTGAAGTCATCCTGACCGAGACCCGGCCGGGCTCGATCCTGCAGCTGGCCGCGTGGCCGGGCGCGGAAAAGCAACTGATCGACGTGATCGGCAAGGTCACCGGCCTCGATTTGCCCGATGGCGCCGGCGGCGGTCTCGCCAAGGACGGCAAGGCCGTGTTCGGTTTCGCGCCTGGAAAATTCACAGTCGTCGACGAGGCCGAGGGCCTGGCGGCGAGTTTTGCCGGGGACGTAACCCCGGCAATCGGCACGATCACCGACCTGTCGCATGGCCGCACCGCTATCCGCATCGCCGGCCCTAAGGCCGAATGGGTGCTGGCGAAATTCTTCGCCATCGACTTCGCCCTGCCCGCCTTCCCCACAGGCTCCGGCCGTTCGACCACCCATCACGACGTCTTTGCGCAGATCCAGCGCACCGGCGCCGACCAGTTCGACATCTATGTCTTCCGCTCCTTCGCCCGATCGTTCTGGAAGGCGCTCTGCCATGCCAGCGAGGAGGTCGGCTACGAGGTTCAGTAGGGCCAAAAGCCGTTCTGGCCTCAAGGCCAGCCGGTTCTGCCGCTAGAGAATGCTCCAATGGAAGCCCATGGTGGGGAACGTGGCCCAACCGGCCCAGGGGATTAAAAAGATCCCGTCTCAGAGTCGGCATCGTCGTTTGGTTCGAACATCCCCATGACCGCAGAACTATCCGCCGGCGCCACGGATTGCGCCGATGTGTCGGCCAGAGCCTTGCTCCTGCTGCCGCTCACGGTCGCCTGCGGCGTGTTCATGACCAGCCTCGACCAGAATGTCGTGGTCACCGCCCTGCCCGGCATCAGCGACAGCCTCGGCCGGCCGCCGAGGCAGCTCGGCCTGTTGATCACCGTCTATGTCGCCAGCCTGATCATCTCGATGCCGCTCGGCGGCTGGGCCGCCGACCGCTTCGGCCTGCGCAATGTCTACTGCTTCGCTTGCTGGTGTTCGCCGCGTCATCGGCGCTGTGCGGCCTGTCCAACGACATCTGGACGCTGGTCGGCGCCCGCGCGCTGCAAGGCTTCGGCGGCGCCTTGATGGGGACGCTCGGCCAGGTCGTCATCCTGTCGACCTTCCCGCGCAGCCGCACGCTGAAGATCAACATGTATATTTCGCTGGCCGGCCAGTCCGGACCGCTGGTCGCCCGCTGGTCGGCGGCGCCCTGACGACTTATATCTCCTGGCGCTGGATCTTCTTCTTCAACGTGCCGTTCGCGCTGGCGGCGGCCGTTCTTGCCGCCTCGCTGTTTCCGACTGTTACCAAACCGGTGCGCACGCCGTTCGATTTCCCGGGCTTCCTGCTGGTCGGCAGCGGCATGGTCCTGCTGGTCTTCGGCATGGATTCGCTTGCGGCGAAAGACGCCGCCGGCAGCATGATCGCGGCCGAGCTGACGCTGGCGATCGTCATCCTGACGCTTGCCTCCTTCCACTGCCTGCGCGCCTGCAACCCTTTGCTTGACCTGAAACTCCTGCGCATCCGCACCTTTCGCATCTCCTTCCTCACAGGCGGCGGACTGGACACGATCGGCCTCAGCTCGGTCGTCTTCCTGCTGCCGCTGATGTTCCAGCTCGGCTTTGGCATGAGCGCGGTGCAGGCGGGATCGCTGACTTTCGTTGCCGCAATCGGCTCGCTGATCATGCGTGTGTTCATGCCGCGCCTGCTCAACCGCTTCGGCTTTCGCCGTGTGCTGGTTGTCAACACGCCGATCGTTGCCGCCATGGTTGCGGGCTTCGCCTTGATAGAGGCAACAACGCCCGTCTGGATCGTGCTTGCCTATATCTTCGCCTTCGGTGTCCTGCGCTCGGCGCAATGGGCTTCGACCGGCAATCTCGCCTATTCCGACATCGCGCCCGACCAGCTCGCCCGCTTCAGCGCGCTCTACTACATACTGTGGCAGTTGGGGGTGGCGATCAGCGTCGGCCTGGCGGCGGCGCTGTTGTCGTTCCTGGCTGGCGGCAGGCCGGCGGTGACCAACGATTTCCGCATCCTGTTCGTGGTCGAGGGCGTCATCACTTTGTGCGCGCTGATCGCCTATCTCAGACTGACACCGCAGGACGGCGCCCATGTCAGCGGCCATGGCGCGCAGATGAACGTGGAATAAGGCCCCGGTAGCCGAGGCCTAGCCGCTGAACGTCACCCACTCTTCCAGCGGCACGCGGTCGGTGCGGAAGTCGTTTTCGGGTTTCGACGTATCCTCGAGGCCGAGCGCCATGCCGCAGACGACGATCTCCTCGTCGGGGATGTTGAGCACCGGCCGGATCTGCCGGTGATAGGGCGCGAAGGCGGCCTGCGGGCAGGTGTGCAGGCCCCTGCCTCGCGCCGCCACCATGATGTTCTGCAGGAACATTCCGTAGTCGATCCACGAGCCCTGGTTCAGCCGCCGGTCGATGGTGAAGATCATGCCGACCGGCGCGTCGAAGAAGACGAAGTTGCGGTCGTGCTGGGCGCGCATCTTGTCGACCTCGCGGCGGCCGATGCCGAGTGCCCCATAGAGCCCGAAACCGTTGGCGCGGCGGCGGGTGAGATACGGCTCGAAGAACTGGGTGGGGTAATAGCGATACTCGTCCCAATCGGCCTTTTCGGCGCGGATACCGGAATTCAGGATGGCATTGGTGATCTGCTGCTTGACCTCGCCCTTGACGACATAGACCCGCCAGGGCTGCATATTGGTGCCCGAAGGCGCGCGCGCGGCGACGCCAAGAATGGCTCGGATCGTCTCGTCATCGACCATGTCGGGCAGGAAGGCGCGCACTGAACGGCGCGAGATGATCGCCTCGTCGACAACAGCCGCGTTATGCGCTGCCAGGCCGTTTTTTTCCAGCATGGGCCGTCCCTTTGCGCACACTTCGAAAGCCGAACCGGCTATCGGAAAAGACCTTGCGCAGATTTCAATCCTTGGTCGCCGACCCGCATTCCCACACCCGCCGCTCGTGCCAGAGCCTTTGCATGAACCGCCAAAATCGCGCAAGCAAATCTTGTGTGTCCATGAAAATTCGCTTGATTTTTTCACGGACATGAGCTCTCATGAAATTCATTTCCAGTTTTTCATCAAGTGAGCGTTTTGGCCCCAGCTATCCCCAAAACATTGCAGGGACCTGACGAGCGCCTGCTGGCGAGTGACATCCGTGCGCTGCGCAAGGCGCGCGGGCTGACGCTGGCTGAGATCGCGCTGAAGCTTGGTCGCTCCGTCGGCTGGGTCAGCCAGGTCGAGCGCGGCCTGTCTATCCCTTCGCTTGGCGACCTCAGGGCCTTCGCAGACCTGTTCGGCGTGCCACTCAGCCTGTTCTTCAGCCACGACGTGCCGATCGAAAAGGAGCGCGGCGTTGTAGTGCGCGCCGGCAGCCGGCGCACGCTTGGCACAAGCGAATCCGGCCTGGTGGAGGAGCTTCTGTCGCCCGATCTCGGCGGTAGTTTCGAGATGGTGCGTTCGATCTTCGCGCCGGGCGCCGAGATGAAGAGCGAGCAGCTGCGGCCGACCGAGGAAGCCGGCTACATCGCCTCTGGCATTTTCGAGATCGAGATCGCCGGCGTCTGGCACCGTCTTGTCGAAGGCGATTCCTTCCGCTTCGAGCGCAAGCCGTACCGCTGGCGCAATCCCGGCAGCGAGCCGGCCGTGGTCATCTGGGTGGTTTCGCCGCCTGTTTATTGAATGCATGTCGCCCAAAAGTGTGCAGCGGTTTTGGGACAACGACATGCATCAAGCAAAAAATAGAAGCGCAGCGCGCTTCAGGTTTGGGAGAAGAATATGGCCGGTTTGCCGACCACGGCACGCGTGGTGATCATCGGAGGCGGTGTCGTCGGCACCTCCTCGCTCTACCACCTTTGCGAGGCGGGCTGGACCGATTGCGTGCTGCTTGAAAAGAACGAGCTGACATCGGGCTCGACCTGGCATGCCGCCGGCAATGTGCCGACCTTCTCGTCGTCCTGGTCGCTGATGAACATGCAGCGCTATTCGACCGAGCTCTATCGCGGCTTGGCTGATGCCGTCGACTATCCCATGAACTACCACATTACCGGCTCGCTGCGGCTCGCCCACACCAAGGAGCGCATGCAGGAGTTCCAGCGCGCCAAGGGCATGGGCCGCTACCAGGGCATGGACATCGACATTGTCGGCCCTGATGAGATCAAGCGCCGCTATCCCTTCATCGAGACGCATGAATTGAAAGGCGCGCTCTATGATCCAAACGACGGCGACATCGACCCCGCGCAGCTGACGCAGGCACTTGCCAAGGGTGCGCGCGACATGGGGGCAAAGATCATCCGCTTCTGCCCGACCACGGGCGTGCGCCGTGAGAACGACGAATGGGTGGTTGTCACCCCGCAAGGCGAAATCCGCTGCGAGATCGTCGTCAATGCCGCCGGCTACCGTGCCGCCGAAGTCGGCAAAATGTTCGGCCGCGACGTCCCGATGATGGTGATGAGCCATCAGTACATCTTGTTCGAGGAGATACCCGAACTGGTGGCGTGGTCGAAGGAGCAGGGCAAGAAGCTGCCGCTGCTGCGCGACGTCGACACCTCCTACTATCTGCGCCAGGAAAAGAACGGCATGAATCTCGGCCCCTATGAGCGCAATTGCCGCGCGCATTGGGCGACCCACAACGACCCGATGCCGGAGGATTTTTCCTTCCAGCTCTTCCCCGACGATCTCGACCGTCTCGAGCACTACCTTGCCGATGCCGTAGCCCGCGTGCCAATTCTCGGCACTGCCGGCCTGTCCAAGGTGATCAACGGGCCGATCCCTTACGCGCCGGACGGCAATCCGCTGATCGGTCCGATGCCCGGCGTTCCCAACGCGTTCGAGGCCTGTGTCTTCACCTTCGGCATCGCCCAGGGCGGCGGCGCCGGCAAGGTGCTGGCCGAATGGGTTACGCAGGGCCAGACCGAATGGGACATGTGGTCTTGCGATCCGCGCCGTTTCACCAGCTTTGCGGCCGCCCCCGACTATAGCGTCGCCAAGGGCATGGAGATCTACGGCAACGAATACGCCATCCAGTTCCCGCGCCATGCCTGGCCGGCCGGGCGCGACCGCAAGCTGTCGCCGATCCACGATCGCATCAAGGCGCTCGGCGCCCAGTTCGACGCCTATAATGGCTGGGAGCGTGCCACCTGGTATGCGCAACCCGGTGACGACACGTCGGAAGAAGCAACACTCACCTTCCGCCGCGACGGGCCGTGGCAGCACCGCGTGCGCGAAGAATGCTTGGCGGTGCGCGACGCCGCCTGCATTCTCGACCTGCCCGGCTTCTCGCGCTTCAACCTCGAAGGTCCTGGCGCAGCCGAATGGCTGGCACTGCAGGTCACCGGTCTGGTGCCCAAGCCCGGCCGAATCGGCCTCGCCTATTTCGCCGACGACAAGGGCCGCATCGTCACCGAGATGTCGGTGGTGCGCCATGGCGAAGAGCAGATGACGCTGATCACCGCGGCGGTAGCGCAGTGGCACGATTTCGAATGGCTGAAGTCGCGCCTGCCGAAGGACGCGGCTTTCACCCTCACCGACAGGACCGAAGACTATTCGACGCAAATCCTCGCCGGCCCCAATTCGCGCAAGATCCTGGCCGATGTCTGTGGCGCGGATCTCTCGCTGCCCTGGCTGACGCATCAGGAAACCACCATCGCCGGCCGCTGGGCGAAGCTGGTGCGGGTATCCTTCGCCGGCGAACTCGGCTGGGAAATCCACACCAAGGTGGGAGACACCGCCGCCATCTTCGACGCCATCTGGGCGGCGGGACAAAAACACGGTCTGAAACCGTTCGGCATGTATGCGCTGGATTCGCTGCGCCTCGAAAAGGGCTACCGGACCTGGAAGGGCGACCTGTCGACCGACTATACGGTCCTGCAGGGCGGGCTCGAGCGCTTCGTCAAATGGGACAAGCCCGACTTCCGCGGCAAGGCAGCCCTGCAGAACGAAAAGCAGCAAGGCGTGAAGAAGCGCTTCGTCACGCTGGTGGTCGAAAACCCAGGCGATTGCGACGCGCCGTCCGTGTCGACGCTCTGGCATGACGGCAAGATCGTCGGCGAGACGACGTCCGGCGGCTGGGGGTATCGCATCGACAAATCGATCGCGCTCGGCATGCTGCGCGCCGACCTGGCTGAACCCGATACCGCGATCGAGATTGAAATTTTTGGCGATCGTTTCAAGGCAGTCGTGCAGAAAGACGAGCCGCTGTGGGATCCGAAAAACGAAAGACTGAGAGCATGAAGAAAGTCATTCTCACCGATGGCGGCATGGGCCAGGAACTGGTCCGCCGCAGCAGCTCCGAGCTGACGCCGCTCTGGTCGGCCAGGGTGCTGATCGACGAGCCGGATCTGGTGCGTGACCTGCATGCCGAATTCATCCGGGCCGGCGCTCGCGTCATCACCATCAACACCTATTCGGCAACGCCGGAGCGGCTCGCGCGGGAAGGAGCAGAAGACCTCTTCAAGCCCTTGCAGAAGCGCGGCATCGAATTGGCAAGACAGGCACGCGACGAGGCAGGCGATGCAGCGATCGCCGGCTGCCTGTCACCGCTGTTCGGCAGCTATGCGCCGGCGCTGACCATATCGTTCCAGGAGACGCTGGACATCTATCGCCGCATCGTCGCAGAGCAGGCCGATGGCGTCGACCTGTTCCTGTGCGAGACCATGGCCTCAGCCGAGGAAGGCCGTGCGGCCGTTACCGCTGCGTCGGAAAGCGGCAAACCTGTCTGGGTATCTTGGACGCTCGCCGATCACGGCGCGGCGCGGCTGCGCAGCGGCGAAACAATAGCGGCAGCGGCGGACGCCCTCGACGGCCTGACGGTTGCAGCGCGCCTGGTGAATTGCTGCCGGCCAGAAACTATCGCCGCGGCACTGCCCGAATTGATTGCCCTCGGCGGCCCGGTCGGCGCCTATGCCAATGGCTTCACCTCTGTCGAAGCGCTCAAGCATGGCGGAACGGTCGAAGTGCTGCACGCACGCCACGACCTTGATCCGGATGCCTATGCCGACCAGGCGCTCGGCTGGGTCGCCGCTGGCGCCACCATCGTCGGCGGCTGCTGCGAAGTCGGCCCTGCCCACACCGCCGCCTTGCGCGACCGGCTCGAACAGGCCGGCCACGAAATCTCGGGAGTATCCTGATGCCCAGACCATCATCGCGCATTTCCGGCATCGTGCCTTCGGGCAAGGATGGCTGGGAGGTCCACACCGAGGCATGGGCCCGCAAGGAGGCGGGCCAGGACATCATCATGCTGTCGGTCGGCGACCATGATTTCGATACGCCGAGCCAGACCATCGAAGCCTGCGTGACGGCGGTTCGCGGCAGCAACCACCACTACACCCCGCTTCCCGGCGTTCCGCGCCTGCGCAGGGCGATGGCGGCGGCCTCGACCGCCTGCACCGGGGTCGAGACGAGCCCCGACCAGGTGATCGCCACGCCGGGCGGTCAGGCCGCCCTTTACGCGGCGGTGCAGGCCGTTCTCGACCAGGGCGACCACGCTATCGTGGTGGCGCCCTACTACGCGACTTATCCCAACACCTTCAGCGCCGCCGGCGCCAGCTTCACCGTCGTCGAGACGCCGGCCGGAGACGGTTTCCAGCCGCACGCCGAGATGATCCGCGCGGCGCTCAAGCCCAACACGCGCGCCATTTTGATCAACACGCCGAACAACCCGACCGGCGCCGTCTATTCGCGTGAGCGTCTGGAAGAGCTGGCCGAGATCTGCCGCGAGCACGATCTCTGGCTGCTGTCGGACGAGGTCTACTGGACGCTCGGCGGCGGCGAGCACATCTCGCCGCGCGGCCTGCCCGGCATGGCGGAGCGCACGCTGGTCATCAATTCGATGTCCAAGAGCCATGGCATGACCGGCTGGCGCATGGGCTGGCTGACCGGCCCAGCGCAGATGATCACGCTGTTGACCAATCTCAATCTGGTGACGACCTACGGCCTGCCGGCCTTCATCTCGATCGCCTGCGCCGAGGCGCTGGAGAACCGCTTTGGCGTCAGGGAGATCGCCGAACGCTATGCGGCGCGCCGCACCGTCCTGCTCGACGCCGTGCGCGGCATGAACAATATCAGCGTGCACGGCTCCGAGGGCGGCATGTATGTCATGCTCGACATCTCCGCAGTCGAGCCCGACGACGAGAAATTCGCCTGGGCCTTTCTCGACCAGGAGAGTGTCGGCGTCATGCCGGGTTCCAGCTTCGGCAAGGCCGCTGCCGGCCACATCCGCATCAGCCTCTGCCAACCGGAGCCGGTGCTTCAGGAAGCCGCAAAACGCCTGCGCCGCTTCGCATCCGGCTATCGCCGCGAGGCCGCATGACCAGAAGCATTCCCACCAAGGCCCGCGCGGTTATTATCGGCGGCGGTGTCTCCGGCTGTTCGGTCGCCTACCACCTGGCCAAGCTCGGCTGGACCGACATCGTGCTGCTCGAACGCAAGCAGCTGACCTCGGGTACGACCTGGCACGCCGCCGGCCTGATCGGCCAGCTGCGCGGCTCGCAGAACATGACGCGGCTGGCCAAATATTCGGCCGACCTCTACGTCAAGCTGGAAGCCGAAACGGAAGTCGGCACCGGCATGCGCCAGGTCGGCTCGATCACCGTGGCGCTGACTGAGGAGCGCAAGCACGAGATTTATCGGCAGGCCTCGCTCGCCCGCGCCTTCGATGTCGATGTGCGCGAGATTTCGCCTGGTGAAGTCAAGGAGATGTACCCGCATCTCAACGTGTCCGATGTGGTCGGCGCCGTGCATCTGCCGCTCGACGGCCAGTGCGATCCGGCCAACATCGCCATGGCGCTGGCCAAGGGCGCCCGCCAGCGTGGCGCCGCCATCGTCGAGAATGTGAAGGTCACCAAGGTCCATACCAAGGCCGGTCGCGTCACCGGTGTGTCGTGGGCGCAAGGCGACGACCAGGGCACGATCGAGGCCGACATCGTCGTCAACTGCGCCGGCATGTGGGCGCGCGAGCTCGGCGCCCAGAACGGCGTCACCATCCCGCTGCATGCCTGCGAACATTTTTATCTCGTCACCGAGCCGATCCCCGGGCTCGGTCGTCTACCGGTGCTGCGCGTTCCCGATGAATGCGCCTACTACAAGGAAGACGCCGGCAAGATGATGCTCGGCGCCTTCGAGCCGGTGGCCAAGCCCTGGGGCATGGACGGCATAAGCGAGGATTTCTGCTTCGACCAGTTGCCGGAGGACATGGAGCATTTCGAGCCGATCCTCGAAATGGGCGTCAATCGCATGCCGATGCTGGCAACCGCCGGCATTCACACCTTCTTCAACGGCCCCGAAAGCTTTACCCCCGACGACCGCTACTATCTCGGCGAAGCGCCGGAGCTGTCGGGCTACTGGATGGCGACCGGCTACAATTCCATCGGCATCGTCTCGTCCGGCGGCGCCGGCATGGCGCTGGCGCAGTGGATCAATGACGGCGAAGCGCCCTTCGACCTCTGGGAAGTCGACATCCGCCGCGCCCAGCCATTCCAGAAGAACCGTAGGTATCTCAAGGAGCGTGTCTCCGAAACACTCGGCCTGCTCTATGCGGATCACTTCCCCTACCGGCAGATGGCAACGTCCAGAAATGTCAGGCGCTCGCCCCTGCACGAACACCTGAAGGCGCGCGGCGCCGTGTTCGGCGAAGTCGCCGGCTGGGAGCGCGCCAACTGGTTTGCGCGAGAGGGGCAGGAGCGCGAATACCGCTATTCCTGGAAGCGGCAGAACTGGTTCGACAACCAGCGCGAGGAGCACCTGGCGGTCCGCAACAAGGTCGGCCTGTTCGACATGACCTCGTTCGGCAAGATCCGTGTCGAAGGCCGCGACGCCTGTGCCTTCCTGCAAAGGCTGTGCGCCAACGATATGGACGTGGCGCCGGGCAAGATCGTCTACACCCAGATGCTCAACCAGCGCGGCGGTATCGAAAGCGACCTCACGGTGTCGCGGCTATCTGAGACCGCCTACTTCCTCGTCGTGCCGGGCGCGACGCTGCAACGCGACCTCGCCTGGCTGCGCCGGCATGTCGGGGATGAATTCGTAGTCATCACCGATGTCACGGCAGCTGAGGCCGTGCTCTGCCTGATGGGTCCGGATGCGCGAAAGCTGATCCAGAAAGTCAGCCCCAACGATTTCTCCAACGACAACAATCCATTCGGCACCTTCCAGGAGATCGAGATCGGCATGGGCCTCGCCCGTGCCCACCGCGTCACCTATGTCGGCGAACTCGGCTGGGAACTTTATGTCTCGACCGACCAGGCGGCTCATGTCTTCGAGGCGATCGACGAGGCCGGCGGCGATGTCGGCCTGAAACTTTGCGGCCTGCACACGCTGGATTCCTGTCGCCTCGAAAAGGCGTTTCGGCATTTCGGCCACGACATCACCGACGAGGACAATGTGCTGGAGGCCGGCCTCGGCTTTGCGGTCAAAACCGCCAAGGGCGAGTTCATCGGCCGCGATGCGGTGCTGAAGAGAAAAGAAGCCGGCCTGTCGCGCCGGCTGGTGCAGTTCCGTTTGAAAGACCCTGAACCCCTGCTCTTCCACAACGAGGCGATCCTGCGCGACGGCAAGATCGTCGGCCCGATCACATCGGGGAATTACGGCCACCATCTCGGCGGCGCGATCGGACTGGGCTATGTGCCCTGCCAGGGCGAGAGCGAGGCGGATGTGCTGGCCTCGTCCTACGAGATCGAGATCGCCGGCGAGCGTTTTGCGGCGGAAGCATCGCTGAAGCCGATGTACGATCCCAAGGCGGAACGGACGAGGATGTAGCACCTTTTTACCCTCCCCCTTGTCGGGAGGGTCGGCTCGCAGTCGGAGCGAAGCGGCGATTGCGAGCCGGGGTGGGGGTGCGCCCTACGAGACCCCCCACCCCGCTTCGCAAATGCCGCCTTGCGGCATTTGCTGCGCGACCCTCCCCACAAGGGCGAGGGTGAAGAAGCTCAAAACCGCTCCAGCTTCGCCCGCACTTTCACCAGAAACGCCGCCCTCGTCCTTGGCGTCGAGGCGTCCATCAGGTAGTGCGCCAGGAAAAACGTCCGGCAGCGGCGGGCGCACAGCGCGCGCATACCGCGCAGCAAGGTCTTGCGGCCGGGCTGGCCGACGACGACGCTCCACCAGGTCGGCGCGCCGCAGGTGGTAATGACGCCGACCCTGGTGACATGTGTCATCAGCGACGTGATGCGCCCCTTGCCCAGCTTGAAGGCGACATCGGTCGCCCAGACCCGGTCGAGCCAGCCCTTCAGCATGGCCGGCAGCCCGTACCACCAGGTCGGATAGATGAACAGGATCGCCTCAGCCCAGGCGAGATGCTCGAAATGCGGTTTTAGGGCCGGATCCTCCGGCGCCCGCTCATTGTAGGCGCGTCGCTCTTCGCAGCCCATCACCGGATCGAATTTCTCCGCATAGAGGTCGAGCAGCCGCACCTCCCAGCCGCGTGCCTTCAGCACATCGACTGCGGCATCTCTGATGGCGGCGCAAAAGCTTTCGGGCACCGGATGGCAATAGACCACCAGCACGCGCATCAGAATTCATCCATCCCGGCCGCGACCTTGGCCATGAAGGCTGCCCGCGTCTCGTCGGTCGACAGGTTCATCGAATAATGAGCGAGGTAAGACACCGAGGCGCCGGGCCTGATCGTCGCGCGCAGCATCCGCTTGACCAATCTGCGTGGCGGATCGCCCATCAGCATGGCGCGGAAGCGGCTGCCGCCATAGGTGGTGACGGCGGTCAGCTTGCGGATGTTGTGGAGCGAAGGCTGCGCCTTGCCGTCGACCAATTTGAACGACACGCCGGGCAGAAACACGCGGTCGAAAAAGCCTTTCAGGATGGCCGGGAAGCCGTAGTTCCAGACGGGATATGACAGCACCAGCGCCTCGGCCTTGAGCAGCCGCTCGACATAGGGCGCGGCCGGGTCCGCAGGGCTGCGTTGGTTATGATAATCCAGCCTCTCCCCGCGCGTCAGCCTGGGGTCGAAATCCTCTGCATAGAGATCGCAATCGTCGACCTCATGGCCGGCGGCCGTCAGCCGCTCGACGATCGTGCGGTGCAGGCCTGCATTGAAGCTGGTCTCCACCGGGTGTGCGTAGAGGACGAGGACTTTCATGGGGAAATGCTTGCGAGGTGGGCGCGAGGCACCCCCCTCTGCCCTGCCGGGCATCTCCCCCGCAAGGGGGGAGATCGGACTGCCGCATCGCTTTCACTAATTGTCAGCGTGTCAGATTGGCCGCGGCGTTCAGGCTGCCAATCTCCCCCCTTGCGGGGGGTGAGAAGTGGTCGGCGAAGCCGATGGGAAGCCAATTGCTTGGCTTTCCAAACGACGAACGCCCGAAGCGGCAGCGTAGGGCCTGTGCCGGCAGGACAGAGGGGGGTGCTCAAGCTCAAACCTCTGCTCATTCTGCTTTCTGCAAACCCTTGAACAAAAAAGTCCGGCCCGAGCGATAGTCGTAATCCGGATTTTCCCAGGCGATCATCTTGCCGGGATTGAGCAGGCCTTGCGGATCGGTCTCGCGCTTGAAGGCGAGCTGGATTTCATCCGTCTGCTTCATGCCGCCCTCTTCCAGCGTGTAGCGGTGCGGGTTGAAGATCGGGCAGCCGTTCTCCTCATGCAGCCGGATGATTTCGTTGAGCCGCGCCTCGGTGGTGAATTTCACCAGCGGCAGGCCGAAGCAGGTGATGTTGCCGTCGAGGCGCACGAATTCGAGATGCGAAAAGACCTCGTTCGGAAACATCGCGTCCATCTTCTCCACCAGCGCCAGCTGGTTGGGAAACGGATAGAGCGATTGCAGATAGGTGATCGCGGGATCGACCCGCAGTGCCCTGAGCGTGGTGTGGTTCCACGCCAGTTCGAAGCCCGGCGGCAGGCCCTTTTTCTCTTCGTCCGTTGCCGTCGCCGCATTGAAGATGACTTCGCCGCCGGCGCGGCGGGTGAAGGCGAGGAACGCGTCTAGCCCATGCCGGGCAACCATGACGACGCAGATGCTTTGCCCGTCCCGGAAGAACTTCTGGTGGCGCTTGAAATAGAGCTGCGGCACGGGCGCGGCGATCGGCGTGATCAGCTTGGTCAGGATGCCGTCCTGGCGTGCCAGCGCGTTGCCGTAGCGGGCTGCCGGCATGAAAGCGTCGAAGCCGACGATCACGTCGATCCATTCATAGGCTGCAGTCAGCGGCATCTCGACCTCGGTGATGATGCCGTTGGTGCCATAGGCGTGGGTGACCTTGTGCAGGTCCTCGCCGGCGAGTTCGAGCGCCTTCGGCTCCGCCTCCATAGTGACGACGCGCAGGCGCAGCACATTGCCGAAATCACGCAGACCGCCGAAATTGATCGAGCCAACGCCGCCCGAGCCGCCGGCGATGAAGCCGCCGATCGAGGCGGTGTTGTAGGTCGACGGCGACAGCCGCAGTTCCTGCCCGGAATGCGCGCGCGTCGCTCTGTCGATGTCGGCGAGGATCGCGCCCGGCCCGGTGACGACGCGGCCCGGCGCTATGGCCTTGATCTCGTTCATCTCGGCAAGGTTCAAAACCACGCCGCCCGATAGCGGCATCGCCTGACCGTAATTGCCGGTGCCGCTGCCGCGCGGCGTCACCGGAACGCCATGACGGTGGCAAGCGGTAAGCACGCGGATCAGTTCGGCCTCGTTCCTGGGCGTCACGATCAGGTCGCCGGTGACGTGGTCGAGCTGCTGCTTCAGCACCGGGCTGTACCAGTAGAAGTCGCGGCTCTTCTGCTGGACGATGGCCGGATTGTCGTCGAGCTTTATCCCGTCGAGATCACGTTTGAGCGCCGAAACATCCATCATTCCACCATCAGTTCGTCGAGCTCGGCATAGTCGGGCAATTGCCTGTCGATCGCTCGGCCGTTGCGCACGACGATGCGATCCGATTCGGGCCGCGACAGCAATTCCGTCCAGCTCCGCCCTTTGAAGACGATGAAATCGGCGCTGCCACCGGCTGCCAGTGTCCCGACACCATCGAGCCGCATCACCTTGGCCGGCGTCGCCGCCACCGTCTGCGGCCAGTCGCCGACCGGATGGTCGAAATGCAGGATGCGCGTCGCCATGCGGTAGACCTCCAGCATGTCGAGATCGCCATAGGCATAGAAAGGATCGCGGGTGTTGTCGGAGGCGACCGCGACCGCAATGCCCCTCGCCTTCATCTCGTGCAGCAAGGTCACGCCGCGCCAGCGTGGCGTGGTCTGGTCGGCGCGCCGGTCCTGCAGATAGAGATTGCACATCGGCAGCGACACCACGGCAAGCTTGGCCTTGGCGACCTTGTCCAGCGTGTCGAGCACGTCGAGATCCGGCTGGCGCGCCAGCGAGCAGCAATGTCCCACCAGCATGTTGCCCTCAAAACCGTTCCAGAGTGCAGCCTCGGCAATCTTCTTCAGCGAGATCGCCGCGATGTCGTCGGTCTCGTCGGCGTGGAAATCGAGATCGAGCCCGTGCTTGTTCGCCTCGGCGAACACCTTGTCGAGAAGCTCTTCGAGATCCGGCACCATATAGGTGACGACGCCGAGCACGCCCTTGGCCGCAGCCACACGCTTGGCCAGCCTCTCGAACCACTTTCTGTCGCGCACGCCTTCGATGCCGAGCAGGCAGGCCGCCTGCAGCTCGATGCGGCCGCGCCATTTCTCCCGCATCGCCTCGAACACCGGCCAGGAGATTTCCTCCTGTGGCGGCACGCTGTCGAGATGAGTGCGCAAGGCCTTGGTGCCGTGCGCGTAGGCCGAGCGCAAAGAGAAATCCATGCGCCGCGCCACGTCCTCGGCGCTCCAGCGCGCTGCACGGTCGGCGCCGGTGGCATTGAGCGCGCCCATGAAACTGCCGTCGGGATTGGGTTTGCGCGGCCAGATCTGGCCCTTGTCGATATGGGTGTGGCAGTCGACGAAGCACGGCAGGATGATGCGGCCGGCGAGATCGACGGCATCGGTCGGCGCCTTTGATTTGTAGTGCGCGGCGATGGCCGAGATCTTGCCATCGGCAACGGCAATGTCGGCCAGCGCGAAACCGTCGGCGTCGTAAGTGGTGGCAAGACCTGATGTCAGCGACCGGTGAAGGCGGACGTTGGTGAGATGGTACGAGCCAGAGGTCGGTATCAAGGACCGCCCCCCTCTGCCCTGCCGGGCATCTCCCCCTCAAGGGGGGAGATTGGCAGCTTTTCCGACAGCACCCGTCTTCCAACGTCGATAATTGGCGAAATCCCGGATGACGTCCAATCTCCCCCCTTGAGGGGGAGATGGCCGGCAGGCCAGAGGGGGGTGTTTCGCGCCAGCATCTCAATCACGTCACCCAACCCCCTACCGCTCCTGCTTCAGCGCGCTCTCGTGCCAGCGGCGCAGGATGAGATGCGACACCAGCGACAGCACCAGGAAGATCAATATGCCGGTGAGCGAGATCAGGATCAGCGCCGCGAAAAGCCTTGGCGCGTTGAGCCGGTAGCCGGCCTCGATGATGCGCGAGGCGAGCCCTGAGGATTGTCCCTGCGCGCCGGCGACGAACTCGGCCACCACGGCGCCGATCAGCGACAGACCGCCGGCGATCTTCAAGCCTCCTAGAAAATACGGCATGGCCGCCGGCAGTCTGAGATAGCGCAATTGCTGCCAGCGCGTCGCGCCGTTGAGCTTGAACATGTCGCGCAGATTGCGGTCGACCGAATTGAGGCCGAGCGTGGTGTTGGACAGGATCGGGAAGAACGCGACGATCCAGGCGCAAAGCAAAAGCTTCACCGTCTGGTTGTCCACATAGATGTTGATGAGCGGGAAGACCGCCACGATCGGCGTTACCTGCAGCACGATGGCGAAGGGAAAGAACGACATCTCCACCCATTTCGATTGCGCAAACAGCACCGCCAGTCCGACGCCGCCGACGACCGCGAGCAGCAGGCTGAGAAAGGTTATGCGCAACGTGACCAGCAGCGCGGAGAACAGGAGCCCGGCATCGCTATAGAGCGTCCACAGCACCACGCCGGGGCGCGGCAGAATATATTGCGGGATCGCGTTCCACACGCAGATGCGGTCCCACAGCCAGATCGCCAGGATCATGATCGCCAGCGGCAAGACCCACCGGCCGATCCGCTCCAGCCGCTCCTGACGTACGCGGCCGGCCTCCTCCGCGTCGAGCGTTGCGGCATTCTGGTCAATGGCCGTCATGGTGCGGTCCGGCTGATGTGTTGATGGCGTTGACCAGGATGTCCGAGGCCTGGCGGCAGAGCGCGGCATAGTCGGGCGAGGTGCGAAACACCTCGTCGCGTGGATAGGCGGCATCGATTGCCAACTCGGCATGGACGCGGCCCGGCCGCGCCGCCATGACGACGACGCGGTTGGACAGGAACACGCTTTCGAAGACGCTGTGGGTGACGAAGACGACGGTGAAGCGCTCTTCCTGCCACAGCTCCAGAAGGTCGTTGTTGAGCTTGAAGCGGGTGATCTCGTCGAGGGCGGCGAACGGCTCGTCCATCAACAGAATGCGCGGCTTCGTCACCATCGCGCGTGCGATCGAGACGCGCATCTTCATGCCGCCGGAAAGTTCGCGCGGCACGGCGTTTTCGAAACCGGTCAGGTGCACCCGCTCCAGCATCTCCATCACCACCGGCGCCGCCTTGGCACGCGACACGCCTTTCAGCCTGAGCGGCAGCCAGACATTGTCGAAGACATCGGCCCAAGGCAGCAGCGTCGGTTCCTGGAAGACGAAGCCGATATTGGCGCGGTCGATCGAACCGCCCCAGTCGAGTTGACCGGATGTCGGCGTCGACAGGCCCGCGATCAGCCTCAACGCCGTCGACTTGCCGCAGCCGGACGGCCCGAGCAGGCTGACAAAATCGCCCTCGCGGATGGCGAGATCGACGTCGCTCAATGCAGTCACGCCATTGGAAAACACCTTGCCGACATGGCGCAGCGTCAGCAGCATCGGGCCTTCACCCGATGCCGTCATGGGCGCCTGCGCCATCTTTTCCAGCTTCACGATTACTTCTTCAGCTCGATTCCGACACCTTTGTTGATGAAGGCCAGCGTATAGGCCTTCTTGATATCGATGCCCTCGGGCGTGACCTTGGCCTTGACCATCTTGTCATAAAAGCTCTTGATCCGGTCTTCGTTCATGGCGCCGATGCCGAGCTTTTCGGTGTCGCCGGAATCGGCCAGGCCGAACTTCTTCATCTGCTCGATCGAGAAGGCAATCTGCTCGTCGCTCATGTCGGGATTGTCTTTCTTGATCATCTCGTTGGCGGCCTTGTTGTCGCCGTAGAGGTAGTTGTACCAGCCCTTGGCCGAGCCATCGACGAAGCACTGGACCACCTCCGGCCGCTTGTCGATCGTGTCCTGCATCACCTCGATCGTCGTCGAATAGGTGTCCCAGCCATAGTCGGCGAGCAGGAACTGGTTGGGCACGAAGCCGCCTTCCTTCTTGACCGCAAAAGGTTCCGAGGTGACGTAACCCTGCTGGATCGACTTCTTGTTGGCCAGGAATGGAGCGGTGTTGTAGGTGTAGGGCACGCGCTTGGCGGCATCGAAACCGAGTTCGATGACCATCCACTGGAAGAAGGTCTGGACGCCCTCGTCGCCGAGAATGTACTGGTCGGCGTTCTTCAAATCCTCCCACTTGTCCAGCCCCTGCCCCGGGTGGGACATGATGACTTGAGGGTCCTTCTGGAAATCGGCGGCGACGACGCGCATCGGGATGCCCTGCTGGACGGCGTCGAAAGCCGACAGCAGATTGCCGCCCATGTAGAAATCGAGCTTGCCGGCCAGCAGCAGCGGCCGCCCGCTGACCTGCGGACCTCCCTGCGAAATCGTCACGTCGAGGCCACATGCAGCGTAGGTGCCGTCGGCGACGGCCTGGTAGTAGCCGCCATGCTCGGGCTCGGCCAGCCAGTTGGTGCCGAAGGTGACCTTCTCGTTTGCTGCCGCGCCGAACGTGCCGGCTCCAAGCAGCGCGACCGCAAGCGCTGAAATCTTCTGTTTTCCGTACATCGACACCACCCTTTGTTGGCTCCGGAGCGTCACGCGCCGGGCTCGACACCATTGATCCAAGAAGCAAGACACATGCCACCGCCCGGGCCGCCTGCTTGCGCGGCAGTCACTGCCAACACCGGACGGGTCATGCTGTGCGGGAGGCATCGTGCCTATTTTTTGGACGCCTGTCCACAATCGCCCTTGTGCCATGCACCACATCTTGAACGTACTATCGGTCACGTCTTAGGCTGGTCTCGCAGACAGGAGATTGCCATGTTCAGATACCTCGCGCCGAAGTCGATCAAGCCGCCTTTCGCCCGCTACAGCCACGGCGTCGAGGTGCCGCCAGGCAAGCGGCTGGTTCTGTGCTCCGGCCAGGTCGCGATCACGGCGGACGACCAGATCCCCGAGGATGCCGGCGCGCAGGCCGAGCTCTGCTTTCAAAACATAGCGGCGATTCTGGCTGAAGCCGGGCTGGGGCTAGGCGACATCGTGCGCATAAACGCCTACGTCACCGACCGCGCCTTTCTGCGGCCCTATATGGACGTCCGCGACCGCTTGTTTGCCAGCCCCGCGCCCGCCTCGACGCTGATGATCGTGTCAGGCTTTGCGCGGCCGGAGTTCAAGGTCGAGGTCGAGGCGATTGCGGCTGGGTGATCGACAGGCGACGTTTGGCGCGCTAGGTCTCCCTCACAGTCAAGAGGCATGACATGACCGTTGCAAACAGACGCGTTTGGTGGGGCGACTACCGGACCACCGAATACGCCGCGATCGATCCGGAGGCGACGATTGCCGTGCTGCCGGTGGCGGCGATCGAGCAGCACGGCCCGCATCTGCCTGTATCAACCGATACCTCGATCATGAACGGCATGCTGGAGACGGTCATCGCCCGCCTGCCCGGCGATCTCGACATCCGCATCCTGCCGGTCCAAACGGTCGGCAAGTCGAACGAGCATCTGCAGGCGCCGGGCACGCTCACCCTGCCGGCGGCCACCCTGGTCGATGCCTGGACCGAGCTTGGCCTGTCCGTTGCCCGCGCAGGCGTAAGGAAACTGATCGTCGTCAACTCGCATGGCGGCAATGAAGAGATCATGGGCATCGTCACGCGCGAGCTGCGCGTGCGTGAGAGGATGCTGGCGGTGAAGACCAGCTGGCAGCGCTTCGGCCGCCCCGCCGGCATGTACACCGAGCTGGAAGACCGCCATGGCATCCATGGCGGCGACGTCGAGACCTCGTTGATGCTGCATTTTCGCCCGGAGTTAGTCGACATGGCCAAGGCCGACAATTTCGCCTCCAAGGTCGCCCGCGCCGAAACCGAATTTGCGCTGCTGCGCCACACCGGAACGCACGCTTTCGCCTGGATCGCTGGGGATCTCAACCCCAACGGCGTGGTCGGCGATGCCAGCATTGCCACGGCCGAGAAAGGCCGACTGACGGCGGAGCATCAGGCCAACGGCTTCATCACCCTGTTGAAGGATGTGCGCAAGGCGAAGCTTGCCGACTGGCTGGCATAGCGGGCCGCCTTAGCCGTCGATCTTCAACACGAAAGGCGTACCCTCAAAAGCATCGGCGCCGCGTCCGATCGCCTCGATCGCTTCGATCATGCGGCCTTGTCGTGAGAGCAGAGCATCCGCGACGGCGATCAACCGTGGATTGGGTGTCGCCGAGGGCGAAAGCTTCCGCAATGTCTGCGCAAGTTCGACTTCGTCGCGCTTCGGGGCGAGCGCCGCCGCAATGATATAGGCCGAGGCGGTCGAGCGGCTGATGCCGGCATAGCAATGGACGACCATGGGTTTGGCGCGGTCCCATTTCCGGGCGAAATCGAGCAGATTGCGCACATGGTCTTCGCCGGGCATGGTCATGCCGTCCTGCGCCACCGCGATGTCGTGCATGACCAGATGCAGGTGGTTTTCCCTCGCGATTGAGGCCGGCCGCGTCACCTCGGTGCCGGCAGCGAGCAGCGACAGCACGCGCTCGGCGCCGCTTTTGGCCACCGTCTCCTCAAGCTTTGCCAGCGAACAGATATGGATCATGGCGCGATCTCCTTCGACCCATCGTCGCGCCGTGCGTGCCAGTCGGCAAGCGCCGATTCGAGCCGCTGCCATTCCTCCTGACTTCCAGGCAGCCCCGCGCGGAGCACCTGGGGACGCTCGGAAAAATGCCTGAGCAATATGCCGCGCTCACCGAGCGTCGAAAACAGCCCCGGTGCATCGGCAAGCCGGAGATAGCGAAACAGCGTCGTGCCGCCGGCGACAGCAACGCCAAAGCGCGAAAGCAGTGCATCGAGCCGCGCCGCATCCTGCGCCAGCCGCCGCCGCATGCCGGCCTGCCAGCCGCTGTCGGCAAGCGCGCGGATGCCGTATTCGAGCGCTGGGCCGGCGACCGCCCAAGGGCCGAATTGCGTTTCAAGCCTTTCGACCGTCACCGCATCGGAAAGTGCGAAGCCGAGCCGCAGGCCGGCGAGACCGAAGAACTTGCCAAACGAGCGCAGCACGACGATGCCGCCCCGCCCGACATCGCCGGCCAGGCTTTCCGCGTGCGGGCCGACATCCATGAAGGCTTCGTCGACGACCAGCAGACCGCCTATGGCGCGCAATGTCTCGGCAAGCCGAAGCAGCCTCTCCCGCGACACGACGCGCCCGTCGGGATTGTTGGGATTGACGACGATGGCAATTTCGGCTCCCGCAAGCGCCTCGAAATCGTCGACCTCCGCCACCGCATGGCCGGCAATCGCGGCGGCCCTGGCATGCTCGGCATAGGTCGGCCCGAGCACCAGCGCCTTGCCGGGGCTGACCAGCGAGGCGACGCGCGGCAGCAGGATCTGCGTGCCCGGGGCGACCGCCACATTCTCGGCCGAAGGCGCGCCATAGGCGCCGGCCGCGACCCTGGCCAGCTCACACAGGCGCGCGGCCTCCGGCAATCGTGACAGGGCGGTGGCGGGCAGCTCGAAAAGCGGGTAGGAGTGCGGATTGATACCTGTCGAGAGATCGACGAAAGGTTGTGGCGCGTGAGGGAAGAGCGCCCTCGCCCGGCCAAGGGATCCACCGTGATCCACCACAGTAATCGCTCCATCAGAAAGCTTCATGTCGATCCTGATCGCTTTCCTGTCGCTGGCCATCGAACGCATCCTGGGTTACCCGGACTGGCTGTTCCGTGCCGTCGGCCATCCCGTCACCTGGTTCGGCAGGCTGATAGCCTTTCTCGACCTCAGGCTCAACCGCGACACTGATTCCGACGCGCTGCGTCGCCGCCGCAGCGTGCAGGCGCTGCTGGTGATCGTGCTGGTGCCGGCGGCAATCGCCTTCATCGTGCAAATCCTGCTCTGGCAGCTCTTTCCTGCCGGCATGATCATCACGGCAATCCTGGCCTCGTCGCTGCTGTCGCAAAAGAGCCTTACCGAACATGTCGAGGCGGTGGCCGATTCGCTGGATACCGGCGGGCTGGCGCTCGGCCGCATTGCGGTTGCGCGCATCGTCGGTCGCGATCCAGAGAAGCTCGACCATGCCGGCGTCAGCCGCGCCGCCATCGAAAGCCTGGCCGAGAATTTCTCCGACGGCATCGTTGCGCCCGCCTTCTGGACAGGTGTCTGCGGTCTGGCCGGCGGCGTGGCCTACAAGGCCGCCAACACCGCCGATTCGATGATCGGCCACCGCACCCCGCACCACGAGGCCTTCGGCCGCGCGGCAGCACTCTTCGACGACTGGATCAACCTGCCGGCGTCCCGGCTGACCGCGTTGCTGATCGTTGCCGCCGCCTTTCTCGTTGACGGCGCCGATCCCCGCAACGCCTGGCAAGCAGTGCGGCGCGACGCCAAAAAGCACCGCTCGCCCAATGCCGGCTGGCCGGAAGCGGCAATGGCCGGCGCACTCGGCCTGGCGCTCGCCGGCCCGCGCAGCTATGGCGGCGTCATCGTCGAGGACGCCTATATGGGCGAAGGCGGCCGCCGCGAGGCCGACAGCACCGACATCCGGCGGGCGCTGAAACTTTACCAGATAGCAGACTATCTGCTGATCGCGCTGTTTGGATTGCTCTCCGCGGTCGTCATCTACCTGGATGTTTTGATCTCGCAGTAGATGCGCCGCCTGACTCACCAAGAGACACGGACTTCCTTGGCGTTTGAATCCACCGCCGCGCCAAATCTTTTGATCGCGTAACCGCCGGCGGCCACTGCCGAGGATTTCAGCACAGGCTCAATCACAAGGAAAAGCTTCTCGGCGTCTGGCCCGTACAGATAGAGGGTGCATTTGCCCTCGCCAAACTCGTCGCCATCAAATTCGCCGACATGCGCATTCGAAACAGCTTGTTCCAACCGATCCTCCAGAACTTGGACCGATTGCCGCTCTTCCGGCGCCCCGAACTGACCGCCGCTCAGAAGAAGATAGACAATTACCGCTTGTTCCAACGGTCATCTCCCGAAGTTAGACCCTCAAAACTCGATTCCCTGCTGCGCCTTAACGCCTGCGGAAAAATGGTGTTTGGTCACGCCCATCTCGGTGACGAGGTCGGCCGCCTCGACCAGCGCCGGCTTGGCATTGCGGCCGGTGACGACGACATGCAGGCCTTCGCGCCGCGCCTTCAGCGCCGCGACCACCTTGTCGAGATCGAGATAGTCGTAGCGCAGCGCAATGTTGAGCTCATCGAGGACGACAAGGCTGACAGAGGGGTCGGCGATCAGCTCCAGCGCCTTGGCCCAGGCGGCTTCGGCCGCCGCAATGTCGCGCTTCAGATCCTGCGTCTCCCAGGTGAAACCCTCGCCCATCGTGTGCCAGACGACACGGTCGCCGAACGCCGCGAAGGCATCCTTCTCGCCGGTGTGCCATTTGCCCTTGATGAACTGGACCATTCCGACGCGCTTGCCATAGCCGAGCATGCGCAGCGCCAGCCCGAAGGCAGCCGTGGTCTTGCCCTTGCCGGGTCCGGTGTTGACGATCAGCAGCCCCTTCTCGACCGTCTTTTCCGCGACCTCGGCGTCCTGCACCGCCTTGCGCTTGGCCATCTTGGCGCGATGGCGCTCTTCGTCTTTTGTGTCGATATCGGTCATCTCATTTCACCTTGAGCGGCAGCCCCGCCACCATCAGAAGCACCATATCAGCTACGACCGCGATCTGCTGGTTGAGCCGGCCGGCGGCATCGCGGAACCGGCGTGCCAGCGCATTGTCGGGCACAATGCCTTGTCCGACTTCGTTGGAGACCACGAACCACGGTCCGCGCGGCCGCGAAAGCACATCGGCCAGCCGCCGGCACTCCCCCTCCAGATCATGATCGGCCAGCATATGATTGGTCAGCCACAGCGTCAGGCAGTCGACAAGCACCGGCTGGTTGTCCGGCAATGCCTCGATCGCACCTGCAAGATCAAGCGGGGCATCGATGGTCGCCCATCCCTCGCCGCGGCGCGAGCGGTGCTGCGCGATGCGCTCGCGCATTTCGCCGTCATAGGCTTGCGCGGTGGCGATATAAGCCCATGGCGGCGGCAACGCCGTCGCCAAACTTTCGGCATGCACGCTCTTGCCGGAGCGCGCACCGCCGATGATGAAGGTCAAACTGCGATCAGGCAAAGGTGTCGCGCAGGCTGGTCGCGGTGCCGGTGAAGCGCGCGCGCACTATGCCGACAACCGCGCCGAGCACCACCCAGAACACCAGATTGGTCAGCGTCACCGCCACCACGAACTGATGATGCAGGCCCTCCGGGATCGGCGTTACAAAACTGTCAGGCTGCGGCGCGCCGACAATATGCGGGGCGACGATCAGGACGACGGCGAGCACGGTCAGGGGCGCCGACGTGCGGAAGGTGATAAGGGCAAGACCGATCGCCGTTGCCATCACCGTTGCCCACCACCAGATCTGGCGCTGCATGAGATCGGCCGCCGGCATTGCCGGCAGTTCCGGCGGCAGGCCGAGTCCCGGCGCCAGCGTGAAAACGGCAAAGCCGGCCAGACCCCAGAACACGCCCTGGCGCCAGCTGCCGATGCCACCGGCGAACTCGGAAACCGCCACCAGGACCAGCGCGAAGCCGATGCCGGTGACGATATTGGCGACGACACTGAAGGCGAAGCGCTCGAAGCCGTCGGCCGGCGCCCAGCCTTCGTCCTCCGCCGGCGCGGCTGCTTCAGCCGGTGTTGCGCTGCTCACCGCATTTTCCGCCGGCGCGGCGGTGCTCATGGCATTGGTGTCCGTAGCGTTGGCGGCGGGCACCGCGGCATGCTGATGCTCGTGGCCGCCACCAGCCTTTTCGTAGACCTCCGCCTTGAGGATCAGCGGCACGGTGGCGTAGGCCTGCATGCAGGCGAGAGCGACACCGGCCACGAGCCCTGCGATCGCCGCGATGAACACGACGTTGCGAAACAGGTTCATGATGTCAGATCCTCGTCAGTGGCAGGGAAACGCCATCGAATGGCGATAGTCGTGCGCCGCATTGTGGACCGCATCGATGTGCGAGAAACCGACAACGCCGACGACGAAAATCCCCAGAAACGCGCTAAGCACGAGCTGCATGAAGCGCGACTGCGAGGAGACGGAAGCGCCGAGGGAGACGGAAGCGGAATTCATATCTTGTCCTTTCGCCCTCCACCCGAGGGCATCGAAGTCAGTTCCCTGTCGCCGGCAGGTCTCCTGGCTCGCGGATCAGCGCCCTTCCCCACCTTCCCGAAGAAAAAATCCCCAGTGGCTTGGAGAGGACTACCGCACACAGTTGCGGGGGCAGCCACGGCATTGGGCAACAAGTCAGCCCTCACCGCATTCCCTCTTGGTCCCTAACGGAACCGACGACATGCATGACTATAGGCTGAAACGGCCGCATCCGGCAAACCAAATTCCGCCGGCCAACAGCGCGAATGCGCCATGCGGCGTTACGGGTTCAACGCGGTGATCCGTTCGGCAACCAGCCGCTGCAGCCGCCACAGATGGCGATCGTGAATGCCGCGCTCTTCAAGGTTTTTCACCGTGTTGTAGAGATAGTCGGCGCCCGACCCCCAGTGCCCGCAGGACGTGGCCAGCCTTTCGACGACCTTGCCCTCGTCGAGCGGGCCGGAATAGGTCAGGCCGTTGCGGTTGATGACGAAGGCCAATGCCCTGAGCGGTCCGGCCTCGCTTGCAAGCTTCAGCATGCGCGGCCGGTAGCTTGTCGGCTTCAGCGTGATTTCGCGCCGGAAAAGCCGGCCCAACTGCCCGCGCCGGTTACTGTCGGTCAGCCGGAAGGCGACGCCCTTGCATTGTCCGCCACGGTCCAGCGCCATCATCAAGCCGGGGCTGTCCTTGGTGCCGCGCCAGCGCGTCATGTTCATGCAAAAGGACCGATGCCAGCCGCGCGCCAAGGCAACGCGGTCCTCGACATAATCTATTTCCGGTTTCCAGATCAGCGATCCATAGCCGAACAGCCATAGCGGTTCGCTGTCCGGGAGTTCGACCTGCAATTCATCCAGCAGCGCGTCATAGTCGGCTTCATCGAGATGCATCGCGTCCGGATCCGGCCCGGGGTCCCTGATCTCGCGCCAGCAGCGCGCGACCAGCTCCGGCGTAAGCGACATCTGTCGTGCGGCCACTTTCCGAATCCCCCCAATTTCCGAATGTCCCATGTCCACGACATGATTATGCGCCGCGCCTGCAACCGGCAATGCGGCACTCTGATTGACAAACGATTTGCCGGGGTGTCGGCTGACGCTTCATAGGAAGCCAGCCATGCATCCCAGCCCGAGCGAGCGCGACCCCTATAACGGCCTGAGCCGGGCCGAACCGACGCTACCGTCGTCGGCCTATTGGGATAGCGAGGCTTACCAGCGCGATCTCGACGCCATCTGGCACAAAAGCTGGCTGCTCGTCTGCCGCGAGGCCGACCTCGCCCAGCCGCTGGCGTTCAGGACATTCCGCGTCGGCACGCAGGAAATCGTCATTCTGCGGGACGAGACCGGCGAGTTGCGCGCCTTCCACAACACCTGCCGGCATCGCGGCTCGCAGCTTTGCCAGGAAAGCGAGGGCCGGCTGAAAGCGCGGCTCATCACTTGCCCTTACCATGCCTGGTCCTACTCGCTGCGCGGCGATCTCGTGCGCGTTCCCTCGAAATCGCTGCCAGATGGTTTCGACAAGGCAGATCATCCGCTCTACCGGGTGGCGCTGTCGGTGTGGCGCGGCTTTGTCTTTGTGAACCTTCAGCAGGCTGCGGCCGGCTCCGCCGGGACCTCCTTCGATCCCGCATCCGGCGACCTCGCCAACTGGCCGCTGGAACCGCTGGTATCAGGGCATGTCCTGCGCAAGGTGATGAACTGCAACTGGAAGATCTTCTGGGAGAACTTCAACGAGTGCCTGCATTGCCCGGGCGTCCACAAGGACCTGTCTCGGCTGGTGCCGATATACGGCCGCGGCCTGATGAGCCGGCACGACGACCCCGACTGGGTCCGCCATGCCGACAATGACGCGCCGGAGTTTTCGGGTGGCCTGCGCGCCGGCGCCGAGACCTGGTCGCGCGACGGACATGCCCATGGCCCGGTCTTACCGGGCCTGACGCCAGCCGAGCGTGCGGCCGGACAGACCTATGCCACCAGCCTGCCCTCGATGTTCATCGTCGGCCATGTCGATTATGTCAGGACGGTGCGACTGATGCCGCTCGGTCCCGAACAGACCGAACTCACCGCCGAATGGCTGTTCGCGCCCGAGGCGCTCGCCGAGACCGACATCGACAATGTCGTCGCCTTCGGTACCCAGGTGCTGGAGGAGGATGCCGCGATCTGCGAGGTCAACCAGAAAGGCCTGCGCTCGATGCGTCACGCGGCCGGCGTGCTGATGCCGGAGGAGTATGATCTGCATCGCTTCCACAACTGGGTGCGCGAGCGGCATGCGGCCTCCTGATCAAAGCGACTTCGGCAGATAGCGCCAGGTGATAAAGCCGCAAACCGCGGCCAGAATGCCCAGCGTCACGAACACCGAGCCGAGGCCGAAAAACGCCAGCACCACCGAATAGACCAGCGGCGGCGTCAGCTCGGAAAAGTCGAGATAGGTGCGGTAGACCGCGGCCATCTGCGCCCGCTCATAGGACCGCACCGAGCGCATGAAGGCGGTCGAGCCCAGTGCATCGAGCGCGATGGTGAAGAAGGCGCCGCAGAGCAGGAAAAAGCCCGTAAGCAGCGGCGCGGTAGTGCCGACCGCGCCCGCCGCAAGCAGCGTCGCCGACATCGCGAAATAGGCGAAGGTCATGGTGCGCCGGCCGCCGAAGCGTTTTCCAGCCTTGCCCCAGAAGATCGCCATGAACAACAGCGCATTGCCGGCCGAAACCAGCAGGCCGCCGGCAAGCTCGCCCTCGCCGGTAATCACCATGAACAGCGGCCCATAGACGAAGAACGTCGTCCAGAAGCAGGAGCGGCCGAAGGCGATCAGCCAGGCCAGCCTGAGCCTGGGTTGTGCTACGAAGCGGCCGATATTGGCCAGCGGATTGGCCGGCCGCGTCTTGCCAGGCCGGATCGACTGGTTGTCGCCCAGCCTGTAGGTCCAGAACAGCGCCAGCAAGGCCAACGCAAACACCGCCACCGCGCCATGCGCGGCATAGATGCCGTAGCGTGTGTAGAGGAAGATGCCGAGTGTCGGCCCGCCGGTCCAGGCAAGCATCGACCACGCCATGCGCAGCGATTCGGCCTGCATGAAATCGGTCTTGCGGATGTGATCCATGATGTAGAGGTTGAGCGTGATCGACAGCGCGCTCGCCCCCATGACGCGGCACAGCATGCCTGCCAGTTGCCCGGCAAGCGTGTGGGTGACGAAGAACAGCGAGCCCATCGCCAGCAGGCAGGCGCCGGCGGTATAGACCCAGCGCCGGGCAAACCTGCGGATCAGCATCGGCATGAACAAGGTCACCGACAGGCCGAGCAGCGCCACGATGGTGTATAGGATCGAGACGATCTGCTCGTTGTGCAGAATCTCATAGGCCTGGATCGGGATGACGCTCGATACCGTGGCGCGGGCGAAGGATTCGACCGCATAGAGCGAGGCAAAGGTGCGGGCATCCGCCGGACGCAGGGCCGGAAGCCAGATCGGATGGCGCACATGGGTGGACATTTGATCCCCAAATCAGACTCGCAGCCCAAATCTGCGCTGGCGCTTCCTCCGCCGGTAACAGGAAACCGACCCCTTCCCGGCAAAAAGCGAATTCGGCCAAAGGCTTTCCGGCTCTGGCCTAAAGCGCCGCCCGATGCAGCCGCACGGCGCGACCCGGAGCGTAGAGGGCGGCCTTCTTTTGTCCGGTGCAACCGTGATAGTCGTCTTTGGGGCTGAATCAGATCGCGAGACCATGAGCATCCATACCGCACCCTCTGGAGATCAACTGAAGCGAGATCAACCGAAGCGTATCGTCGCCATCGATGTCGTACGCGGTATCGCGCTGATCGCCATGGCGAGCTACCACTTCACCTGGGATCTCGAAAATTTCCACTACACCGACCCCGGCCTCACCGCCGTCGGCTGGTGGAAGATCTATGCGCGCTGCATCGCCTCGACCTTCCTGTTCCTGGTCGGCGTCAGCCTGTTTCTCGCTCATGGCAGGCAGATCCGCTGGACCGGCTTCTGGAAACGTTTTGCCATGGTCGCCGTCGCGGCCGCCGCCATATCGGCGGTCACGTACTTCATCACGCCGGACAGCTTCATCTTCTTCGGCATCCTGCATCAGATCGCGCTGGCCAGCCTGCTCGGCCTTTTGTTCTTGCGGCTGCCGTCCTTGCTGACGCTTGTCGTGGCGGCGGTGGTGATCGCCGGGCCGATCTATTTCCGATCCGAAGCCTTCGATCATCCGGCGCTGTGGTGGGTCGGCCTGTCGGCGATCAACCCGCGCTCCAACGATTACGTGCCGCTGTTTCCCTGGTTCGGCGCCGTGCTTCTCGGCATCGCCGCGGCAAAGTTTGCGTCCACCACCGGCCTGCTGGCGCGGCTGGCCACGCTGGCATCGGGAAGCTGGACCAGGCCGCTCACCTTCATCGGCCGCCACAGCCTGGCTTTCTACCTGATCCACCAGCCGCTGCTGTTCGGGTGCGTCTGGCTGTTCTCGCAGATCGCGCCGGCGCCGGTCGAGACACGGGAAGTGGTCTTCCTCAAGGAATGCCAGGTATCCTGCGAACAGCAGCGCGACACGGAGTTCTGCACCAGCTATTGTGTGTGCATGCTGGACACGCTGCAAAGCGAAGCGGCATTCGACCGGCTCTACAATGGCGACCAGACCCCGGAGTTCAAAGCGCATCTCGGTGAACTCGCCGGCATCTGCACCGCCAGGACGGAGGAGAGCCCGATGACGCAGGGAGGGCAACAATGACCGACAAGCTCACAAAACCCGGGCTGGCAAAACCCGATCTATCGAGACCACGGCTGATCCCGTGGCCGCCACTGATCTACATCGCCGCCATCGCCATCAGCATCGTGCTCGGCCTGTTCTATCCCCTGCCCTGGATCGGCGACCTCTTGGGCGACCTTTTGTTTGCCGCCGGCTTTGTGGTGCTGTTTGCCGTCGCAGCCCTCTGGTTCACCGCTATCCGCGCCATGATCCGGGCCAAAACGACGATGAACCCCAATGGCTTGCCGGAGCATCTGGTGACGTCTGGCCCGTTCGGCGTGACGCGCAACCCGATGTATCTGGCCAACACGCTGCTTTTGATCGGCGTCGCCTTCGTCTCGGGGATCATATGGTTCCTGCCGCTGGCCCTGATCGCGGCTTTTGCAACGCAGAAGGTCGCCATCGAGAGCGAGGAGAAGGTGCTGTTCGCCAAATTCGGCAAGAAGTACCGCGACTATACGAAGCGGGTGCGCCGGTGGATTTGAGGCGGGTGTGATCGCTGGCAGGGTTCGCATGCCTTGGCGACTAGCCGAACGCCCATCTCTTCATCATCCACGGGCGGAGTAAGGAGCGTAGCGACGCAGCACAGACCCGAGGATCCATGCCGGGACTCCAGAGCGTTGCTATGGTCCAGAATTCGCTACCGCCGCACTCCACGACCGATGTCACGGAATGGATTCTAGGGTCTCCGCGACGGAGCTTCGCTCCTGCTTCGCCCTAGAATGACGAAGTGCGGAAGGGCTCCGGCTAATCACGAACGTTTGCGACGGGCGCGCGCAAACGCTCGACGGTCCGCTCAGGTATTAACCCCCAGCTCCACCAGCCGCTCAACACATGACTCCTCAGCCTGGTCGAGCTCCGCCAGCGTCTCCTCGAGATCGCGGCGCTTCTGGCGCAAATCCTCGCGCTTCTCCTCGATGCGCTTGATCATCAGCTTGAGTTGACCGACCTCGCCGGGCGGTTCCTTGTACATCTGGATGATTTCGCGGATTTCGTTGATCGAGAAGCCGAGCCGTTTCCCGCGCATGATCTGGCGGATCAGATGCCGGTCAGATGGGCGAAACAGCCTTGTGCGGCCCCGCCGGACCGGTTGCACCAGCCCCTCATCCTCGTAGAAGCGCAGCGTCCGCGTCGACACGTCGAATTCGCGGGTCAGTTCGGTGATCGAATAATATTCCCGCATCTTTGCTCCAAATGTCGGAACATCGGAAAACGCCCGGTCGCCCGGGATTTCCAACGCATTCCGATCAACCCCGTTCCAAGCCGGACTCGGCATGGAACCCCGCGCAAGCCTCGCACCACATTTACGTAAAAGTCAATTGAGCCCGCAACGCCTCTTTCTCAAGGGATAGCGAACCACCAGGTGGCCAGCCCCAGGAAAGCAAAGAAGCCAACGACGTCGGTGACGGTGGTGACGAAAACCGCCGACGCCACCGCCGGGTCGATCTTGAACCGGTCGAGCAATAGCGGGATCAGGATACCGGCAAGGGCTGCCACGAACATATTGATGATCATCGCCGCCGCTATGATGCCGCCCAGATTGGCATCGCGGAACCAGACGGCCGCGACGATGCCGATCAGCACGGCGAAGATGATGCCGTTGATGGAACCCACGCCCATTTCGCGGCGGATGATGCGGCCGGCATTGTAGATGTCGAGATCCCTGGTCGCCAGCGCGCGTACCGTGACGGTCATGGTCTGCGAACCGGCATTGCCGCCCATGCCGGCCACGATCGGCATCAGCACGGCCAGTGCCACGATGTGCTCGATGGTGCGGTCGAACAGGCCGATCACCGACGCCGCCAGGAACGCCGTCAACAGGTTGACCAGCAGCCAGGGAACGCGCGAGCGCGAGGTCGAAAGAATGCTGTCGGACAACTCTTCGTCGCCGACGCCGCCCATGCGCAGCAGATCTTCCTCGGCCTCCTGCTGGATGACGTCGACGACGTCGTCGATGGTCAGCACGCCGACCAGCCGCTCGTTCTCGTCGACGACGGCGGCGGACAGAAGATCGTATTGCTCGAAGTCCCGCGCCGCCTCTTCCTGGTCCATGGTGGCCGGAATGGCGTGCCTCGTCTCGTGCATCACGTCTCCGACCTTGGTCGTGCGCTTGGTGCGCAGGATCTGGTCGAGGTCGATGGCGCCGAGCAACTTGAAGGTTGGATCGATGACGAAGATCTGGCTGAACCGCTCGGGCAGGTTCTTGTCTTCGCGCATGTAGTCGATGGTCTGGCCTATGGTCCAGAACGGCGGCACGGCGACGAACTCGGTCTGCATGCGGCGGCCGGCGGTCTCTTCCGGGTAGTCGAGCGAGCGGCGCAGCCTGATCCGCTCGGTGAACGGCAGCTGCGACAGGATCTCGTCCTGGTCTTCCTTTTCAAGATCTTCGAGAATGTAGACCGCGTCGTCGGAATCGAGGTCCTGCATGCCCTGGGCAATTTGCTCATTGGGCATATTGTCGACGATATCGCGGCGGATCGCCTCGTCGACCTCGGTCAGCGACGAGAAGTCGAAGTCGGCGCCGAGCAGTTCGACAAGGGCGCGACGCTGTTCGGGGTGCAGGGCCTCGAGCAGATCGCCAAGTTCCGACTGGTGCAGGTCGTCGACTTCGCGCTTCAGCGTCAGCGTATCGCGATCGGCGATCGCCGCCCCGATCTGGGCGAGGAATGATGACAGAACGGCGCCGTCCTCGCCATAGATGTCGGCGTGGGCATCGTCAGCGGCTTTGGCGCCGGTCGTGTGGTCGTCCTGGCGTTCCACCAGCGGCTCCCGCCATGGGAATTTCGGAAAAGGTGCCTGTCAGGTCTAGCGCGCAACGCACGGTAATATCAAACGAAATGCGCCCCGCCCTGCATATGGGCGAGAGCGATTTCATCAGGATATGACGCCGCCCAGGATTCAGGCGGCGCGACAGCGCATGTCGCTGGGGAAAGAGCACCCCAGCACGGTTGGGGCAGAATTGTCATGATGCAGGTTCAGGCAAAGGCCGGACCCGCCCAGGCGACAACCAGAACAGCCGGAAGCCCTTGAAGATCAGGTCGCAGACGCAGAAAGCAATCGAGGAACGGCGCGTGCGCGTGGTCGTGGCCGAACGCAATCCGCTCGTGATATCGGCGCTGCGCGACATGCTGGACTGCGACGGGCGCTTCGAGCTCCTGGCCTGCGTGCAAAGCGGCAGGCATTTTCTTGAGTTGGCAGCGGAAGGCGAATTCGACGTCGCAATCATCGGGTGGAAGCTTGCCGACATGGACGGCGCCGATGTGCTGGCCGAGGTTCACAGCCGCAAGCTCGGCGTGCGCATCGCGGTGTTTTCCAACGACCACGACATCGGCATCCTGAAGCAGTGCGTGCGCCTCGGCGCCCAGGGCTACTGCTTCCAGTTCGACGATCCAGCGATCATCTTCGAGACCATCCTGGCCGTCGCGCATGGACGCATCTGCATCCCCTACATCGACATCAACAAGGTCAACGACACGCCCTTGTCGCTGCTCACCGTGCGCGAGCGCGAACTGCTGGCCGTGCTGTCCGACGGCTGGACCAATTTGCAGATCGCGACGCGTACGGGGATTTCCGAGAACACGGTGAAGTATCACCTCAAGAATCTCTACGACAAGCTCGACGTCCGCAACCGGGCGATGGCCGTCGCGCTCTATGCGCGCGAGCGGCGTACCCAGAAGCAGCCGTTCGGGTAGGAAAGCGATGAGCCGCGGGTAGGTCACCCGGGTAGGCAACCCCCACCCGCGCGCGGCAAGATGTTACCTCTTGAGGTGTTGTTGCCATTAGCCGTCGAAACGAAACTCCCCATCACCGCTTTGCTGGATCAGGAGGAGTTCGCGACATGGCCGGTTTCACCCATCTTTTCATTCCCGGACCGACCAACATTCCCGAACAGGTCCGCCAGGCGATGAACCTGCCGATGGAGGACATGCGTGCAGCATCCTTCCCCGATCTCACGCTACCGCTGTTCGAAGACATCAAGACGGTGTTCAAGAACGAGACCGGCCGCGTCTTCATCTATCCCTCCTCCGGCACCGGCGCCTGGGAAGCGGCGATGACCAATGTGCTCAGCCCCGGTGACCGCGTGCTGATGTCGCGCTTCGGCCAGTTCTCGCATCTGTGGGTCGACATGGCCGAACGGCTCGGCTTCGAGGTCGATGTCATCGACTGCGAATGGGGAACCGGCGTGCCGCTCGAGCTCTATGCCGAGCGGCTCAGGGCCGACAAGGCGCACCGCATCAAGGCAGTCTTCTGCACCCAAAACGAGACCGCGACCGGCGTGACCAGCGACGTCGCCGGCTGCCGCGCCGCGCTCGATGACGCCAACCACCCTGCTTTGCTCTTCGTCGACGGCGTCTCGTCGATCGGCTCGATCGACTTTCGCCAGGAGGAATGGGGCGTCGATTGCGCGGTCAGCGGCTCGCAGAAGGGTTTCATGCTGCCCGCCGGCCTCGGTTTCCTCTCCGTCAGCAAGAAGGCGCTGGTGGCCTCGCGGAGCGCCACCCACCGCCGCTGTTTCTTCTCCTTCGAAGATATGATCCGCGCCAACGACGCCGGCTATTTCCCTTATACGCCGGCTACTCAGCTGCTGCGCGGCCTGCGCGCCTCGCTCGACCTGATCGCCGAGGAAGGGCTGGAAAACATCTTCGCCCGTCACCATCGCCTCGCCGAAGGCGTGCGCAAGGCGGTCGACGCCTGGGGCCTGAAGCTCTGCGCCAAGACGCCTAAATGGCACTCCGACACCGTCAGCGCCATCCTGGTGCCGGACGGCGTCGACAGCGGCGATGTGGTCAAGCGCGCCTACCAGAAATACCAGACCGCGCTCGGCGGCGGCCTCAACAAGGTGATCGGCAAGGTCTTCCGCATCGGCCATCTCGGCTGGCTGAACGAGGTGATGGTGCTGGCCTCGCTCTCGGCCGCCGAAATGGCGCTGCTCGACTGCGGCGTACGGCTGGCGCCCGGCTCCGGCGTCGGCGCCGCCATCCAGCACTTCCGCGCCTCGGCCGCCGTGCCGGTCGCCGAAGCCGCCTGAGGAGCCGACAATGAGCCACACCATCAACCACCTCAAGAAATTACGGCTGCAGCGCAGCGAGCTGGCGGTTCCAGGCTCCAGCCCGGAAATGATCGACAAGGCGGCCAACAGCGCCGCCGACTTCATCTTCCTCGACATCGAGGATGCGGTCGCCCCGCCCGACAAGGAACGCGCCCGCAAGAACATCATCCAGGCGCTCAACGACATCGACTGGCGCGCCAAGGGCAAGACCGTCTCGGTGCGCATCAACGGCCTCGACACGCACTACATGTACCGCGACGTGGTTGACGTCATGGAGCAGGCCGGTGACCGGCTGGACACCATTTTGGTGCCGAAGGTCGGCGTGCCGGCCGACCTCTACATGGTCGAGGCCATGGTCAACCAGATCGAGATGGCAAAGGGTTTCAGGACCCGCGTCGGCCTCGAAGCGCTGATCGAGACCGCGCTCGGCATGGCCAATGTCGAGGCGATTGCCGCGACACCCGGCCGGCTGGAAGCCATGCATTTCGGCGTCGCCGACTATGCGGCAAGCTGCAAGGCGCGCACGGTCAACATTGGCGGCCTCAACCCCGACTATCCCGGCGATCAGTGGCATTTCGCTCTGTCGCGCATGACCGTCGCCTGCCGCGCCTATGGCTTGCGCGCCATTGACGGGCCGTTCGGCGACTTCTCCGATCCGGAGGGCTACATCGCCGGCGCCAGGCGCGCGGCGGCGCTGGGCATCGAAGGCAAGTGGGCGATCCACCCCTCGCAGATCGCGCTTGCCAACGACGTCTTCTCTCCACCGGAAAAAGAGGTCACCCGCGCCCGGCGCATCCTCGAAGTGCTGAAGGAGGCGGAGGCGCAGGGCAAGGGAGCGGCCGCACTCGACGGCAAGATGATCGACGCAGCGTCGGAACGCATGGCGCGCAATGTTCTGGTGGTCAACGAGGCAATCGAACGGGCCAGCCAATTCTCTAGCGAGCCGCGCGTCGCCACGCATTGACTGTTCAGGGAGGACAAAATGGACATCCACGAATATCAGGCCAAGGAACTGCTGGCACGCCACGGCGTGCATGTGCCGCGCGGCGGGCTGGCCTACAGCCCCGAGCAGGCGACCTACAGGGCCCGCGAGATCGGCGGCGCCAAATGGGTGCTGAAGGCGCAGGTGCATTGCGGCGCCCGCGGCAAGGCCGGCGGCATCAAACTGTGCGCCAATGACGAGGAGATTTCCAGCGCGGCCGAGGGCATGCTCGGCCGCAAGCTGGTGACACAGCAGACCGACCCGCGCGGCAAGCTGATTTCGCGCCTGTATCTCGAGGAAGCCGTCGATATCGCGCAGGAGCTCTATGTCGGCTTCGTGCTCGACCGCAAGGAAGAGCGCGTCATGATCGTGGCGTCCGCTGCCGGCGGCATGGAGATCGAGGACATCGTCGAGAAGGCACCGAACTCCATCCTGCGCACATCGGTCGATCCCGGCGTCGGCATGCAGCGTTTCCAGGCGCGCGAGATCGCCTTCGGGCTCGGCCTCGACCACAATCTGATCGGCAAGGCGACCGAAACCATCTTCGCCTGCTATCAGGTGTTCCGCGACTACGACGCCTCGATGCTGGAGATCAATCCGCTGGTGGTGACCCGCGACGGCAATCTGATCGCGCTCGACGCCAAAATGTCGTTCGACGAGAACGCGTTGTTCCGCCGGCCGGAAATCTCCGAGCTGCGCGACAAAAGCCAGGAAGATCCGCGCGAAACTTTTGCCAGCGACCGTGGCCTCTCCTATGTCGGCCTCGACGGCAACATCGGCTGCATCATCAATGGCGCAGGGCTCGCCATGGCGACCATGGACATGATCAAGATCGCCGGCGGCGAACCGGCCAACTTCCTCGACATCGGTGGCGGCGCCTCGCCGGAGCGGGTGGCGAAATCCTTCCGCGCCGTGCTCGGCGACAAGAATGTCGAGACCATCCTGGTCAACATCTTTGCCGGCATCAACCGCTGCGACTGGGTCGCCGAAGGCGTCATCAAGGCGATCCGCGAGGTCGGCGTCAACGTGCCGCTGGTGGTCCGTCTCTCCGGCACCAGGGCCGAGGAAGGCCGCCGCATCCTGGCTGATTCCGGCGAGGCGGTGATCGTTGCCGGCACGCTTGCAGAAGCCGCCGAAAAAGCCGTCGCCGCATGGCGCTCGGCCACCAAGAAAAAAGCAGCCTAGAGCCGGATGATTTCAGGTCGAATCGACCTGAAATCTGAATCCGTCTCTAAAATCAAACAGATGGAGCATGATGTCGTCCGAAAACCGCTTCACACTTTTCGGCATCATGCTCTAGGGAGGTCGAGAAAATGGCAATCCTGCTCAACCGCAGCACCCGCGTCATCGTCCAGGGGTTCACCGGCAAGATCGGCAGCTTCCATGCCGACGACATGAAACGCTATGGCACCAAGCTGGTCGGCGGCGTCACCCCCGGCAAAGGCGGCCAGAAGCATCTCGGCCTGCCTGTCTTCAACACGGTCAAGGGCGCGGTGCGCGAGACCCGCGCCGAGGCCAGCATCGTCTTCGTGCCGCCGCCCTTTGCCGCCGATTCGATCATGGAAGCGGCGGACGCCGGCATTAAACTCTGCGTCTGCATCACCGACGGCATCCCGTCGCAGGACATGATGCAGGTCAAGCGCTACATGCTGCGCTACCGCTACGAGGACCGCATGCGGCTGATCGGCCCGAACTGCGCCGGCGTCATCACGCCCGGACAGGCGCTGATGGGCATCATGCCCGGCAGCATCTACCTCCCCGGCCGCGTCGGCATTGTCGGCCGCTCGGGAACCCTGGGCTACGAGGCGGCGTCGCAGATGAAGTCGCTCGGCATCGGCGTCTCGACCAGCGTCGGCATCGGCGGCGACCCGATCAACGGCTCCTCCTTCAAGGACGTGCTGAAACTGTTCGAACAGGATGACGACACCGACGCCGTGGTGATGATCGGCGAGATCGGCGGACCGCAGGAAGCCGAAGCCGCGATCTGGGCGCGCGATAATATGCGCAAGCCCCTGATCGCCTACATCGCCGGCCTCTCCGCCCCCAAAGGCCGCCGCATGGGCCACGCCGGCGCCATCATCTCGGCCTTCGGCGAGTCGGCGCAGGAGAAGGTCGAGATTCTAAAGGACGCCGGGGTGATCATCGTGCCGACGCCGTCGTCGTTTGGCGAGGTGGTTGCAGAGACACTATCACGTATGAAGAAGGCCGCCTGAACAGCGGCCTTCGCGTTCGACCGCGCCCATGCCGCCTTGTCGGCTGCCGGCTTCGCGACCTTGGTGCGGGTGGCGCTGCGGCGGCCGTCGACGCTGACCGGAATGTCGCCGTCGACCGTGGCGCGACGCACCACCCGGTGCTGGTCGCCGTAATCGTTGACGGCGTAGTGCTGCGTCGCGCGGTTGTCCCAGATCGCCACATCGCCGGCCTTCCAGCGCCAGCGCACGGTGTTCTCCGGCGCCGTGACATAGGACTGGAACACCTCGTAAAGCTTCGCCGAATCGCTTTTGGAAAGACCGATCAGCCGTTGCACGAAATTGCCGAGCAGCAGCGAGCGCTCGCCTGTTTCGGGATGGACGCGGACAACGGGATGCTCGGTCTCGTAGATCGTCGAGGTGAAGATTTCCTCGAAGTGCTTCTTTTCCGCAGCACTCGCACGCGGCCGCACCGCGGCGTAATCGTAAGCGTTGCTGTGCACCGCCCAGAGATTGTCGGCCAGCAGCTTCAACGGCTCGGGCAGGTCCTGATAGGCGGCCGCGGTGTTCGACCAGATGGTGTCGCCGCCGGCCGGCGGTATGACGACGCCGCGAAGAACGGAGAATTTCGGATAGGCGTCGACGAAGGTGACATCGGTATGCCATTGGTCGGCGCGACCGCCGCCACGGCTGGAATCGAGTTCGAGAATGGACGCCGTTCCCTTGACGGGACCTTGGGTCGGATGCGGGACGAGGTCGCCGAGACACTGGGCAAAGCGCTCCTGCCCGGCATCGTCGAGATGCGCCTGGTCGCGGAAGAACACCACCTTGTGCCGCAACAGGATCTGGTTGATCGCCGCGACCGTCTGCTGCGGCAGGTCGCCGGAGAGCCGAATGTTCCTGATCTCTGCGCCGACGCGTCCGGTAAGCGGGACAATATCGGCATCCGGGATGATCTGCTCTACGGGGGTAAGTCTGGTCATGGGAACCTCTTCCTCTAAAGCCGCGGGGCTGCTGGCAATGCTCCGCCGTCTGCCGGCCGCATAGCGATCGGCGGAGCAACTCCCTCATCGGGAGCCGACTTGCTTGGTAACGAGAGCACTGATCTCAACTCAGGAGGCGAAGGCCGCCAAGGCTGGCGAGCAGTACCGAGATCCCATTCAAAGCGTAATTCTACAAATTCCATAGACATTTCTTTTCAAAGTTCGGCGGCCCTGAGAAAAATGCCTTCTGTCCAATTCGTTCGTGAGCGGCAGGCGGTGGAGCGCTGCGCGACGCGGCCCGCACCAGTAGTGACGCTGTCGTATCCCCTTCGATATTGGAGATGGCGGGTGAATTGCATGCCTGATATTGATGGCTTCCACGCATCACGCAGGCGCCGAGATGACAGACTCCGATAAGGCTGACGCTGTCGAGCAATTGCTCGATACGCCTGACCTCGCCACCGCGCTGGAAAGCGACCAGTTCAAGAAATTTCTCGACCAGATGCCGATCGCGATCGCCGTCTCTGAATTGATCGCGAAGGAACGTGTCGTCTACGCCAATCCCGAATTCGAGAAGCTCTCGGACCTCAAGGCGCCGAAGCTTGCGCGGGAAAACTGGGCGGCCCTTTCCGGCAGGGGGCTTCATCGGCAGAAGGACAGGCCGCTCGCCGAGGCTGTCGTTGAAGACACCGATTTCGTCGGCACATTTCGTCTTGAGCGCGGCGAGGACAAGCCGGCAATCGTCGACGTTTATTCCAACGTTATCGAGGACGACAACGGCAAGCTCTGCTTCCGGCTGGTGGCGCTTGTCGACGTCACGGCACACGGCGAGACCGAGGACCCGCGACCCGCGGAGGAGCTCATCCGGGAGAAGGACACCCTGTTGCGCGAACTGCAGCACCGGGTGAAAAACAATCTGCAGATGATCACCGCTTTGATCCGGATGGAAACCCGCAACGCCACCGAACCGGACCAGAAGCGTTTCGAAAGGCTTGCCGGCCGGGTAGACGCATTGGCAATCCTCTACCAGACATTGTCGGCTGACCAGCAGAAGGATGAGGTGGATCTTGGCGTGTATCTTAGCCAGATCGCGTCCGCCGTCATGGCGTCGCACGCAGTCGAAGGTATCCGCCTCGACCTTAAGGTGGATACCTATCCGGTATCCATCAACGTTGCCATGCCGACAGGCCTGGTCGTCAATGAGTTGCTGACCAACGCTCTCAAACATGCATTCGTCGGGCGCGACGGCGGCACGATCACGCTGCACAGCGTCGTCAGCGGCGATGGTTGCCGGGTGACTGTCGCCGATGATGGAATCGGTCTGCCGACGGGTGAGACCTGGCCCAGGCCAGGCAAGCTCGGCTCCCTGATCGCGCGGTCGCTGACCGAAAATGCCAAGGCGCAATTCGACGTCAAGTCGAGTGCCGGCGAGGGAACCAAGGTCACCATCGTCTTCAAGCGATCGGCGGCGACGGCTATGTAACGACGCGCCGACAAATCCCGGCCGGACAGGTGCTTCGGGCGCTCGCGGGTGTGGCCTTAAGTCGCAAACGATTTGGCTGCAGAAGCGGGGCGCCGGGCTTCTTTGACGGTGCGATCAGCACCATATGTGGTCCACAGCCCTCCAAACGAGAGAAGCTAGCTCCGACGGGTCGCACCGCGGTCGTCAGCCGGCAATGGCTATGAACCAGGAAATTGAAAACCATCATGCGTGAAAATATCAGACCAGCGTCGAGAGACGTCCCCCTCATTCAGCTAGGCCTCAACCAGTGCCGCTTCCCGGTGAGCGAAGACCGGTTGGTACCCGGTGGTTACCGTTTTTGTGCCGGGCCGACGTCGCCGGATCGCGTCTACTGCGATCACCACCACACCGTCGTGACGGCCGTTGACCCTCGTCGAGCCCGTCCGGGTCTCCATTTCCCGCAACGACGCGCCGCTTAGGTCACCCACATCCCCTGCCCCGCCACCGGCAAAGCCGGGGACTCGGGTGCAGGAGGCTGGCCGGTGCGAGCCAAGCGGCGTTCGCGTGCGGCTCTGCGACCTCTTGTTGCAACTCTGCTGCGGCCGGTTCAAGCGCCAAAGGCGATGATTTGGCGTCGACGGCCTGAGAAGCCGCAATGATTTCAATGGCCGAAAAATTATGGTGCGGTCGAGAAGACTCGAACTTCCACGGGTTGCCCCACAGCGACCTCAACGCTGCGCGTCTACCAATTCCGCCACGACCGCCCGTGGTAGGAGCCGGAACGAACCGGCTCGCGGCGTGTAGCAAATCGTTTCCGGCGAAACAAGGGCGCGGCGCGCAATAATCGCCGCGAATTGGCATATCGGCCTCTACAGCGCCGCGCGTCCTGTGGGACGCGCAAAGGACGCTGCAGCACTTTGATTTGGCGCATGATCCTTTCCGAAGATCGTTCCTATCTTCGGGGTCGTGCGCGAAGGCCGAAATGCGTGGCGAACTGGACGTTTCAGCCGGATACCGCCATATGAAGGGCAAATGCATTTGGCCCCAGAGCGCAAGGCGGTTTCGCCAAGCGGCGTGCATCACGCGAAAAACGAAAAAGCCATGACCGAACGCAGCCAGATCGCCACGTCGTTCCTGCCCTTGCCGGGTTCGACGCCGGTCGAATGGCGCATCGAGCCCGGCCTGACCGGCTACACCGATGCGCTGGCCCTGATGGAAGCGCGCGCCGAGGCGATCCGCGCGGGTGCAGCCGCCGAGATGGTCTGGCTGGTCGAGCATCCGCCGCTTTACACCGCCGGCACCAGCGCCCGCATCGAGGACCTAATCGACCCCGACCGTTTCCCGGTCTTTGCCGCCGGACGCGGCGGCGAATACACCTATCACGGGCCGGGGCAGCGGGTTGCCTATGTCATGCTTGACCTGAAGCGCCGGCGTGAGGATGTGCGCGCCTTCGTCGCCGCGCTCGAGCAGTGGATCATCGGCACGCTTGCCGCCTTCAATGTACGCGGCGAACGCCGCGAGGACCGCGTCGGCGTCTGGGTGGTGCGGCCCGAGCGCCCGTCCCTGCCCGACGGCTCGCCGGCTGAAGACAAGATCGCGGCCATCGGCATCCGGCTGCGGCGCTGGGTGAGCTTTCATGGCATCGCCGTCAATGTCGAGCCGGATCTCAGCCATTTCAGCGGCATCGTGCCATGCGGCGTGCCGGATCACGGTGTCACCAGCCTCGTCGACCTCGGCCTGCCCGTGACCATGGGCGATTTCGACCTGGCGCTGAAGTCTTCCTTCGAGCGGGTTTTCGGCGCAGCCGCGAATACGCCAGCCGAGCCAATACGCAAGACTGGCTGAGACCGCGACTCGATCAAAACGCTCAGAGAAGTTTCGCCGACGCCCACAACAGCCCGTAGCCATGGATGGCGAACACCGCCAGCAACGCGCCGGCCATGGCGAAGCGGTCGAAGGTGCGGATCGGCTTCAATTCGTGGCGCGGTTTTACCCCGCTGCCCATGGTCAGCAGGCTGAGGATGGCAAAGACGGCGCCCGCCACCAGCAGAAAGGTTTGGGAAAAGCCGGCCAGCCAGCCAAGCCACAGCAAGGCCGAGAGCAGGGAAAACGAGGCGAGCGCCAGGGCGACCGGCCCCGGGCAGATCTGGCGCAGCACCTGACCGCCGTCGAATTTCCACACCGGCACCAGATTGGCGATGTTGAACAGCGCGGCAAAGCCGGCAAGCGTCGCCAGAAGGGCCGCGGCGAGCCGATGTCCCTCGCCGGACGCGAGCCCGCTGGCGACGATCAGCAGCGGCACCAGGAAAGCGGAAAAGCCCGCCCCCATCAGCGCCACAAAGGCGACCTCGAAGCGGCTGTCATAAGGACGCCCGCCAATGGCAATGCCGCCGAGCAGCGGGATGAAGATCATCCGCGCCTTGCGATGACCGGTCAGCCGGAAGGCCGCCATGTGGCCGAGCTCATGCAGGGCGACCACCGAGGTCAGGATCGCGGCCAGCGCCAGGCCGCCGAGATTGAGCCCGAAGAACGGCCAAAGGATGAAAGCCGAAAGAACGGCGAAACCGACCTGGCTCAGCGGATGCTCGAACCAACCGCCCTTGCGATACTGTCCGGTCCTCGCCCAGACCTCCAGCTTGCCGAGCTCGCGGCGCATGGCGAAGTAGCGGAACACCAGGAAGGCGACGCCGCGATAGCGATCGGTCTGGCTGAGCGTCACCCGCGTGCCGGCACCTTCCGAGGTGAGTTCGGTGGTCTCATAAAAATCCTTCCAGAACGACGCGTCGAGCGCGGTATCCTCGATGACCCGCATCGAAAAACGACTGCCTTCGACGACGTCCTCGAAGCGCGACCTTCGCTCGATCGGCTGGCCGTCCCGGCCTTCCCAGGACAGCAGGATGCGGGTCGTGCCCTGCCCGTCCAGCGGCTGGGCCTTCAGTATCTCGCCGGACCAGCCGGCATCACTGCCTAGCGGCCACAGCGCCTGCCAGAGGCGCTGCCGGTCCATTGCGACCACGCGGCTGAGCCTCACCGTGCGCAAACCGAGCGGCGCGGTCACCAAAAGGAAAATCAATCCGAGATTACCGGCCACGAGAACGGCCGTGATGATCGGCGACACCTGGGCGTTTGCTCCCTGTCTTTGGCCGGGCACCCTAGCGTCATGGCGGCAAGAAAGGCTTAACGGCACAACGCCCTCCTGCCCGCCTAAACACTGCGGCGAACCGCAGATTTATCACATGGCGCCGATCCAGACCGCCATGGAAACGAGAAACGCACTCATGCACACCAACGAAACGACGTCCTGAACAAGATCGCTCATAACTCTCTCCTGTTGTTGCTATGTTCGTATTTTGTTCTAACTTTGTTCGAAAGTCAATGAGCGGAAAGCGGCATGCCGACGAATCCTGACAGCCGGTTTGGGCAGGGTTAAGGAAAAGTTGACGGGGTGACGGCAGTGCTGACGGAGGGCGCATCGCATGCCTTTGCGATCGGCCGAAACGCCCATCACTTCGTCATCCCAGGTCTGCGCTCCGCTTCGCGGAGCTTCGCCCCAGGATGACGAACTGGAAGCTAAAGCGGCACCACCTTGCCCTCATGCAGCGTCACCCGGCGATCCATGCGCGAGGCGAGCTCGTGATTGTGGGTGGCGATCAGCGCGGCAAGGCCGGACTGCTTGACCAGCGCGCCGAGCGCCTCGAACACATAGGACGCGGTGACCGGGTCGAGATTGCCGGTCGGCTCGTCGGCGAGCAGCAGCAAGGGCGCGTTGGCGACCGCGCGGGCAATGGCGACGCGCTGCTGTTCGCCGCCGGACAGCTCCGACGGACGGTGCGACGCGCGCTTGCCGATCTGCATATAGTCGAGCAGCTGTGCTGCGCGCTCCGACGACTCCTTGCGCGAAAGCCCTTTGATCAGCTGCGGCATCATGATGTTTTCGAGCGCGGAAAACTCCGGCAGCAGATGATGGAACTGATAGACGAAGCCGACATCGTTGCGGCGGATTGCCGTGCGTTCGTCGTCGGAGAGCCGTCCGCAGGCGCGGCCGGCCAGAATGACGTCGCCGGCGTCGGGGCGCTCGAGCAGGCCCGCCGTGTGCAGCAGCGTCGACTTGCCGGTGCCCGACGGCGCCACCAGCGCCACCATCTCGCCGCGCTTCAGCGAAAAGTCGGCGCCGTTCAAAATGGTGAGCTTGCGCGGCCCCTGGACATAGTGCCGCTCGACGCTCTTCAGCTCGATAATGATCTCGGACTTCATTCGTATCTCAAGGCCTCGACCGGATCGAGCCGGGCGGCGCGCCATGCCGGAAACACTGTTGCCAGGAAGGACAGGCCGAGCGCCATCAGGATGACATAGGTGGTCTCGCGCGGGTCCATCTTTGCCGGCAGCTGGCTGAGGAAATAGAGCTCCGGGTTGAACAGCACCTTGCCGGTCATCCAGGAGAAGAACTGGCGGATGGATTCGATGTTGGTGCAGATGAGCACCCCGAGCAGCACGCCGGCCAGCGTGCCGGTGACGCCGATCGCAGCACCCGTCATCAGGAAGATGCGCAGGATGGCGCCGCGCGAGGCGCCCATCGTGCGCAGGATGGCGATATCGTGGCCCTTGTCCTTCACCAGCATGATCAGGCCGGAGATGATGTTGAGCGCCGCCACCAGCACGATCAGCGTCAGGATCATGAACATGACGTTGCGCTCGACCTGCAGTGCTGAAAAGAACGTCTCGTTGCGCTGGCGCCAGTCGACCATGTCGATCGGCCGTTGCGCCGCCGCATCGACCAGCGGTTTCAGCGCGTCGACATTATCGGGATTGTCGACATAGATCTCGATCGTCTGCGCCCTGCCGTCCATGTTGAAATAGAGCTGCGCTTCGGAAAACGGCATGTAGACGATGGAGCTGTCATATTCCGACATGCCGACCTCGAAGATCGCCGCCACCTTGTAGCCCTTCATTCGCGGCGTCGTGCCCATCGGCGTGACGTCGCCATCCGGCGAGATCAGCGTGATGGTGTCGCCGAGCACAAGGCCGAGATTCTCCGCCATGCGCTTGCCGATAGCGACGCCCTCGCCGGAGTCGAAGCCGTCAAGCGTGCCTTGCTTGACGTTTTGGGCGACGATGGCGATCTTGCCGAGGTCTTCGGCCCTGATACCGCGCACCAGCGCGCCCATGCCGCCGCCGACATTGCCCTGCGCCAGCACCTGGCCGTCGATCAGCGGTATCGCGTATTTGACGCCGGCCACGCCGTTGATGCGGGCTGCGACCTGCGCATAGTCCTCAAGCGGCGAATCCAGCGGCTGCACGATCAGATGACCGTTGACGCCGAGGATGCGGGTCAGAAGTTCGGCTCGAAATCCGTTCATGACAGCCATGACGACGATCAGCGTGGCGACGCCCAGCATGATGCCGAGGAAGGAGATCGAGGCGATGACCGAGATCACCGTCTCCTTGCGGCGCGACCGCAAATAACGCCAGGCGACCATGCGTTCGAACATGGAGAACGGGCCGGCGACCGGAGACTTGGTGACCGGAGACTTGGCGACCGGAGACTTGCCAACCGGAGACTGGGCTACCGGAGACTTCGCTGCCGCGGCTTCGCTCATGCGGTTGCACCGAAGCGTTTCCTGGCCTCCGCGACCGGCAGCGTCTCGCGCTCGCCGGTCCGGCGGTTCTTGATCTCGATCTCGCCGGCGGCCACGCCGCGCGGCCCGACGATCACCTGCCAGGGCAGGCCGATCAGGTCGGCGGTGGCGAACTTGCCGCCCGGCCGCTGGTCGGTGTCGTCGTAAAGCACATCCTTGCCGGCGCTGGTGAAGGCGGCGTAGAGCTCGCCGCAAACGCGGTCGCACTCGGCGTCGCCGGCCTTCATGTTGATCAGGCCGATGTGGAACGGCGTCACCGCTTCCGGCCAGATGATGCCGTTATCGTCATGGCTGGCCTCGATGATCGCTGCCACCAGCCGCGACGGACCGATACCGTAGGAGCCGCCGGAAACGAAATGATCCTTGCCGTCGGGCCCGGTCACCTTGGCGCCCATGGGCTTGGAATATTTGTCGCCGAAATGAAAGATGTGGCCGACCTCGATGCCGCGTGCCGAGACCCGGTCGGCCTCGCCAAGCTTGTCCCAGGCCGCCTCGTCATGCATCTCGTCGGTGGCGGCGTAAGGCGTCGTCCACGTCTTGACGATGTCGGCGATCTCGCCGTCATTGCCGAAGTCGGTTTTTTCGCCGGGCACCTGGAGCGACAGATATTCGCGGTCGCAATAGACCTGGCTCTCGCCGGTGTCGGCCAGGATGATGAATTCATGGCTGAGATCGCCGCCGATCGGCCCTGTGTCGGCCCGCATCGGAATGGCCTGCAGCCCCATGCGCGTGAACGTCCTGAGATAGGACACGAACATGCGGTTGTAGGCGGCCTTGGCGCCCTCGAAATCGAGGTCGAAGGAATAGGCATCCTTCATCAGGAACTCGCGGGAGCGCATGACGCCGAAGCGCGGCCGCACCTCGTCGCGGAACTTCCACTGGATGTGGTAGAGGTTGAGCGGCAAATCCTTGTACGACTTGACGTAGGCGCGCACGATCTCGGTGACCACTTCCTCATTGGTCGGACCGTAGAGCATGTCGCGGTCCTGTCGGTCCTTGATGCGCAACATCTCCTTGCCGTAATCGTCATAGCGGCCGCTTTCGCGCCACAGATCGGCCGACTGGATGGTCGGCATCAGGATTTCCAGCGCGCCGGCGCGGTTCTGCTCCTCGCGGATGATGCGGCAGACCTTGTCGAGCACCAGCTTGCCTAGCGGCAGCCAGGAAAAGCTGCCCTGCCCCTGCTGGCGGATCATGCCGGCACGCAGCATCAGCCGGTGCGAGACGATCTCGGCCTCGCGCGGATTTTCTTTCAGGATGGGCAGGAAAAACTGCGACAAACGCATGGACAGGTCCGTGAGAGAGGAGGCTGCGCTGGAATCGGCGCGGCTGGCTTGCTTGCCCCGGCTTCATAGCTATTTCGTGACGGAATGGAAACCCGACCGGCCGCATCGGTCCGAAATCGCAAAAATCGATTCTTCTTCCAAAGACCTTCGCACCGAAAAACGATAATGCTTCTGACGCAAAGTGATCGCCTGACGGCAAAGTCCTCACACACGCTTTGCGCGTCCGGGCAACCCAGCACACCTGGCCCCATTAATGCGGCAGCTCGGTGTTGTTCGTTTCGCAAGCAAAGCCTGCCGCACTATTGTGCACTGCAGCACAGATTGCCCGATTGCGGGCAAAATTCTGCGTGACAATTTCATCAGGGTTAGGCTAGTGTGCCCCGATAACCGAGAGGGTGGAGAAAAATCTGCTCTCCTACGCGGTCAAAGTCTTGGGAGGATGCGATCTAGGCGCGGTTACCCGCTGCCGCCGGAAACCGGAAAACAGATCGGAACGCGTTTAAATTGCAAGGCCTTGTGCCTTGCATTTTTTTTGCCTGATCATCTGGTTAGATCAACCTGTTCCCAAATCACGTGAGCTTGCGTCAGCCTGACACCAAGGCGTGATTCTAATGCGGGTGGGCCATGCCTGACCGCCGATTGCGCATCGCAGGCTGGCGAGACAAAACCTGAGTTTGGCGCTTCGAAACAGGCACAAACATCCCAGCCGATCTGTCGGCGGGAAAGTGTTATTTAGCCGGTGCCCGGCTGGCTTCGGGGATGATGTGCGGGACTTCGTCGAGGTTGTAGCCCAGCCCGTGCGTCAGGCTGTAGAAAACCCCCATGACGACAGCCGTGACGATGGTGGTGCGGATCACGGCGCGCAGCATATGCGGTCCGCGCGGCGCGCTCGCAACCGTGCCCAGCGTCACGTCCTGGTCGTCATCCTGCGTCTTGACGCTGAACGGCAGCACGATGAACAGCATCAGCCACCAGGTGATGAAGAACAGCGCGGCAAACGAAATCCAGCTCATGCCTGCTCCAGTTCGACCAGCGTGCCGAAGAAGTCCTTGGGGTGCAGGAACAGCACCGGCTTGCCGTGAGCGCCGGTTTTGGGATTGCCGTCGCCCAGCACGCGGGCGCCGCTTGCTTTGAGGTGATCGCGCGCGGCAAGGATGTCGTCGACCTCGTAGCAGACATGATGCATGCCACCCGAGGGGTTCTTCGCCAGAAAGGCCGCGATCGGCGACCGTTCGCCCAGCGGCTCCAGGAGTTCGATCTTGGTGTTGCCGACATCGACGAACACCACCGTCACGCCATGCTCGGGCAAAGCCTGCGGCGCAGTCACCCGCGCGCCAAGTGTATCGCGATAGGCCGCAATCGCCGCGGCCAGGTCCGGCACGGCAAGTGCTACATGGTTCAGGCGTCCCAGCATGAAGTGCTCCACAAGTTAAGGGAGTAGGGAATGGGCAGTAGGCAGTAGTGATACATCTGCATTTTTCTCCACTGCCTACCGCCTACTGCCTATTCCCTCACCTCGTCACAAACACCGTCACCAGCGGCTTCTTGCCCCAGGCCTCGTTGGCGGCGCCGCGCACGGCGCGGCGCACCGCTTCCTGCACCAGATCGAGGTCCTTGCGGCGCTGGCGAGGGATCGAGTCGACCGCGCCGACGGCCGCGTCGAGCATCAGATCTTCCATGTTTTCGCCACGGGCATCGGCCTCGGCGACGCCGATGGCGACCAGATCGGGATCGCCGGCGAGCTCATATTTATCGTCGAGCACGACATTGACCGCGACATGGCCGGCGAAGGATAGCTTGCGCCGGTCGCGTATGCCCATCGCCTGGTCGGTGCCGATCAGCCTGCCGTCCTTGTAGATGCGGCCGAACGGCACCTGGTCGATGATCGTGGCCGGACCCGGCGCCAGCCGCAGCATGTCGCCGTCGCGCACCTGCGCCACCTGGCCGATGCCGGAGGTCGACATCAGCGACCCCTGCGCCACCAGATGCGCGGCTTCGCCATGCACGGGAACGCCGATCTGCGGCCGCACCCACTCATACATCCTGCGCAATTCGCTGCGGCGGGGATGGCCGGAGACATGCACAAGTGCGTCGCCATCCTCGATGATCTTGATGCCGAGGTCGATGAGGCGGTTCTTGATCTCGAGGATCGCCTTCTCGTTGCCGGGAATGGTGCGCGAGGAAAACACCACCGTGTCGCCGGCCGTAAGCGACACCGACTTCATCTCGTCGCGCGAAAGTTTTGCCAGCGCCGCCAGCGACTCGCCCTGGCTGCCGGTGCAGATGATGACCAGGTTCTCGCGCGGGATGAAGCCGAAATCCTCCTCGGCGATGAACTCCGGCAGCCCGTCCATGTAGCCGAGCTCGCCGGCGACATCGATGACCCGCTTCAGCGAGCGGCCGAGCACCAGGCACTGGCGGCCGGCATCGCGCGCCGCCTTGGCGATCGAGACGATGCGCCCGACATTGGAAGAAAAGGTAGTGACGGCGACACGGCCGACAGCGCTCTGGATGACGCCCCTGAGGCCTTCGCCCACCGCCACTTCCGACGGCGATTCGCCTTCGCGCAGCGCATTGGTGGAATCGCAGACCAGCGCCAGCACGCCCTTGTCGCCATAGGCGCGAAACCGCGCCTCGTCGGTTTTCGGACCGATCGTCGGTTCCGGATCGATCTTCCAGTCGCCGGTATGGATGACGGTACCAGCCGGCGAGGTGATCGCCAGCGACATCGGCTCGGGGATGGAGTGCGCCACCGGAATGGCCTCGATCGAGAACGGGCCGACGGTGAATGTCTCGCCTGCCCGGTAGATCGTCACCGGAATTTTCTTCGGCGCGCCCTGCTCGCCTTGGCGCTTGGCGTCCAGCAGGCCGGCGCTGAACGGTGTCATCCACACCGGCGCCTTCAGCTTTGGCCAGATGTCGAGCAGCGCCCCGTAATGGTCTTCATGCGCATGGGTGATGATGATGCCGCGCAGGCCGGCGAGGTTCTCCTCGATGAAGCGCGTATCGGGCAGGATCAGGTCGACGCCCGGGTGCGCCGCATCGGGAAAGGTCACGCCGACATCGACGACGATCCACTCGCGCGCGCTAGGCGGCCCATAGCCGTAAAGGGCGAAGTTCATGCCGATCTCGCCGACGCCGCCGAGCGGCACGAAGACGAGTTCGGCGTTTTGCGCTTTCGCCATCAAATTTCCCTTCCCGGCCCTTGCGACCAGCCCTAAATCTTTGCCGACGCGACGGCGCCGAAATGCACGTCGCCGGCGGCTACCGTCACGACCGACCCCTCATCATCGCGGATCACGAAACGGCAGTCCGCGTCAATGGTCTCGAAGGTACCGCGCACCACATTCCCGTCAATCCTGACAGCAACCTCGCCGCCAAGCCCCGCCGCGCGCGCCAGCCAGCGACGCCGGATGGCGTCGAGCCCGCGTCCGTCGTCCCACAGCCGGGCATTGTCGGTCCAGGCATCGGACAGCGCCAAGAACAGCGTTTCGGCGTCGCATGTCGCGCCCAGTGCCTGAAGCGATGTCGCCGGATACGGCAAATCCGGCGGATGCGCCACCACATTGACGCCGATGCCCACCGCCACCGCGAAACGGCCGCCATCGAGAATGGCCGATTCCAGCAGGATGCCGGCCAGCTTGGCGCCGGAGGCCAGCACATCGTTCGGCCATTTCAGCTCGAAGCGGTTCTGCCCCTGGCTGGCGCCGTCGAGGCCGATGGCGATCCTGCCCTTCGGCACCACGGCGTCGAGCGCATCGGCCAGCGACAGGCCGGCGACGAAGCCCAGCGTCGCCGCCAGACGCAACTCACCGCCGGTGATGACCAGCAATGTCGCCGCCAGATTGCCCTCGGGCGATACCCAGGCCCTGCCGCGGCGGCCACGGCCGCTTTCCTGCTTCTTGGAAACGACCCACAATTTGCCGGGGTCGCCTGCCTTTGCATGGTCCAGCGCAAGCGTGTTGGTGGAACCTACACTGTCATGGGCCTCGAGCCGGAACCCTTCCGTTTCGGAGGTGGGAGCCAGCCGAAATGCCATTCCGGTCAGAAAAATGTCTTGGCGGCGGCTTCGGCGTAGGTCGCGATCGGACCGCCGATCAGCACATAGAACAGCACGAAAGCGCCGGAGACACCGAGCACGAGGCGCAGTTCGACGGCCATCGGCACGAAACCGCCGGCGGGTTCGTCGAACCACATGAGCTTGATGATGCGCAGATAGTAGAAAGCGCCCACGACCGAGGCCAGCACGCCGATGATCGCCAGCGCGTAGAGGTTGGCGTTGATGGCGGCGAGGAACACGTACCATTTCCCCCAGAAGCCGGCGAGCGGCGGGATGCCGGCCAGCGAGAACATCAGGATGGTCAGGATCGTCGCCATGATCGGGTTGGTCGACGACAGACCGGCGAGATCGCTGATCTGCTCGACATTGCCTTCCTTGCGCCGCATGGCGAGGATGAAGGCGAAGGTGCCGAGCGTCATGACGAGATAGATCAGCATGTAGATGGCGACGCCGCGCACGCCGGCCTGGCTGTTGGCGGCAAGGCCGACCAGCGCATACCCCATATGGCCGATCGAGGAGTACGCCATCAGCCGCTTGATGTTGGTCTGGCCGATCGCGGCAAAGGAGCCGAGCGCCATCGAGGCGATCGAGATGAAGACGATGATCTGCTGCCAGTCGGAAGCGATCGGCTTGAAGGCGCCCATGGTGACGCGCACGATCAGCGCCATTGCCGCCATTTTGGGAGCAGCCGCCAGGAAAGCGGTGACCGGCGTCGGTGCGCCCTCGTAGACATCGGGCGTCCACATGTGGAACGGCACCGCCGAAATCTTGAAGGCAAGGCCGGCCAAAACGAAGACCAGGCCGACGACGAGACCCAACTGGCGCTCGCCGCTGCCAAGCGCGGAGGAAATTTCCTGGAAGCCTACATTGCCGGTGTAGCCGTAAATGAGGCTGATTCCGTAAAGCAGCATGCCCGACGATAGCGCGCCGAGCACAAAATACTTCAAACCGGCCTCCGTCGAACGCAGATTGTCGCGATTGATCGCCGCCAGCACGTAAATCGCCAGCGACTGCAGCTCGAGGCCGAGATAGAGCCCGATCATGCCGTTGGCCGAGATCATCAGCATCATGCCGAGCGTGCAGAGCAGGATCAGCACCGGGTATTCGAACTTGTCGAAATGCTCCTGCCTGGCGAAGCGCATCGACATCACCAGCGTCACCGCCGAACCGATCAGCGACAGCACCTTCATGAAGCGGGAGAACGGATCCTGGATGAAGGCGTTGCCGTAGGCTGCGCCCTGCCCCGTGGGAAAGATCAGCCATAGGCCTGCGATCACCAGCACGGCGACGGCAAGGCCGGTCACCAGAATGGCAGTGTTGGCGCGCGAATAGGCGCCGACCATCAACAGCGCCAGCGCGCCGATGGCGAGGATCAGCTCCGGCGTCGAGAGCGAAAGGCTGGAGTAAAGGTCCGGCGTCATGGTTCGCAAAACCTCTGGTCAGTTCGCCGCCGCGGTTTGCGCGGCGCCGATGGATGCGGTGACATTGGTGACGAGCGCCTTGACCGATTGGGCCGTGGCATCGAAGACGGGAGCGGGATAAACGCCGAAGAAGATGACCAGCACGACCAGCGGGTAGATGATCGCCTTCTCGCGCGTCGACAGATCGAGCAGGCCCTTCAGGCTTTCCTTGGTCAGCGCGCCGAAGATCACCCGGCGGTAGAGCCAGAGTGCGTAGGCGGCCGACAGGATGACGCCGGTGGCGGCGAAGAACGCCACCCAGGTGTTGACCCGGAACACGCCGAGCATGGTCAGGAACTCGCCAACGAAACCTGACGTGCCCGGCAAGCCGACATTGGCCATGGTGAAGATCAGGAACACCGTGGCGTATTTCGGCATGTTGTTGACCAAGCCGCCATAGGCGTCGATCTCGCGCGTGTGCATGCGGTCGTAAATGACGCCGACGCACAGGAACAGCGCGCCCGAGACGAGGCCGTGGCTCAGCATCTGGAAGATCGCGCCCTGCACGCCTTCCTGGTTCATGGCGAAGATGCCCATGGTGACGAAGCCCATATGGGCGACGGAGGAATAGGCGATCAGCTTCTTCATGTCCTCCTGCATCAGCGCCACCAGCGAGGTGTAGATGATGGCGACGACCGACAGCGTAAACACCAGCGGCGCGAACATTTCCGAGGCCAGCGGGAACATCGGCAGGGAAAAGCGCAGGAAGCCGTACCCGCCCATTTTCAGCAGGATGCCGGCCAGGATCACCGAGCCCGCCGTCGGCGCTTCGACGTGGGCGTCGGGCAGCCAGGTGTGCACCGGCCACATCGGCATCTTCACCGCGAAGGAGGCGAAGAAGGCCAGAAATAGCCATGTCTGCATGTGGGCCGGGAAGTTGTGGGTCAGCAGCGTCGGGATGTCGGTGGTGCCCGCCTGGAAGAACATCGCCATGATGGCGAGCAGCATCAGCACCGAGCCGGCCAGCGTGTAGAGGAAGAACTTGAACGAGGCATAGACGCGGCGCTTGCCGCCCCAGACGCCGATGATGATGAACATCGGGATCAGGCCGGCCTCGAAGAAGACGTAGAACAGCACGATGTCGAGCGCGCAGAACACGCCGATCATCAGCGTTTCCAGGAGCAGGAAGGCGATCATGTAGGCCTTGACCCGCTTGTCGATCGCTTCCCACGACGCCAGGATGCAGAGCGGCATCAGGAACGTCGTCAGGATGACAAACAGCATCGAAATGCCGTCGACGCCCATATGGTAGGAGATGCCGGAATCCAGCCAGGCAAACTTCTCGACGAACTGGAAGCCGGCCTGCGAATTGTCGAAGCCGGTCCAGATGAACAGCGAGATGATGAAGGTGGCCGCCGTCGTCGTGAACGCGATGGCGCGGATGTTGCGACGCGCATTCGGGCTGTCATCTCTGATGAACAGGATCAGCAGCACACCGACCAGCGGCAGGAAGGTGACCAGCGAGAGGATTGGCCAGGCGGTCATCAGAGCATCATCCAGGTGACGAGTGCGGCCACGCCGATCAGCATGGCGAAGGCATAGTGATAGAGGTAGCCGGTCTGCAGCTTGACGACGCGGTCGGTGACATCGACGACGCGCGCCGAAATGCCGTCAGGGCCGAGCCCGTCGATGATGGTGCCGTCGCCGGTCTTCCACAAGAACCTGCCCAGCGCCTTTGCCGGCCGCACGAACAGGACGTCGTAGAGCTCGTCGAAGTACCATTTGTTGAGCAGGAAGGCATAGAGCAGCCGATGGTTGGCGGCGACGCTCCGGGGCAGTTCCGGCGAGCGGATGTAGAACTTCCAGGCGACGGCAAAGCCGATGACCATGGCGACGAACGGTGCCAGCTCGACCCACAGCGGCAATTCGTGGATCTCGTGCAGGATGTGGTTGTCCGGCAGCGTGAACAGCGACGCCTTCCAGAATTCGGCATATCCTTCGCCGATGAAGGCGCCATGAAAGATAACGCCGGCAAACAGCGCGCCCGCGGCCAGGATGAACAGCGGCACCAGCATCACCGGCGGCGATTCATGGACATGGTGCATGACGTCGTGGCTCGCCCGCGGCTCGCCGTGGAAGGTCATGAAGATCAGCCGCCAGGAGTAGAAGGAGGTGAAGCAGGCGGCGATGACCAGCAGGACAAAAGCGAGGCCGGCGACCGAATTGTGGCCGGCAAAGGCAGCCTCGATGATGGCATCCTTGGAGAAGAAGCCGGCGGTGCCGATGACGGTCACCGGAATGCCGACGCCGGTCAGCGCCAGCGTGCCGATCACCATCATCCAGTAGGTCTTCGGAATGAGCTTCCGCAGGCCGCCCATCTTGCGCATGTCCTGCTCGTCGGAGACGGCATGGATGACCGAGCCCGAGCCCAGGAACAGCAGCGCCTTGAAGAAGGCGTGCGTGAACAGATGGAAAATCGCCGCGCCATAGGCGCCGACGCCGAGCGCCACGAACATGTAGCCGAGCTGCGAGCAGGTCGAATAGGCGATGACGCGCTTGATGTCGTTCTGGACCAGGCCGACGGTCGCCGCGAAGAAGGCGGTGAAGGCGCCGATGAAGGTCACCACGGTCAGCGCCGAATGCGACAGTTCGAACAGCGGCGACAGCCGCGCCAGCATGAACACGCCGGCCGTGACCATGGTGGCGGCATGGATCAGTGCCGAGACCGGGGTCGGGCCCTCCATCGCGTCCGGCAGCCAGGTGTGCAGCGGCACCTGCGCCGACTTGCCCATGGCGCCCATGAACAGCAGCAGGCAGACGATGGTCATGGCCGCCTGCTTGTCCAGTGCATAGCCGAGGAAGGTCAGCACGGCGGCGCCTTGTGGTGCGCCTTCAGCCGGAATGAACGTCGCGGCATTGGCGAAGATGGTGCCGAGATTGACCGAGCCGAACAAAACGAAGACGCCGAAAATGCCGAGCGCAAAGCCGAAATCGCCGACGCGGTTGACGACGAAGGCCTTGATGGCAGCGGCATTGGCCGACGGCTTCTTGTACCAGAAGCCGATCAGCAAATAGGACGCGAGACCCACCCCTTCCCAGCCGAAGAACATCTGCACCAGATTGTCCGCCGTCACCAGCATCAGCATGGCGAAGGTGAACAGCGACAGATAGGCGAAGAAGCGCGGCCGGTTCGGATCGTGGTGCATGTAGCCGATCGAATAGATGTGGACCAGCGCCGACACCGTGTTGACCACCACCAGCATGACCACCGTCAGCGTATCGATCCTGAGCGCCCAGGACGCGTCCAAGCCGCCGGATTGGATCCAGCGCAGTACCGGCACGGTGAACACCTCGCCTTCGCCGAAGCCGACGGAGAAGAAGGCGACCCAGGACAGCACGGCCGAGATCACCAGGAAGCCCGAGGTGATATATTCCGATGCCTTGGCGCCGAGCGCATTGCCGAACAGGCCGACAATCAGGAAGCCGAGCAGCGGAAGGAAGACGATCGCTTGATACATGTTAGCCCCGTCAACCCTTCATCTGGTTCACGTCTTCGACCGCGATCGAGCCGCGGTTGCGGAAGAAGACGACGAGAATGGCAAGACCGATGGCCGCTTCGGCGGCCGCGACCGTCAGCACGAACAGGGCAAACACCTGGCCGACGAGATCGCCCAATGCCGCCGAGAAGGCGACGAAATTGATGTTGACCGCCAAAAGGATCAGCTCGATCGACATCAGGATGACGATGATGTTCCTGCGGTTCAGGAAGATGCCGAACACGCCGAGCGTGAACAGGATCGCCGATACGGTCAGGTAATGTGCGATGCCGACGACCATCTCAGAGCCCCTCGCCCGACTTGACCTTGCGGATTTCCATGCCTGTCGCCGGCGTGCGGCCGACCTGGGCTGCGATCGACTGCCGCTTGATCCCTTCCTTGTGGCGCAGCGTCAGGACGATGGCGCCGATCATGGCGACCAGCAGGATGAGGCCCGAAATCTGGAAGTAGTAGAGGTAGTCGGTATAGAGGATGTCGCCGAGTGCTGCGGTGTTTGTCCGCGCGGCAAGATCCGGGATGGGTTTGGAGACCGTCGAGGCCAGTTGCGGCGCGAAGGTGTAGCCGCCGAGCACCACGATCAGCTCGGCCGCCAGGATCAGCCCGACCAGCGCGCCGATCGGCGCATATTGCAGGGCGCCTTCCTTCATCTCGGCGAAGTCGACATCGAGCATCATGACGACGAACAGGAACAGCACCATGACCGCGCCGACATAGACGACAAGCAGGATCATCGCCAGGAACTCGGCGCCGGTCAGCATGAACAGGCCGGCGGCGTTGAAGAAGGTCAGGATCAGGAACAGCACGGAATGCACGGGGTTGCGCGACGAAATGACCATGAAGGCCGACGCCACCGCGACAAAGGCGAAGAGGTAGAAAAAGGCCGCCTCTAGTCCACTCAGCATTGGGGATCCCCCGGGTTCCTGTCCAAACAGGACATCCGTCCTGTTTGATTTCTGCGACCGCCTCCGGCCGGCAAGTTGCGTTGTCCTTAGACGAGGCCCCTCGCCCCGTCCATGCGTCAAATGTCAGCGGTAGGGCGAGTCCAGCGAGATGTTGCGCGCCAGTTCGCGCTCCCAGCGGTCGCCATTCGCCAGCAGCCTGTCCTTGTCGTAGTAAAGCTCTTCGCGCGTCTCCGTCGCGAACTCGAAATTCGGCCCCTCGACGATGGCGTCGACCGGGCAGGCTTCCTGGCAGAAGCCGCAATAGATGCACTTCACCATGTCGATGTCGTAGCGCACGGTGCGGCGAGTGCCGTCATTGCGGCGCGGGCCGGCCTCGATGGTGATCGCCTGCGCCGGACAGATCGCTTCGCACAATTTGCAGGCGATGCAGCGTTCCTCGCCATTGGGATAGCGGCGCAGCGCATGCTCGCCACGGAAGCGCGGGCTGATCGGCCCCTTTTCGTGCGGATAGTTGATCGTCTCCTTCGGCGCGAAGAACTGGCGCATCGACAGGAAGAAGGCGCTGACGAAATCCTGCAGCAGCAGCGATTTGGCGGCCTGGCCAAGAGCGGACATCACGCAAACCCCGTGATCTTGAGGAAGGCCGCGGTGGCAACGACCATGAACAGCGAGATCGGCAAAAACACTTTCCAGCCGAGCCGCATCAGCTGGTCGTATCGGTAGCGCGGCACGAAGGCCTTCACCATGGAGAACATGAAGAACATCAGGCAGATCTTGAGCACGAACCAGATCACGCCGGGCACCCAGGTGAAGGGGGCGAAGTCGAAGGGCGGCAGCCAGCCGCCGAGGAACAGGATGGTGGCCAGCGCGCACATCATCACCACGGCGACATATTCGCCGAGGAAGAACAACAGGAACGGCGTCGAGGAGTATTCGACCATATGGCCGGCGACGAGTTCCGACTCGGCTTCCACCAGGTCGAAGGGCGGGCGGTTGGTCTCGGCCAGCGCCGAGATGAAGAAAATGACGAACATCGGGAACAGCGCCAGCCAGTGCCAGTCGAGGAAGCTGTTGGGCAGGCCAAGCTTGGTGCCCAGACCGTCCTGCTGCGACAGCACGATGTCCGACAGGTTGAGCGAGCCGACGCAGAGCAGCACGGTGACGATGACGAAGCCGATCGAGACTTCGTAGGACACCATCTGCGCCGCCGAGCGCAGCGCGCCGAGGAACGGGTATTTCGAGTTGGACGCCCAGCCGCCCATGATCACGCCATAGACCTCGAGCGAGGAGATGGCGAAGACGTAGAGGATGCCGACATTGACGTTGGCGATCCCCCAGCCGGCATTGACGGGAATGACCGCCCAGGCCGAGATTGCCAGCACGGCCGACACCAGCGGCGCCAGCAGGAACACGCCCTTGTTGGCGCCGGACGGAATGACCGGTTCCTTGAAGACGAATTTTAGCAGATCGGCGAAAGCCTGCAGCGTGCCCCACGGGCCGACGACGTTCGGGCCGCGGCGCAATTGCACCGCCGCCCAGATCTTGCGGTCGGCGTAAAGCAGGTAGGCAACCCCGATCAGCAAAACGACGATCAGCACGACCGACTTTAAAAGGATGATCAGCGTCGGCAGCACGTAGAAGGAGAAGAAGGTGTCCATGTCTACTCTGCCGCCTGCCTGAAGCCGTTTTTCGCCAGCGCCGAGCATTCCGCCATGACGGCGGAGGCCCGCGCAATCGGGTTGGTCAGATAGAAATCCGTGACCGGCGAGGTGAAAGTGCCCTTGTTCAGCCGCCCGCCGAGCTTCGCCACCCTAGCGACGTCATAGGCATTGCCGGCTTCGACATGATCGATGCGGGCGAGATGCGGGTATTCGCCATAGAGTTTGGCGCGCAACTGCTGCAGCGAATCGAAGGGTAGTTTCTTGCCCAGCACATCGGACAATGCCCTCAGGATCGCCCAGTCTTCGCGCGCGTCGCCCGGCGCGAAGCCCGCGCGGTTGGTCTGCTGCACGCGTCCCTCGGTGTTGACATAGGTGCCGGACTTTTCGGTGTAGGCGGCTCCCGGCAGGATGACATTGGCGCGGTGCGCACCGGCGTCGCCATGCGTTCCGACATAGACAACGAAGGCGCCGCCGGTCTTGGACATGTCGATCTCGTCGGCGCCGAGCAGGAACAGAACCTCGCTCTCCCCCAGCATGCCGGCAACGTTCTTGCCGCCCTTGCCAGGCACGAAGCCGACATCGAGACCGCCGACGCGCGCGGCCGCAGTGTGCAGCACGGCAAAGCCGTTCCAGTCGGCGCGGGCAGCGTTCACGGCCGTGGCGAGTTTCGCCGCCTGGCCGAGCACCGCCGCGCCGTCGGCACGCGATAGTGCGCCCTGGCCGACGATGATCAGCGGATGCGTCGCCTTCTTCAGCACCTGGAAGAACTTGCCGTTGCCATCGGCCAAGTCTTTCAGCGACTCCGGACCGGCGCCGAGCTGTTCATAGTCGTAACGCGTGTCGCCGACCTCGCCGATGACGCCGACCGGCAGATTGCCGATCCGCCAGCGCTTGCGGATGCGGGCATTGAGCACCGAGGCCTCGAAGCGCGGATTGCCGCCGATGATCAGCACCGCGTCGGCCTGCTCGATGCCCTCTATGGTGGGGTTGAAGATGTAGCTGGCGCGGCCGAGCGCGGGATCGAGTGCGGCGCCGTCCTGGCGGCAATCGGTGTTCTTCGAGCCCAACGCAGCCATAAGCTGCTTAAGCGCGTAGATTTCCTCGACGGCGGCAAGATCGCCCGCAATCGCGCCGATTTTCTCGGGCGCCGCATTCGACACCGCATCCCTGATCGCAACGAACGCTTCGGCCCAGCTGGCCGGCGCCAGCTTTCCGTCCTTGCGGACATAGGGGCGGTCGAGGCGCTGCGTGCGCAATCCGTCCCAGATGAAGCGGGTCTTGTCGGAAATCCACTCCTCGTTCACCGCTTCATTGACGCGCGGCAGGATGCGCATCACCTCGCGGCCACGGCTGTCGACGCGGATTGCCGAGCCGACGGCGTCCATGACGTCGATGGATTCTGTCTTGGTCAGCTCCCACGGCCGCGCCTGGAAGGCGAACGGCTTCGACGTCAGCGCGCCGACCGGGCAGAGGTCGATGACATTGCCCTGCAGCTCCGAGGTCATGGCGCTTTCGAGATAGGTGGTGATCTCGGCATCCTCGCCGCGGCCGATCAGGCCAAGCTCGGAAATGCCCGCAACTTCCGTGGTGAAGCGAACGCAGCGCGTGCAGTGGATGCAGCGGTTCATAACCGTCTTGACCAGTGGGCCGATATACTTGTCTTCGACCGCGCGCTTGTTCTCGTGATAGCGCGAGGAATCGACGCCGAAGGCCATCGCCTGGTCCTGCAGGTCGCATTCGCCGCCCTGGTCGCAGATCGGGCAATCCAGCGGATGGTTGATCAAAAGGAATTCCATCACGCCTTCGCGGGCCTTCTTGACCATCGGCGTGTTGGTGAAGATTTCAGGCGCCTCGCCATTCGGACCCGGACGCAGGTCGCGCACATTCATGGCGCAGGAGGCCTGCGGCTTCGGCGGCCCGCCCTTCACCTCGATCAGGCACATGCGGCAATTGCCGGCGATCGACAGCCGCTCATGGAAGCAGAAGCGCGGCACTTCCGCGCCGGCGTCCTCGGCCGCCTGCAGCAGCGTGTAGTGGTCGGGTACAGTGATCTCTTTCCCGTCGACCTTGAGCTTTGCCATCAATTGCCCCCGGCGGTCTGCGCCGTCTCATATGCCTGAAACAGATCGCTCAGCCTGATGCCATTGATCATCATGCCGGCGACTTCAGCGTTTTCTATCTTCAAATTGCTCATATTCACATTGCTGAAAAACGCGTCCGAGAGGTTCGCGTCGTCCACAACGGCCGCCGACAGGTCGACGTTGTGAAACTGCGTGTTCGACAAGTTCACATCGTCAAATCTGGAGTTGCTGACGATGGCATTGCGCACATCGAGAACATCGCTCCTGTCGTGGATCTCCATGCCTGCCACCCCTACTTCTTCGCCTTGGCGGCCAGCGTCAGCGCCGCGGCCTGGCGGGTCCACTCGTCGCGGCCGATTCGGCCGGTGAGCGACAGGTAGTCCTCGACCCAGGCGATCTCTTCCGGCGTCCACGCCGCGATCTGGGCAAAGGTCCAGATGCCGAGGCCGTTCAGCACTTTTTCCAGCTTCGGTCCAACGCCGGTGATCGCCTTGAGATCCGACGGCTTGGCCGGACGAGCCACGGCCTTGGGCTGTCTGAAATCCTCCGGCATCAATCCGATCGTCGCGCCTTCGGCGACGGCATCGGTCTTCTCCGGCTCGGCATCGACGGTGCGAGCGGCAATATCGGTCACATCCTGGGCAAAACTCTGCGCCTCGGCGATCAGGGTTCTGGTCGCCGCGCGCGCCTTGGTGGCCGGCGCGGTCTCGGAGAACTCTTGGGTGCGCTGCTCGAAATCGTCGATGATCGGCTGGAAAATCCGCTGCGATGCCTCGGCAGCACCCGACAAGGCGCCTAGCCACACGCCAAAGGCATGGTTGGCAAGGCCGAAGCCCAGCGCCGACATGGCGGCGGCACCCGCGACAGGATGCGCGAGAAGGTTGACGGCGCTGGCCATCTCCTTCGGCATCATCCTTGTCAAATCCTGGTTCATCTTCTCAAGCTGGTCCAAATTGGGCATCAAAGGGTTCGAATAGGGCGCCATAGACATCTCCTGGTCGTTTCTTCGTCAGCCCCGCCCCTATATTTCCGTCCGGGGCTTGCGCCCGATTTCAATCTACTCAGCAGCCACCATCACCGGTTCGGCCCGGTGCGCGTTGCGCGAAAACTCGTCGATGCGCCGCTCCACCTCGCCGCGGAAATGCCGCATCAGGCCCTGGATCGGCCATGCCGCGGCATCGCCCAGCGCGCAGATCGTATGACCCTCCACCTGTTTGGTGACGTCGAGCAGCATGTCGATCTCGCGCTTCTGCGCCTCGCCGCGCACCAGCCGCTCCATCACCCGCCACATCCAGCCGGTGCCTTCGCGGCATGGCGTGCACTGGCCGCAGCTCTCATGCTTGTAGAAATAGGAAAGCCTGGCGATCGCCTTCACGATATCGGTCGATTTGTCCATGACGATGACAGCCGCCGTGCCAAGGCCGGATTTCAGGTCGCGCAAAGCATCGAAATCCATCGGCGCATCGATGATCTGCTCGGCCGGCACCAGCGGCACCGAAGCGCCGCCCGGAATGACCGCCAGGAGATTGTCCCAGCCGCCGCGAATGCCGCCGCAATGGGTTTCGATCAGCTCGCGGAACGGGATCGACATCGCCTCTTCGACGGTGCACGGATTGTTGACGTGACCCGAGATGCAAAACAGCTTGGTGCCGACATTGTTGGGCCGGCCAAAGGACGAGAACCAGGCGGCGCCACGGCGCAAAATGGTCGGCGCGACCGCGATTGACTCGACATTGTTCACGGTAGTCGGACAACCGTACAAGCCGACATTGGCTGGGAATGGCGGCTTCAGCCGGGGCTGGCCCTTCTTGCCTTCGAGGCTTTCGAGAAGTGCTGTTTCCTCGCCACATATATAGGCGCCGGCGCCGTGATGCATGTAGATGTCGAAATCGTATCCGGACGTGTTGTTCTTGCCGATCAGCCTGGCCTCGTAGGCCTCGTCGATGGCGCGCTGCAGCGCCTCGCGCTCACGGATGAACTCGCCGCGCACATAGATGTAGGCGGCGACCGCGCCCATGGCGAAGCCGGCGATGAACGAGCCCTCGACCAGGGTGTGCGGATCGTTGCGCAGGATATCGCGGTCCTTGCACGTGCCGGGCTCGGACTCGTCGGCGTTGACAACGAGATAACTCGGCCTTCCATCGCTCTGCTTGGGCATGAACGACCATTTCAGCCCGGTCGGGAAGCCGGCGCCGCCACGGCCGCGCAGGCCGGACGCCTTCATCTCATTGACGATCCACTCTCGCCCCTTGGCGATGATGCCGGGCGTGTTGTCCCAGGCGCCGCGCGCCATCGCGCCGGCCAGTGACTTGTCGAAGAGCCCGTAGATGTTGTTGAAGATGCGGTCTTTGTCAGCCAGCATGACTTACCTCTTTCCCCGCAAGACGATCGAGACCCACACCAGCACGCCTATGCCGGTCGCGGCCATCGATTCCAGGGTATCCGAAAACGGCAATTCGACGAGGCGCCGAAGCCCCTCCAGAAGGATGTTGGCAGCAGCGATGCAGACAACGCCGATGACAATGCTGCGCAGCGACAGCAAAGATCCGGTGCTTTGCGCTTCAGCCATCAACGTGGCTCCTTGCCGAAGACGCGGATGTATTCGGCGACGCCGCCCTTGGCGAGCGCCTTGGCCTGCTTGCCCCAGTCGTCGCGCTCGATGCGGCCCTGGAAAGCGAGATATCCATCCACCCAGTCGCGCTCGGCCTTATTCCAGGATGCGACCTGTGTGAAGGTGAAGATGCCAAGCGAATGAAGGATGCCCTCGATCTTCGGGCCAATGCCCGAGATCAGCTTGAGATCGTCGACCGCAGCCGGCCTGTCGATTCCGGCCGGACGGTTCTTGTCCTCGAGCGACGGCTTTGCGGGTCTGGCTGTCGGCGCCTTGACGGTCGGGGCCACCGGGGCGTTGGCCGCTGGCGCCTTGAATTCCGGAGCGATGAAGGCAGCTGCCGGCGTGGAGGTGGTCTTCGGGCCATTACGCTGCTTGGCGACCTTCTCGACTTCAGGCGCCGCGGTGTTGGCGTTGGCGGCCGAATGCAGGGGCGCCGGGACGCTCGCCGCTTTTTCCGCCGCCGGTGCAACCTTGGCCCTGGAGGGCGACTTCAACGCCGAGCTGGTTTCCGGCGCATCGGTTTTCGGTTTGCCGGCGTTGGATGGCGCGACCGGGGCGGCCGCTGCAGGAGCGGCAGGAGCCGGAACAGGCGCCGCAATGATTGCGTCGGGCGCCGCGTGGGCAGCCTTGCTCGCCGCCCTGGCTTCCTTGTCGCGCGTTGCTTTGAGGATCGCCTTTTCGCTCTTCAGCGTCGTCAGGCCAGGCGCCGGCTCCGAGCCGGTTCTGCCGTTTTGCGGTCCCGTGGGAACCGAGGCGCCCTTGCCCGCATCGTAAAGATCGATGATTTCGGCCAGCCGCTCGGGGGTGAGATCCTCGAACGTATCCTTGAAGACCATCACCATCGGCGCGTTGACGCAGGCGCCGAGGCATTCGACTTCCTCCCACGACAGTGTGCCCTTGTCGTTGGTGTGGAATTGGTCGTGATGGATTTTCGAGCGGCACACATCCATCAGCGCTTCCGAGCCGCGCAGCATGCAGGGCGTGGTGCCGCAGACCTGGATATGTGCGCGCGTGCCGACCGGATTGAGCTGGTACTGCGTGTAGAAGGTCGCGACTTCGAGGCCGCGAATGCGCGGCATGCCGAGCATGTCCGAAATCGTCTCGATCGCCGCCTTGGTGACCCAGCCTTCCTGCTCCTGCGCAATCATCAGCAAGGGAATGATCGCCGACTGCTCGCGGCCCTTCGGATATTTCTTGATCCATTGCTTCGCAACCGCCGCATTCGCCCGGTTGAAGGCGAAGGAGGCTGGCTGGACGCTTGCTTCTGCGAGACGGCGGACTGACATTTAGCGATCGGGCCCCTGCTCTGCTACGAGAGCTATTGCGGTTTCACATTCTTTCTGATGAGAAAACGGAATGCGTTCGGCAGATCGAGCAACACTCGCAAATCGCTCTGCGGGCAACATGTATTGCCACAGCCCCAGAACAGTTTGCCTTACTTGAGGCGAGATCCATGCCATGACCGCATCAGCGTCGATGTCATCGTCGAACAAGTGCTCGTAAAAAGCGACACCAGCCGCATTCCAAATCTGTTTGTTCGGGTGAACGGCAGCCCATTGGGCGAACCCGTGCATTCTACCCAGCTTGTCGACGTCATTGTCGCGGTGGGCAAGGCGCGTCTTGGGTAGCAGGGTAAAAAAGAAGTCATAGATCGAACAGTGCTGAGTCGAGTTGTAAGAAGCCTCTGCGAACTCGACCGGCAGCATGGCTTTTGCCAATTCGCGCCACCGCGGTAGGGCAGCGTCGGCATTCCCTCGAACACCGACCTGAGAGCGCACTGTAGGATTGGCTGCCGCCATCACCGATCAACCTCCCCGAAGACGATATCGAGGGAACCCAGGACGGCAGTGACGTCGGCCAGCATGTGGCCGCGGCAGAGGAAATCCATGGCTTGCAGATGCGCGAAGCCGGGCGCGCGCAGCTTGCAGCGATAGGGCTTGTTGGTGCCGTCGGAGACGAGATAGACACCGAACTCGCCCTTCGGCGCCTCGACGGCAGCATAGACCTCGCCGGCCGGCACGCGATAGCCCTCGGTGTAGAGCTTGAAATGATGGATCAGCGCTTCCATCGAGCGCTTCATCGCCTGGCGCTTCGGCGGCACCACCTTGCCGTCGAGGTTCGACACCGGCCCGGTGCTCTCCTTGCCGAGCAGAAGGTCGACGCACTGGCGCATGATTTTCGCCGACTGGCGCATCTCTTCCATGCGCACGAGATAACGGTCGTAGCAGTCGCCGTTCTTGCCGATCGGGATGTCGAAATCCATCTCGGAATAGCATTCATAAGGCTGCGACTTGCGCAAATCCCAGGCCGCACCCGAGCCGCGCACCATGACGCCGGAAAAGCCCCAGGCCCAGGCGTCGGCAAGCGACACGATACCGATATCGACATTGCGTTGCTTGAAGATGCGGTTGCCGGTAAGCAGCCTGTCGAGGTCGTCAAGCGACTTCAGGAACGGGTCGATCCACTTGCCGATGTCCTCGACCAGCTTCGCCGGCAGATCCTGGTGCACGCCGCCGGGACGGAAATAGGCCGCATGCATGCGCGAACCGGAAGCGCGCTCATAAAACACCATCAGCTTTTCGCGTTCGACGAAACCCCACAGCGGCGGCGTCAGCGCGCCGATATCCAGCGCCTGCGTCGTCACATTGAGGATGTGCGACATGATGCGGCTGAGCTCGGAATAGAGCACGCGGATCAACTGGCCGCGCTTCGGCACTTCGATGCCGAGCAACCGCTCGGTGGCGAGCGCGAAGGCATGCTCCTGGTTCATCGGTGCGCAATAGTCGAGCCGGTCGAGATAGGGCACTGCCTGCAGATAGGTTTTGTGCTCGATCAGCTTTTCGGTGCCGCGATGCAGCAAGCCGATATGCGGATCGACGCGGTCGACCACCTCGCCGTCAAGCTCCAGCACAAGACGCAAAACACCGTGCGCCGCAGGGTGCTGCGGTCCGAAGTTGATGTTAAAGTTGCGGACGGAGGTTTCAGCCATTCTGGCGCCTCTGGCGAAGAGTCAGTAGTGAGTAGTGAGTAGTGATCATCAATCTCAATGCCTGCTTCATTCCGCCTGCTTGGCCTGCACCGTTCGGATAAGAGATCTCATCATTTTTCCAATCTCTTCGCATCGCAGCAGCAGCTCAATCTCATTGTCTTTTCGCAGCAGGCCAACCCGACATGCCAGCAGTATGTGTGTCTCCAGTTCCTTCAACGAGCCTTGCGCCATGCGCAAAAATTGAACGAACGACCCTCTGTTCTCCCGACCGTATCCCTCCGCGACGTTCGCTGCGACCGAAACCGCCGATCGGCGCATCTGAGAGGTCATGCCGTAAATCTCATCCCTCGGAAACTCTTTGGTGAAACGGTAGCAATCCTCAGCAAGCGTCATCGCCGATTGCCACACCTTCAAGTCGCGATAAGATTCGATCCGTTGCTCCAAATCTTTTGCTACTGACTACTCACTACTTCCTACTCACTGTTTCGCCTTCTCATCGCCCGGCAGGACGTAGTCCGTCCCTTCCCATGGCGAGAGAAAATCGAAGTTCCTGAATTCCTGCTTCAATTCCACCGGCTCGTAGATCACGCGCTTGGCTTCGTCGTCGTAGCGCACCTCGACGAAACCGGTCAGCGGGAAGTCCTTGCGCAGGGGATGGCCCTCGAAACCGTAGTCCGTGAGGATGCGGCGCAGGTCCGGATGGCCGGAGAACTGCACGCCATAGAGATCGTAGGCCTCGCGCTCATACCAGTCGGCGCCGGGATAGACAGCGGTGAGCGACGGCACCAGCGTCTCTTCGTCGGCCTGCACCTTGATGCGGATGCGCAAATTCTGCTTCGGCGAAAGCAAATGATAGACGACATCGAAACGCTTGACGCGCGACGGGTAGTCGGCGCCGCAGATATCGATGATCGAAATGAACTGGCAGCCCGAATTGTCACGCAGGAAGCTTGTCACCTCGATCAGATTGTCTGTAGCAACCGAGATCGTCAGTTCGCCATAGGCAAGCACCGCATCGGTGACGCGGCCCGGCAGCTTTTCGCCGAGATAGGTCGACAGTTCGCTCAGGGATGCGGCCATGGGTCTACCGTTCGATCGTGCCGGTGCGGCGGATCTTCTTCTGCAGGAGAAGAATGCCGTAGAGCAGCGCTTCGGCGCTCGGCGGGCAGCCGGGCACATAGATGTCGACCGGCACGATGCGGTCGCAGCCGCGCACCACCGAATAGGAATAGTGATAATAGCCGCCGCCATTGGCGCAGGAGCCCATCGAGATGACGTAGCGCGGCTCCGGCATCTGGTCGTAGACCTTGCGCAAAGCGGGGGCCATCTTGTTGGTCAGCGTTCCCGCCACGATCATTATGTCCGACTGGCGCGGCGACGCGCGAGGAGCCACGCCAAACCGCTCCGAATCATAGCGCGGCATCGAGGTGTGGATCATCTCGACGGCACAGCAGGCGAGACCGAAGGTCATGAACATCAGCGAGCCGCTGCGTGCCCAGGTGATCAGCGCCTCGGTCGAGGTGACCAGAAAACCCTTGTCGGCCAGTTCATTGTTGATCTCGAGGAAGAACGGATCGTCGGAACCGACCGGACGTCCGGTATTGGGGTCGATCAGGCCTTTGGGCTTCGGCGCGACGAGCGTTCCGGAACTGTCGTTCAATCCCATTCCAGCGCTCCTTTTTTCCACTCATAGGCAAAGCCGATGGTCAGCACCGCCAAAAACACCATCATCGACCAGAAACCGAGCATGCCGATCTTCGAGAACGACACCGCCCACGGAAACAGGAAGGCCACTTCCAGATCGAAGATGATGAACAGGATCGACACCAGGTAGAAGCGGATGTCGAATTTCATCCGGGCATCGTCGAACGAGTTGAACCCGCACTCGTAGGCGGAAAGCTTCTCCGGATCGGGATTGCGATAAGCCACCAGGAACGGCGCGATGATAAGCGCCAGGCCTACAACTGCGGCCACGGCGATGAAGAGGACGATGGGCAGGTATGAACTGAGGAGTACGTTCATGCTCGGCTTTCCGTTGGCGGCCAATCCACTTTGATTACAGCAACCAACCCTAATGCGGAAGCGCGACAGTTTAAGCGCTGAACCGTTTTAGGTGCCTTTGCTGCAACGCGGCGAGGGTTAGCGCACGGCTTTCAGCGAAGCAAGTCAAACCTTGTTCAAAAGACAGTGCTGGACGGCAGGCCGGGAAAAACTGGTCCGATCTCCTCCTGTTTGATTTCCTTCATCTTTCACTCCACTTTTGTCTCCTGACACATCTCCCGCCATTTGCCTGCTAGCATGACCGGAATCGCCGGCTAAAGTCGGGAAAATGGTTCGAGGCAAGACACTTTGACGAAGGACAAAATCTCACTCCCCGCGGCCAGGCGCATCGCGCTCGCCGCGCAAGGATTTCTCGATCCCCGCCCGGTCGGCACGCCCGATCGCCGCCACCTCGCCCGCGTGCTGTCGCGCACCGGCTTGCTGCAGATCGATTCCGTCAGCGCGGTGGTGCGCGCCCACTATATGCCGCTCTATTCGCGGCTTGGCCCCTACCCGCTGGCTTTGCTCGACAATGCGGCCATCACCCGCAAACGCACGGTGTTCGAATACTGGGCGCATGAGGCCTCGTTCCTGCCGGTCGAGACCTACCCGCTGATGCGCTGGCGCATGCAGCGGGCCGAGCAAGGCGACGAAATGTATCTCGGCCTCGCCAAATGGGGCCGCGAGCACGCCGCCTATATCGAAGAGATCTACCGCGCGGTCGCCGAGCGCGGCCCGATTGCCGCTTCGGCACTGGAAGGCCAGAAAGGTTCGGGCGGCTGGTGGGGCTGGAGCCACGCCAAGCACGCCTTCGAATGGCTCTTCTGGGCCGGACGCATCACCACGGCGCACCGCCGTGGCTTCGAACGCTTCTATGACCTGCCCGAGCGCGTGCTGCCGCAGGCGATCCTCGATCTGCCGGTGCCGGCCGCCGAGGACGCGCACCGCGAATTGCTGCGCATTTCTGCCCGCGCCCACGGCATCGCCACATCAGGCGATTTGCGCGACTATTTCCGCCTGTCGCCGGCCGACATGAAGGGCCGGTTGGAGGAACTGGTCGAACTGGGCGAGTTGCTGCCGGTACGCGTCGAAGGCTGGGACAAGCCGGCTTACCTCTATAAGGACGCCCGCCTGCCGCGAAAGACCGAGGCCCGCGCCTTGCTGGCGCCCTTCGATCCGGTGGTCTTCGAGCGAGCGCGCACCGAGCGTCTCTTCGATTTCCGCTACCGCATCGAGATCTACACCCCGGCCGACAAGCGGCAATATGGCTATTACGTGCTGCCTTTCCTGCTCGGCGACAAGATCGTCGCCCGCGTCGACCTCAAGGCCGACCGGCCTGCGAGTGTCTTACGCGTCCACGCCGCCTATGCCGAAGCAGGCGCACCGCCTGAGACCACCGCACAGCTTTTCGAGGAACTAAAGCAGATGCAGGGCTGGCTTGGACTTGAGCGCATCGAAGTGACGCCCGCCGGCGATTTGGGGCCGGCATTGGCTAGCGAGAGAGATGGCCAACCCTTGCAGCGTCTGTCATAGACGCCTCAATAAGCCTCGTAGGTTGTGCAATGGCATCGGACAAAGTGCTCGACATGATCCATGGCGCCCTCATTGCGCATGGAATAGATGCAGTCCGCAGAGATAGGGACGTCATGCTCCAATCGAAGCAGCTTCGGTTTGAGGCGGAGGTGTTCGAGACGAGTTCTGACCGGCTGGTCCTGGAAATCTACATTTTTTCTCCGCTGCTTGATGTTCAGCCGGTCATTGAATCCTTTGCTGGCTTCGGCGACACGCGCGAACAGGAACTGAACCAGGCGTTTGAAAAGTTTCTCCGTGGTGTTTTCCATGTGGCCATTGAGGGACTGGCCGATCACGTCTGCGAGAACATGCAGGCCGAAATAGAGCTTTGGCAGCGAAGCAGCGCCAGTTGGAAGATCTGGCGAAAAGATGCCCGCTGGAAAATCTATAGCGGCCCGGTCATTTCCCAGGCCACAACCGAGCTATGCTCGCTGACACCAGGCTATCCAGCATTCTGTGCCAAGCTGGAAAAGCTGTTCACAGCTTCGGTACCCCCCGGAAGCCATTTTGTCCGGACCTTTCTGGCAGGCTTGAAGGGCACGCTGATTAGTGCCGAAGTCCTTCTGGACAACGCGGTTTGGCATGAGGGACAGAATCTGGCTGTCGGTCATGACTGGGACTATGGCGATGGCTATCAAGCTATCCGACAGGTCATCCTGGCACTGCCGGAACCGGGACATGACAGCCCCTGCCGACATCGCCATGTCGTAGCCGTGCGTTGACACCGCCGCCCGCAAAAGCCTAAATCCGCTGCAGACGGTCCCCTGCCCGCAACGGCAAGGGCCAAGAGGGAATGCGGTGCGGGACGAAAATCCCAAATCCGCGGCTGTCCCCGCAACTGTAAGCGAAGAGCCAAGGCCGAAAGCCACTGGGTAACACCGGGAAGGCGGCTAACCAAGGCGATGACCCGCGAGCCAGGAGACCTGCCGTCTGAGACAAAGTATCCGATCGCCTGGCGGGTTTCCGGGCAAGGAGCACGGTTTTTGGACCAGAACAGCAGTTTTTCGGCTGGCACAGCGGACATTGCGTCCGGGGACAACGACGCCCTGACCGGCGTGACCGTCATCGTCTGCGCCTCCTGCCGCGATGAGACCGGTTCCGACGCCCATCCGCGCGCCGGCGAATTGCTGGCTGAGGACACACGCCGCGCCGCTGCCGGCGATATCCGGGTCCGCACCGCCGAATGTCTCGGCAATTGCAAGCGCCGCCTCAGCGCCGCGATCCTGCGTGATGGCTGCTGGAGCTATGTCTTCGGCGATCTGGCCCCAACCAGCGGCGCCGACCTCGTCACCGGCGCAAAGCTCTTCGCGACTTCGACCGACGGCCTCATCCCGTGGCGCGGCCGGCCCGATAGCCTCAAGCGCGGCCTCGTTGCCCGCATCCCACCCCTCGACATGCTGAAGGACTGACCATGAACGCTCCAAATCCGGCCGGCAATCTCTCCCGTGTTCCCTGCACCGTCGTCACCGGCTTCCTCGGCGCCGGCAAGACGACGCTGGTCCGCCATCTCCTGGAAAACGCCGGTGGCAAGCGCATTGCCATCATCGTCAACGAGTTCGGTGACATCGGCATCGACGGGGAAATCCTGAAAGGCTGCGGCATCGACACCTGCCCCGAGGAAAACATCCTCGAACTGGCCAATGGCTGCATCTGCTGCACGGTCGCCGACGATTTCGTGCCCGCCCTCGACAAGATCCTCGCGCTGACACCTAAGGTTGACCACATCCTGATCGAGACCTCGGGCCTGGCTCTGCCCAAGCCGCTGGTCCAGGCGTTCCAGTGGCCAAGCGTGAAGAGCCGGGTGACCGTCGATGGCGTCATTGCCGTGGTAGACGGCCCGGCGCTGGCCGAGGGCCGCGTTGCCAACGATATGGACGCCCTGCAGGCACAGCGCGCTCAGGACGAGACGCTCGACCACGACGATCCGGTCGAAGAAGTCTTCGAAGACCAGATCGCCTGCGCCGATTTGATCATCCTGTCGAAGAGCGATTTGATGGATTCAGCCGGTTCGGCCCGCGCCAACACCATCATCAATGAGCATTCCGCCCGCGCGGTAAAAATCGTGCCGACCGCGCATGGCAAGGTCGACCCGTCGGTGCTGCTTGGCCTCGGTCTCGCCGTCGAAGACGACATCGAGAACCGCAAGTCGCACCATGACGGCGCCTTCGACCACGAGCATGACGATTTCGACACCTTCATCGTCGACATCCCCTCGATCGCCAATCCGGACGAACTGGCCAGGCGCGTCGCTACGGTGGCCGAGGAAGAGAATGTGCTGCGCGTGAAAGGCTTCGTCGATGTCGGCGGCAAGCCGATGCGGCTTTTGCTGCAGGCCGTCGGCTCGCGCGTCAATCATTACTATGACCGCGCCTGGGCGGCTGAGGACGACCGCCGCTCCCGTCTTGTCGTCATTGGCCTGAAGGGGCTGAACCGCCCGGCGATCGAGCGTATACTCGCCGGCTGATCTCAGGAGCCATTCCAGGAAAAGTGTGAAACGGTTTTCCCACAGGAATTGCGTAAAAACAAGGAGATAGAGCGGTTCGCCGTTTCCGTGAAACGGTGAAACGCGCTAAGCCGCGATGCACATACTCACCACGACCTCCGCCTCGCTCGACGATCTCGCCGAACCGGTTGATCTCCGGCAGACGCCGGCGGATATCGTGGCGCTGTCCTTCACCGACAGCGACCTCGCCGGCCTCGCTGCGGCCTGGAAGGCCGATGCCGTCCGCCTGCCGTCGATGCGGTTGGCGGCGCTGCGCGACCTGCGCCATCCCATGTCCGTGGACCTCTGGATCGACAGCGTCGCCCGCCACGCCAAGGTGATTTTGGTGCGCATCCTCGGCGGCTACGACTGGTGGCGCTATGGCTGCGACCAGCTTGCCGCGACTGCCCGTGCGAACGGCATCAAGCTGGCGCTGCTGCCGGGCGAGAGCCACGACGAGGATCTCAGGCTGATCGAAGCCTCGACGCTGCCGCGCGAGGATCTGGACGGCCTGCTTGGTTATTTCCGCGAGGGTGGCCCGGAGAATATGACGGCGCTGGTGCAGCGGCTGGCGGGGTTGGCTGGGTCGGATGCGGCGGTTGCAGAGCCGGTCAGCGTGCCGAAAGCTGGCTACTACGAGCCAGGCCGCGGCGTCGTAGGCAAGTTGGATTTGGCCGATGTCGGCGTTCCTTCACACCCCCCTCTGTCCTGCCGGACATCTCCCCCGCAAGGGGGGAGATCAGCCGGCGCGGACCTCGGCACTTTTTCTGCCCAGTCGATAATAGATTCCTCTGCAACATCCCCGATTGGCGAAAGCGTCGATGACAGCGCAATCTCCCCCCTTGCGGGGGAGATGTCCGGCAGGACAGAGGGGGGTGGGCGGGAACTCGGCGCAGACAACATCAACCTTCCCATCATCCCCATCCTATTCTACCGCTCGATGCTGCTGGCCGCCGATGTCGCGCCAATCGATGCCCTCTTTGATGCACTCCGCCAGCGCGGCATGAGACCGATCCCGATCTTCGTCTCCAGCCTCAAAGACCCGACCTCCCTGGCCTTCGTCGGAACCGCGCTGGCCACGCTCAAGCCCACCGCCATCATCACCGCAACCGCCTTCGCTTCCGGTGCCGAACCCGGCGTCGAAACGCTCTTCGACCGCGCCGGCGTGCCGGTCTTCCAGGTCATCGTCGCCACCACCCGCCGCGACGTCTGGGACAACAACCAGCGCGGCCTGGCGCCCGCCGACCTCGCCATGCATGTCGTGCTGCCCGAACTCGACGGCCGCATCCTCGCCGGCGCGATTTCCTTCAAGGGCGAGAGCGAGACCGACCCGGCGCTCGGCCACCGCGCCTTCGCCAACCGGCCGGAACCGGATCGCGTGGCGCAAGTGGCGGACAGGCTAGCGGCGTTCACACGGTTGCAGCAGACGCCCCGCGCGACGCGTAAGTTGGCGATCCTCATTCCGGATTATCCGAGTGCGCCCGGCCGCACTGGCTATGCCGTGGGCCTGGATGTGCCGTCCAGCGTGCTGGCCATGCTGCATGACCTGAAGGAGCAGGGCTACGACGTTGAAGGGATTCCGCAAACGCCGCGTGCGCTGCTGGACGCGTTGGAGCGGAGCGATGGTGGGCTGGGGCTGGATGAGTATCTGGACTTCTCAAAGGATCAGCCGGCTGATGCACTGGCTGCAGTCGAGGCGGCATGGGGCGCTCCTTCACCCTCCCCCTTGTGGGGAGGGTCGGTTCGCGACATTCGCGAAGCGGATGGCGCGAAACGGGGTGGGGGTAGCGGTGCACCACCCCCACCCGGCCCTGCGGGCCACCCTCCCCACAAGGGGGAGGGTAAGAGCGGCTTCCCCTTCCGCGCCGCCACCTTCGGCAACATCACTGTCGCTCTCGCCCCCGACCGTGGCCGCTCGGCCGACCGGCGCGCCGATTACCACGACCCGACGCTGCCGCCGCGCCACGATCTGCTGGCCTTCGGCCTGTGGCTGCGCAAATCGCTCCGCATCCATGCTCTCATCCATGTCGGCGCCCATGGCACGCTGGAATGGCTGCCCGGCAAGACGGTTGCGCTCTCACAAAACTGCTTCCCCGAGATCGCCACCGGCTCGCTGCCCGTCATCTATCCCTTCATCGTCTCCAATCCCGGCGAGGCGGCGCAAGCCAAGCGGCGCATAGCAGCCGTCACGCTTGGCCATCTGCCGCCACCACTGGCAGCTGCTGGCCTTGATGAAGAGCAGCACAAGCTCGAGCGCCTCGTCGACGAATACGCCCAGGCCGACGGCCTCGACCGCCGCCGGCGCGATCGTCTGGCCAAGCTGATCGTCGACACCGCGCAAAAGACCGGCCTCGCCTCCGAAGCCGGCGTCGCCAAAACCGACGCGCCCGACGAGGCGCTGCGCCGCATCGACGCCTGGCTCTGCGACCTCAAGGATTTCGCCATCAAGGACGGCCTGCACATCTATGGCCGCGCTCCCGACGACGAGCCCGACGCCATGCGCGTGCAAAGCGCGGAGGCCGAGAAAGCAGCACTTCTTGCCGCGCTCGACGGCCGTCACATCAAGGCGGGTCCGGCGGGCGCACCGGCGCGTGGCCGCTCCGACGTGCTGCCCACCGGCCGCAACCTGTTCACCTCCGACCCGCGCACCATGCCGACGCCGACCGCCTACGATCTGGGAAAGGCGGCGGCAGAAGAAGTCGTGCGCGGCTATATGCAGTCGCATGGCGACTGGCCGCGCTCGCTGGTCATCGACCTCTGGGGCTCGGCCTCGCTGCGCACCGGCGGCGAGCAGATCGCGCAAGGCCTGGCGCTGATGGGCTGCCGGCCGCAATGGGATTCGGCCACCGGCCGCATCACCGGCATCGAAGTGCTGCCGCCGGCCACGCTCGGTCGCCCGCGCGTCGATGTCACCTGGCGGATTTCGGGTCTGTTCCGCGACATGTTCCCGACCCAGATCGCGCTGATCGACGCCGCCGCCAACGCCGTTGCCGCGCGCGACGAGGACGATTCGGAAAACCCGCTCGCCGCCAGAACCCGTGCCGATGGCAAGATCGGCCCGCGCATCTTCGGCACCTCGCCCGGCACCTACGGCGCCGGCGTCGAGGACCTGCTGTCCAGCGGCGACTGGGTCGGGCGCGAAGAAATCGGCCGCGCCTATCTCGATGCGACATCGCATGCCTATGGCGGCGCCGAGGGCGAAGGCATTGCCTCCCCCGGCGCTTTCGAGACCCGCATCGCCGAGGCCGATCTGCTCGTCCACACCGGCGACGATCCCGGCCGCGACATTCTCGAGGGCTCCGCCGACGTCGCCTTCATCGGCGGCTTTTCGGCTGCACTTGCGACGCTCGGCCGAAATGCCGACGTCATCGTGCTCGACACCACGGATCCGCAGAAGCCCAAGCCGCGCTCGGTCGGCGAGGCTGTGTCGCGGGTTGTGCGGGCGCGAGCCGTCAATGCGCGTTTCATCGCCGGCCAGATGCGGCACGGCCCGCGCGGCGCCTCCGAATTCGCCGAAACGGTCGACCGCCTCATCGGCTTCGCTGAAACCACGCACGCCATTTCAGGCGCGCTGATCGAGGCCGTGCATGATGCCTATGTCGGTGATCCCGATGTCCGCGCCTTCATCCTGCGCGAAAACCCGGCCGCAGCCAAAGTCATCGCAGAACGCTTCCTGTCGGCACGGCGGCGCGGTCTCTGGCATCCCCTGCGCAACTCGATAGACGATGAACTCGCGGCGTTGATCGCCGAGGCCGAGTGGCTCGGGGTCGCGGCATGAACGCCTTCTCGCGCCGCGGCGCCTGTCCGGCTCTCTCGGCGCCGATGCAGACCGGCGATGGCCTGCTGGTGCGGCTCAACCCGGTTGCGGGAGGGCTTTCCCCCAGGTCGCTGATCGGACTCTGCGAATCCGCCTTGAAGCACGGCAACGGCATCATGGAAGTGACCGCACGAGGCAGCCTGCAGATACGCGGGCTGACAGCGGAGAGTGCGGTGCTGTTGGCGGCGGAGGTCGATGCACTGGGGATTGCAGTGCGTACCGGCGTGCCGGTCGAGACCGGGCCGCTGGCCGGCATCGATCCGCGGGAGATTGCCGATCCGCGAGCTTTGGTTGAGCGGATCAGGATGGCGGTTGAGGAGGCTGGACTGACGGCAAGGCTGGGACCGAAGGTTTCGGTGGTTGTCGACGGCGGCGGGCAGTTGACGATGGATGGGGTGACGGCCGATGTCAGGCTGAAGGCGGTGCGGGACGGCGGCAACGTTATGTGGGCTTTGTCTGTTGCCGGCGATGGCCAAAGCGCGAGGCCGCTTGCGACGGCCGATGAGGATGCAGCGCGCGATATTGCGGTTGCTGCCCTCAGGATGACCGCGGAGAAAGGCCGGGAGGCACATGCGAGGGATTTGTCGGAGAGGCAGCTAGCGTCTCTCGCAGGTTGGCATTCCTTCGCGCCCCCCTCTGTCCTGCCGGACATCTCCCCCACAAGGGGGGAGATCAGCAGCTTCGCTGTCAGCTCTTCGCCTTCGACGTTGAAAACTGGCGAAACCGGCGGCGACAGCACAATCTCCCCCCAAGTGGGGGAGATGTCCGGCAGGACAGAGGGGGGCGCCGTAGAGCGCTCTCGCTCGCCGATTGGCCTCTTCGACTTGAACACCGGCCACGCCCTCGGCATCGGCCTGCCCTTCGGCAGCATGCCAGCGCAAAACCTTATCGACCTTGCCAGCCGAGCGTCGAACCTCGGCACCGCCGAAATCCGCCTCGCCCCCGGCCGCGCCTTGCTGTTCCTCAGCCAACCGTCGTCCGCAAACCACTCGCTGCAAGCCACCGCCGCCGCCCTTGGCTTCGTTACCACCGCAGCCGACCCGCGCACCCGCATCGCCGCCTGCCCCGGCACTCCTGCCTGCGCATCCGGACAAATCGCCACGCGCGATATTGCCGAGACAATCGCCGCCGAAAACCCCGATATCCTCGACTTCACGCTGCACATTTCCGGTTGCGCCAAGGGTTGCGCGCACCCAGGCCAGGCGGCGCTGACATTGGTCGGCGGCGAAAACGGAGCCGGACTTGTCGTGAACGCGACGGCAAAGGCCCTTCCTGCGGGCTACAGGCCGGGCTATGACGCCGCACGCGGCGTCAGTAGCGTCGCGGCGATGGTCCGCAGCGCACGATTTCAGGGCGAAACCGCCGCCGCTTGCCTGACAAGGCTCGGGCCGGCGGCAATCGCCGAAAGCTACCGACAGGAATAAGCATGGCCGCCTACGATTACATCCATGACGGCAACGCCATCTATGAGCGCTCTTTTGCCATCATCCGCGCAGAGGCCGACCTGTCCCGGTTCTCCGAGGCGGAAGCCGACGTCGCCATCCGCATGATCCATGCCTGCGGCCAGGTCGAAGCATCAAGTCATTTTGTCTTCTCCAGCGATTTCGTCGCCGCTGCCCGCAGCGCCTTGGCGGCCGGCGCACCGATCTTCTGCGATGCCGCAATGGTCTCGCATGGCGTCACCCGCGCCAGGCTGCCGGCCGGCAATGAGGTGATCTGCACCTTGCGCGACCCGCGCACGCACGACATCGCCAAGCAGATCGGCAACACCCGCTCGGCCGCCGCGATCGACCTCTGGGGCGAACGCCTGGCCGGTTCGGTCGTGGCCATCGGCAATGCGCCGACAGCGCTCTTCTATCTCCTGGAAAAGCTGCGCGATGGCGCGCCGAAACCGGCAGCCATCATCGGCATGCCGGTCGGCTTCGTCGGTGCGGCCGAATCCAAGGATGCGCTGGCCGAGAATTCCTATGGCGTGCCCTATGCCATCGTGCGGGGACGCCTCGGCGGCAGCGCCATGACCGCCGCCGCCCTCAATTCGCTGGCGAGGCCCGGCCTGTGAACGCGGCTGTCAAAGACGGTTTGGCAAAAGGCCGTTTGGTCGGCGTCGGCACCGGTCCCGGCGACCCCGAGCTGTTGACGCTGAAGGCCGCGCGCATTCTCGCCGAAGCCGATGTCGTCGCCTATTTCGCCAAGCGCGGCAACAACAGCAACGCGCGAGCCATCGTCGAGGCGCGCTTCCGGCCGGATATGCTGGAACTGCCACTGCTCTATCCCGTGACCACCGAGATCGACAAGGATCACGACGACTACCGTTCGCAGATCACCGATTTCTACGAGGAGTCGGCCGAGAAGGTCGCCGAACACCTCGAAGCCGGCCGCATGGTCGCCGTGCTCTCCGAAGGCGACCCGCTGTTCTACGGCTCCTACATGCACCTGCATGTCCGCCTCGCCCATCGCTTCCCGACCGAGGTCATCCCCGGCGTCACCGCCATGTCCGGCTGCTGGTCGCAGACCGGCGTGCCTATCGTCCAGGGCGACGATGTGCTGACGGTTTTGCCCGGCACGATGAGCGAGTTCGAGCTGACACGCCGTCTCGCCGACACGGATGCCGCCGTCATCATGAAGGTCGGCCGCAATCTGTCCAAGATCAGGCGGGCACTGGACGCCACCGGCAAGCTCGCCCGCGCCGTTTATGTCGAGCGCGGCACCATGGCCGGCAGCATCTCGATGAAGCTTGCCGACAAGCCGGACGACAAGGCCCCCTATTTCGCCATCGTGCTGGTCGCCGGCTGGTCCGGCCGGCCTGGCGTTATGGGAGCCAAGCCATGAGCGGCCGCCTCACCGTCATCGGCCTTGGGCCCGGCAATGCCGATCAGGTGACGCCGCAAGCCAGCCGCGCCGTCGCCGAGGCAAAGTTCTTCTATGGCTACAAGCCTTATCTCGACCGGCTGGAGCTGCGCCCGGACCAGACCCGCGTCGCCTCGGACAATCGCGAGGAACTCGCCCGCTCCAAGGACGCGCTGGTAAAGGCGGCGGACGGCCATGACGTCGCCGTCGTCTCCGGCGGCGATCCCGGCGTGTTCGCCATGGCGGCCGCCGTCTGCGAGGCGATCGAGGCCGGTCCGGCCGAATGGCGCACCGTCGATGTCACTGTCGTGCCGGGCGTCACCGCCATGCTGGCGGTTGCCGCCCGCATCGGCGCGCCGCTCGGCCATGATTTCTGCGCCATCTCGCTGTCCGACAATCTGAAGCCGTGGGACTTGATCGAACTGCGCCTGCTGGCGGCGGCCGGCGCCGGCTTTGTCATCGCGCTCTATAACCCGATCAGCAAGGCGCGCCCTTGGCAGCTCGGCCGTGCCTTCGAATGCCTGGCCGCCATCCTGCCCGGCACCACGCCGGTCATCTTCGGCCGCGCCGCCGGCCGCCCGGACGAGCGCATCGAGGTCTTTTTGCTGGCCGATGTCGACGCGCAAAAAGCCGACATGGCGACCTGCATCATCATCGGTTCGCCGGAAACACGGATCATCAAGCGCGGCGACAAACCGGCGCTGGTCTACACGCCGCGCTCCGCGACGGGGTCGAGCAAATGATCGACCCAAAATTTATCAACAAGAGCGGCGAGTTCATCGACAGTTTCGGCCGACGGCACCTCCGGCAGGAAGGGCCTGCGCACCATGACCACTTCGATGCTAAGCGCCCGCGCCGCGGCGATCTTGCCGTAGGTGGCCTCGCCGCCGCTGTTCTTGGATACGACGACATCGATGCGGTGCTCCTCGAGCAGTGCGCGTTCATCCGCCTCGCGGAATGGCCCGCGCGCCAGAAGGTAGGTCGCATCCGGCACCGCCAGTTTCGGCTCGACCGGATCGACGCTGCGGATGAGGTAGTGATGCTGCGGCGCCGCCTCGAAAGCCGCGACCTCTTGGCGACCAGGCGCCAGGAAGATACGGCGCGGCGCCGGTCCAAGCGCGTGCACCGCATCGCCTGTCGTATCGGCCTGCGTCCAGCGGTCGCCATCGACAGGCTCCCAGCCAGGGCGGCGCAAAGCAAGGATCGGCACTCCGGTCATTTGCGCGGCTTGCGCCGCATTGGCGGAAATTCGCGCGGCATAGGGATGCGTGGCGTCGATCAGCAGGTCGATGCCCGCCTCCCTGAGATAGGCGGCCAGCCCGTCGGCGCCGCCAAATCCGCCGCTACGCACCGGCACGCCTTGCGCGACCGGACTTTCGGTACGCCCGGCCAGCGACAGGGTGACAAGGAAATCTTCCACCAGTTTTCCGGCCAATTGGCGCGCTTCTGTCGTGCCGCCAAGGATCAGAATCTTCTTCATGAGCACCATGTTGAACAGCGTCGGCGCTGCCCCTCACCCCTACCCTCTCCCCGTGAAGAACGGGGAGAGGGAGGCGTCAGCGCCGGAGCTTCTCCCTTCTCCCCGTCACTACACGGGGAGGTGAGGAGTGGTCTGGCTGGCAGACGAAAAGTCAATTGCTTGACTTTTCGAACGACGAACGCCTCAGGCGGATGAGGGGCGGCGCGACATGTCAAAAAAACAGCCCACGCCAAAATGGCTTACAATCGTCGGCATCGGCGAGGACGGTTTAGCGAGTCTCGGCGACGAGGCCAAGCGGCAGATCGTTGACGCCGAGACCGTCTTCGGCGGCAAGCGGCATCTGGCGCTGGTGGCTTCGCTCATCAAGGGTGAGCAGCGCCCATGGCCGGTGCCATTCGATGCCGGCATGGCAGACGTGCTGGCGCTGGCCGGCCGGCGCGTCTGCGTGCTCGCCTCCGGTGATCCGTTCTTCCACGGGGTCGGCGCCACCCTTGCCCGCAAGGTCAAGCCTGAAGAGATGCATGTCATCCCCGCGCCATCGGCGATTTCGCTGGCTGCCGCCCGGCTCGGCTGGGCGTTGCAGGACATCGAGACGATCTCGCTGCATGGAAGGCCGCTCGACCTGATCCGGCCGCTGCTGCATCCCAGGGCGCGCATCCTGGCGCTGACATCGGACGGCGACGCACCAGCGACAATAGCGCGCCTGCTCGTAGAGCTCGACTTCGGCGGTTCGCGGCTGACCGTTCTGGAAGCGCTGGGCGGACCGAACGAGAAGCTTCGCTCGGCACGTGCCGACGCTTTCGATCTCAGAGACATCAATCCGCTCAACGTGCTGGCGCTTGAGCTTGAATCGACACAAGAGGCCCGCATCCTGCCGCTGACCGTTGGCCGCGCCGACCATCTGTTCGAGCACGACGGCCAGATCACCAAGCACGACATCCGCGCCATCACGCTTGCGGCGCTGGCGCCGAGGCGTGGCGAATTGCTGTGGGACATCGGCGCCGGTTCCGGCTCCATCGGCATCGAATGGATGCTCGCTCACCCCTCGATGCGCGCCATCGCCATCGAGGCCAACAGCGACCGCGCCGCCCGCATCGTCCGCAACGCCGCGCATTGCGGCGTGCCCGGTCTTGTCGTGGTGGAAGGGTCGGCGCCCAAGGCACTGGCCGGGCTGGACACGCCGGATGCGATCTTCATCGGCGGAGGTGGCAGCGACGCCGGCGTACTGAACGCCGCCATCAAGGCGCTGCCATCCCGTGGCCGTCTCGTTGCCAATGCGGTGACGCTGGAGATGGAGGCGCTGCTTCTCGCGGAGCACATCAAGCGCGGCGGCGACCTTACCCGCATCACCATTTCCCGCGCTTCTCCTGTCGGTTCGATGCAGGCCTGGCGCCCGGCCATGCCGGTCACCCAGTGGAGCTGGGTGAAGCCATGATGGTGGCGGGCATCGGCAGCCGGAAGGGCGTGAGCGTCGAAGACGTGCTCGCGGCGATCGAAACCGCCCTCGAAGCGCACGGGCTGGCGATAACGGCGCTGTCGGCCTTGGCGACCGCCGCGCTCAAGAAAGACGAAGAAGCGATCTCTGCCGCTGGCCGCACGCTCAACCTTCCCGTCATCATCGTTGATGACGCAGCACTTCAGGCCGTCTCGTCGGAGGCACTCAGCAAATCCGATCTCTCGCAGGATCTCGCCGGCACACCCTCCGTCTCAGAAGCCTCCGCCCTTGCCGTTGCCGGCCCCGGTGCAAAGCTGCTTGGTCGACGCACCGTGCTCGGCCCGGTCACCTGCGCCATCGCCATCAGCGGAGACGCGCCATGACCGTGCATTTCATCGGCGCCGGTCCCGGCCCCGCCGACCTCATCACACTGCGCGGCGCCAAGCTGCTGGCAAGCTGCCCGGTCTGTCTGCATGCCGGCTCCATCGTCGCGCCGGAATTGCTGCAGCACTGCGCACCGGGGACCAAACTGATCGATACGGCGCCGATGTCACTCGACGAAATCGAGGTCGAATATGTGACAGCCCACCAGGCCGGCCACGATGTCGCCCGCCTGCATTCCGGCGACCTCTCGGTGTGGAGCGCCGTGGCCGAGCAGATCCGCCGGCTGGAAAAACACGGCATTCCTTACACGCTGACGCCGGGCGTTCCCTCTTTCGCCGCCGCAGCCGCAGCCCTTCGCCGCGAACTGACCATTCCCGAGGTGGCGCAAAGCCTGGTGCTGACCCGCGTCTCCGGCCGCGCCTCGAAAATGCCGCCGGGCGAAACGCTGGCCGGCTTCGGCCGCACCGGCGCCACACTGGCCATTCATCTCGCCATCCACGCCATCGATCGCATCGTCGCCGAATTGTCGCCGCATTATGGCGGCGATTGCCCGGTGGCGATCGTCTTTCGCGCTTCATGGCCGGACGAGCGCGTGCTGACCGGCACGCTAGCGACCATCGAGGCACTGCTCGCCGCCGACCCGATGGAGCGCACGGCGATCATCTTCGTCGGCCGCTCGCTGGCAGCGGAAGGTTTTGGCGAGAGTTCATTGTACGACGCCCACTATCAGCGGCGTTTCCGGGGACGGGACGGATTGTGAGCGGTAAAAGCGAAAACACCACGCTCGAACAGGCCCTTGCCCGGCTGAACTTCAAGCCGCGCCGGCTTGAGCCGGGCCATGTCTGGCTGGCCGGCGCCGGTCCCGGCGATCCCGGCTGCCTGACGCTGGAAGTGCTGGCGGCATTGGCCGAGGCCGACGCTGTGGTCTATGACGCGCTGGTCTCCTCTGACGTTGTCGCCGTTGCGGACAATGCCCAGCTGTTCTTTGCGGGAAAACGCGGCGGCAAACCGTCCATGAGGCAGGACGATATCACCGCTTTGCTGGTGCGGCTGGCACGCGAGGGCCGCCGCGTCGTCCGGCTGAAGGGCGGCGATCCCTATATTTTCGGCCGCGGCGGCGAAGAGGCGCTGGCGCTGGCGCGCGAAAAAATCCCGTTCCGCGTCATGCCCGGCCTGACATCGGGGCTGAGCGCGCTGGCCGCCACCGGCATTCCCGCAACCATGCGCGGCATCAACAAGGCGATCATCCTGGCGACAGGTCATGCCGCCGGCACAGATGACGATCTCGACTGGGGCGCGATCGCCCGCACCGGCCAGCCGGTGGTCATCTATATGGGCATGGCCAATCTGCCTGTTATCGCCGCGTCGCTGCTCGAAGGCGGGCTGGCGCCGTCGACGCCGGCGGCTGTCATCGTTTCGGCGACGACACCGCAGGAGCGGACCGTCGTCGCGACACTCGCCACCATTTCCGAAGCGGCCGCCGCGGCGGAATTGGCCTCGCCGGCCCTCATTGTCGTCGGCGGCATCGTCGCCATGCGCGCAGCACTGGCGGGTAACGCATGACCCGCGCCATCATCATCGGCGCGCCGCGTTCCGGCTCCGGCAAGACCAGCGTCACCATCGGCATTTTGCGCGCGCTCGCCCGGCGCGGCATCAAGGTGCGCGGCGCCAAGTCCGGCCCCGACTATATCGATCCGGGTTTTCATACCGCCGCAACTGGCCTGTCCGGCGTCAACCTGGACAGCTGGGCGATGTCGCCTGACCTGCTCAACGCGTTGGCCGGCAATGCCACCGAGGATGCCGATTTTATCTTCCTCGAAAGCGCGATGGGCCTATTCGACGGCATCCCGGCCGGACAAGGCCGCACCGGCTCGGCCGCCGATCTGGCGCGGCTCTACCACCTGCCGGTGCTTTTGGTGCTCGACGTCTCGGGACAGTCGACGACGGCGGCCGCCGTCGCCAAGGGTTTTGCCACCTACGACCCGGATGTGCGCATGGCCGGAATCGTGCTCAACCGTCTCGGCAGCGAGCGCCACCGCAAGCTGTGCAGCGAGGCGATCGAAACGCTCGGCCTGCCGGTCGTCGGCGCCATCCTGCGCGATCCCACGCTCAATTTGCCGGAGCGCCATCTCGGCCTCGTCCAGGCCGGCGAATATGCCGACCTGATGACGCATCTCGACCGCCTCGCCGACATGGTCGAGAAATCCCTCGACCTTGACGCCATCATGGCGCTGGCCGCGCCGTTTTCGCCGGCATCAGGCAGTTTCGAACATGCCTTGCAGCCGCCCGGCCAACGAATCGCGCTCGCCGAAGACGCCGCCTTCACCTTCCTCTATCCGCACGTCGCCGCCCACTGGCGTCAGGCCGGCGCCGAGATCGTGCCGTTCTCGCCGCTAGCCGACGAAGCACCGGTGCAGAATTGCGATGTCTGCTGGCTGCCCGGCGGCTATCCCGAGCTCCACTCCGGCAGCCTCGCGGCGGCGACCAATTTCCGAGCTGGCATGGCCAGGTTTGCCGAGACCAAGCCGATCCATGGCGAGTGCGGCGGCTTCATGGTGCTGGGCGAAGCGCTGGAGGACGCGGCCGGCGAGACGCACGCCATGCTTGGCCTGCTCGGCCATTCCACCAGCTTTGCCAAGCGCAAGATGAACCTCGGCTACCGCGAGGCACGCCTGCGCGTCGCCTGTCCGCTGGGGCCGCAAGGCGCGCTGATCCGTGGCCATGAATTCCACTATGCGCAGATGATTGCGACCGGCAATGACGAGCCGCTGGCCGACCTAGCCGATGGCCAGGGCAATCCACTCGGCGCCTCCGGCTACCGGCGCGGCCATGTCAGCGGCACCTTCTTTCATGCCATTGCGAGGAGTGCATGACCGCCGTGCCCTCGCCCCGGCAAGCGCTCGAGGACGTCGCGCTTTGCCTCGTCTTCTTCACCCGGCTGCCGCTGCCGGTCTTCGACTTTCGTGGCCGCAGCCTGGCCGATGCGATCTGGGCGGCGCCTGTCGCCGGCCTCGCCATCGCTGTGGTTGGTGCTGTCGTCTACGCAGCGGGCGTACAGCTCGGCCTTGCCCCCGGCCCGGCAGCAGCCCTTGCGCTTGCAGCAACCCTGCTCGCCACGGGCTGCCTGCATGAGGACGGGCTGTCGGATGTCGCCGACGGTTTTGGCGGCGGCAAGACGCGCGATAAAAAACTGGAGATCATGCGCGACAGCCGCATCGGCGCCTATGGCGCAGCAGCTCTTGGCCTGTCGATGCTCATCCGCTGGAGCGCGCTGTCGCAACTGGCCAATCCGACAAGCGTGCTCTTCGCGCTGATCGCCGCACACGCCGCATCGCGCGGCCTGCTCGGCGCGTTCATGCATCTGGCGCCGGCGGCGCGCAGTGACGGCCTGTCTGCCGGCGCCGGGACCGTCTCGGCCCAGACAGCTGTTCTCGGCGCCGTGCTCGGCGCCATCCCCCTTCTGACGCTGGCGCTCGGCGGCGCCTGTGCCGCACTGATCCTGCTCGCTCTCGTGTTCAGCGCCTTGCGCGCGCTCTCCCTCAACCAGATCGGCGGCCACACCGGTGACACGATCGGCGCCCTGCAGCAGCTGGGCGAGATCACTGTCCTGCTCGTCGCTTCCGTTTCCCTGTCCTGATTCTTCCCCGGAGATTCCTTCCCCATGCCATTCAAATCATTCGACGAACTGCGCGCCGCCTGTCTCGATCTGCCTGCCGGCAGCGATACCGCCGCCAACGCCGTCGCCCGCCGCCAAGACACGCTGACCAAGCCGCAAGGCAGCCTGGGCCGGCTGGAAACTCTCGCCGCCTGGCTGGCGCGCTGGCAGGGTCGCGACATGCCGAAACTCGACCGCGTCAAAGTCTTCGTGTTCGCCGGCAACCACGGTGTGACGGCGCAAGGCGTGTCGGCCTTCCCGTCGGAAGTGACGGTGCAGATGGTGGCGAATTTCGCCGGCGGCGGCGCCGCCATCAACCAGCTTGCCCGCATCGCCGGCGCGGAACTCGACGTCATCCCGCTCGATCTCGATCATCCGACCGGCGACTTCACTGACGTGCCGGCAATGGACGAAAAAACCTTCCTCGCCGCCGTCTCGGCAGGCTACGACGCGGTGACGAACGACCTCGACCTCGTCTGTTTCGGCGAGATGGGCATCGGCAACACCACGCCGGCGGCCGCCATCTCGACCGCCCTGTTCGGCGGCGGCGCTGAAAAATGGACCGGGCGCGGCACCGGCGTCGACGATGCCGGGCTGAAGCGCAAGGTCACCGCCATTGAATCCGGCCTCAAGCGCCATGCCGACGCGCTGTCCGACCCGCTGAAGATCGCCGCCGCCCTTGGCGGCCGCGAACTCGCCGCCATCTTCGGCGCCACGCTCGCCGCCCGCCGCAAGAACGTCCCGGTGCTGCTCGACGGCTTCGTCTGCACGGCCGCCGCAGCACCCCTGGCGCGGCTGCACCCCAACGGCCTTGCCCACACCATCGCCGCCCATGTCTCGGCCGAATCCGGCCACCGCCGCCTGCTCGAAGCGCTCGGCCTGCCGCCGCTGCTCGACCTCGGCATGCGGCTCGGCGAAGGCTCCGGCGCCTGCCTCGCCGTCAACATCGTCCGCTCGGCACTGGAATGCCATGCGAGGATGGCGAGTTTTGCCGAGGCTGGCGTGTCGGAGAAGTAAACCAGAGCGGTTTAGGGGACCGCCTTGGTAAGAAGCATCTTTTATTCCTGAAAACTCTTCAGTAGAGTTGGAGGATGATGAAGCTCCGTCCGCTTGCTGCTGCTATAGCTATCGCCGCGGTTCTTGCCGGTGTGTATCGGCGTAGCGGATACACAACCTATGGACCGCTCGACACCGCTATCCTCGTTGTCTTTCTGGTATTCTTCTGGTGGCTGATCAGCGACTTCTCAAGAAGAAAAGCCCGCGTCGATGCTGATGGACGTCAGAGCACGGATGGCGGGATCGCTTTTCGGTTCGGCAGATTTCTGCGTCGGGTTTTTCGACGTAGCAATCGCGGCCTTTGACACGGCAAATTGTAGGCCGAAATGACATTGCGCCGTGGAACCGGTCGCCTCGTTTCTGGGCGCGGCTCAGAGGATCACCGGAATAGCAAGTCTACACCGGCATGCCCTCGGCAGGCTCGCGCCACCACCGACGCATGCCGAAGACGCGTTAAAGCGTCTCTGATACCAAGGTCTTCCACCAACTTTTCTAGAAATTTGGTGGGTGCGCACAGGATTGAACTGTGGACCCGCTGATTAAGAGTCAGCTGCTCTACCAACTGAGCTACGCACCCACTCGGCCGGCAAAAACCGGCGTTGGCGGGCATATAGCCGCCGATACCGGTCCTGTCCAGCCCTGCCGGAATCATTTCCCGACAAATCGCTCCGGGCTTCGGTTTCGAGTGTTGCAGCGAAGCAAAAACCAGAGTCGTCGGCGGGACAGCGCCCCCCTCTGCCCTGCCGGGCATCTCCCCCACTTGGGGGGAGATTGGCAGCCTTGCCGTTTCGCCTGTCTTTCGGCGTTGGAGATTGGCGAAAGCCAATGCGACATCCGATCTCCCCCCTCGTGGGGGAGATGTCCGGCAGGACAGAGGGGGGCGTGAAGGATCGCCGACAGCGACGATCTCAGCCACGGGCCACTCAAACGAACAGCTTGCCTTCCGCCACCTTGATGGCATGGCCGCCGATGCGCGCGGAGGCCAGTTTTCCGCCTTCGACAGTGAGTTCGAGGCGGATGCGCGAAGGGCGGCCCATCTCCAGCCCCTGCTCGATCCACAGCTGCGAAATGCCGTCGGTCGGGCCATCGAACTGCATGATGGCGCCGGCAAAGGCCGCCGCCGCCGACCCGGTCGCCGGGTCCTCATAGGAGGGAGTACCCGGCACGATCATGCGGACATGGAAGGCGCTGTCATGGTTCACCGTCTGGCGGCAATAGACGTACGGGCTGGCGAAGGCCCATTCGCTCTTGCGCGGCGCCAGTTCCGACCAGGCCTGGTTGTCGAGCTTGATCCGGCCGGCAGCCTCCAGATTGGCGACCGGAATGGTGACGTAAGGCACGCCTGCCGACCAGAACGACACCAGGTGATTCTCGAAGCCGATCTCGTGCGGCGCCAGCCCGAGGGCGGCGCCGATCGCCTCCGGGTCGGCATCGAGCTTCAGCGGCTCCGGCAGCTTCGCCAGGTCGAACTCGGCAAAGGTGGCGCCATCGTGCCGGCTGACGGCGCAGCGCACCGGGCCGATATTCTCCTCCAGCACGAAGATGCCGGCTTCGCCCTCGCCTGTCAGTTCGGCCAGCGCGATCGCGGCGCCAACTGTCGGATGTCCGGCGAACGGCATCTCATAGTCGGGCGTGAAAATGCGGATGCGGTTGCGATGTTTTGGATTGTCCGGCGGCAGCACGAAGACCGATTCGGACAGGTTGAACTCGCGCGCAATGGCCTGCATGGCGGCTGTATCCAGCCCTTGGCTGTCGAGCACGACAGCCAGCGGATTGCCGGCCAGCCGCTCCGTCGTAAACACATCGTAGAGCAAGTAATTGCGGGTCTGCATCTTGAAAAACCTTCCGCCTCAATCCGAACATGGCCGAAATTTAATTTGATATTCGAACCACCAAGCCTGATCTGTGCACATATAGGGACATTACGCTTTCATAGGGGTCCGGCGTGGACCAGCTTGTCAATCTGCCAAAGACGGAATCGGATTCCGCCATCGAGGCGGCGCTTGGGCTTGACCAGAGTGGTGTGCGCAAGACGCGCCGTCGTGGCTGGCTTTACGCGCTGCTGGCGCTGATCGCCGTTGCCGGCGGCCTCGCCGGCTACCAATGGTATGCCGGCTCCCCGGCCAAGATCGACTACACCACAACGCCGGCCACCATTGCCAACCTCACCGTCGCGGTATCGGCGACCGGCACGCTGCAGCCCCTCACCCAGGTCGACATTTCAAGCGAACTGTCCGGCATCATCCGCTCGGTGTCGGCCGAAGAGAACCAGCAGGTCAAGAAGGGCGATGTGCTGGCGACGCTCGACACGGTGAAACTTGAGGTCCAGATCGAACGCGCCGAAGCCTCGGCCAAGGCCGCTGCCGCCAATGTCGAGGACGCCACGGTAACCCTGAAGGAGAACGAAAGCGCCCTCACCCGCGCGGCCGAACTGACCAGGCGTGGCATGGCGACCGATCAGTCGCTCGAGGCGGCGACTGCCACGCGCGACCGCTCCAAGGCGGCGCTCGATAGTGCGCAGGCCAATCTCGCCATCGCCCAGGCCGATCTCAAGGCGCAGCAGACCGACCTTGCCAAGAGCACCATCTATGCGCCGATTGACGGCATCGTCTTGACGCGTTCCGTCGACCCCGGCCAGACGGTCGCCTCCTCGCTGCAGGCGCCGGTTCTGTTCATCATCGCCGCCGATTTGAGGAACATGGAATTGGTGGCGGCGGTCGACGAGGCCGATATCGGCGCGGTCAAACCAGGCCAGCATGCACGCTTCACCGTCGATGCCTTTCCGGAGCGGCCGTTCGACGCCGAGATCCGCGACATCTCCTACGCCTCGGTCACCACCGACGGCGTCGTCACCTACAATGCACGGTTGGAAGTCGACAATAACGAGCTTTTGCTGCGGCCCGGCATGACCGCCACGGTTTCGGTCGTCACCAGGCAGGCCAAGAGCGTGCTCACCGTGCCGTCCACCGCTTTCCGCTACCGCCCGGCGCAGCAGGCCGCGCGCGCGTGGAGCCTCAGCGATCTGTTCACCGGCCGCATGGGCCGTGGCGGCAACCGCCGCCAGCCGGTGAAGGCGCCCACCGACGGCTCACGCACGCTCTATTTGCTGGAGAACGGCCGGCCGCACCCGGTCAACGTCAAGATCGGCTCCACCGACGGCGAACTGACCGAGATCACCTCCGGGCTGGATGAAGGTGCAGAGGTTATCACGACCTCGCAGCTGCGGAGCTGACGCCATGGCCGCGGGCCTCATCGGTTTCGACACGGTCTGGAAGAGCTATGGCCAGGGCGAAGCCAAGGTCCATGCGCTGGCCGGCGTCGACCTCGCCATCCAGCGTGGCGAATTCGTCGCCATCATGGGCCCGTCCGGTTCGGGCAAATCGACCGCGATGAACATCATCGGTTGCCTCGACACGCCGACGGCCGGAACCTACTCCTTCATGGGCATCGACGCCGGGCGGCTCGACCGCAACCGCCGGGCGCTTCTGCGCAATCTCTATATCGGCTTCGTCTTCCAGGGTTACAATCTGTTGCCGCGCACCACGGCGGCGGAAAATGTCGAGCTGCCGCTGATCTATCGCGGCGCGCCGGCCCGCGAGCGCCGCGATCTTGCCATGCAGGCGCTGGCGGAGGTCGGCCTGGTCGGGCGCGAACATCACACGCCGGCCGAACTCTCCGGTGGTCAGCAACAGCGCGTGGCGATCGCGCGCGCCATCGTCACCAGGCCGACGCTGCTCGTCGCCGACGAGCCGACCGGCAATCTCGACACCGCCCGCACGCATGAGATCATGGAGTTGTTGACGCGGCTGAACCGGGAGCTCGGCTTGACCATCGCCATGGTCACCCACGAGGCCGATGTCGCCGATTATGCCGAGCGCACCATCCGCTTCCTCGACGGCCACGTCGCGTCCGACACGGCCAAGTCGGAGTTGGCGTCATGATCTGGGAAACCGTCCGCCTCTCTCTGCGCTCCATCCGCCGCAATGTGCTGCGCTCGTTCCTGACGCTGCTCGGCATCGTCATCGGTGTCGCCGCCGTCATCGCCATGCTGACCATCGGTTCGGGCACCACGGCCAAGGTCAAGTCGGACATCGCCAAGCTCGGCTCGAACCTGCTCGTCGTCCGTTCCGGCCGCCCGGCAGGCACCGGCGGACCAGGCGGGCTCGACCAGGCGGTACGGCCTCTGGCCGACAAGGATGTAGCCGCCCTCGTAGCCCACCTGACCGGAGCGCGCGCCATTGCGCCGGCGTCGCAGAAACAAGTCCGCGTCATTTTCGGCACCGAGAGCCTGACCTCGGGCGTCACCGGCACCGACAGCGCCTATCTCGACGCCCGCGACTGGAAGCTGGTGTCGGGCCGCCCGTTCTCGGATTCGGAAACACGCTCCGGCACCGGCGTCTGCCTGATCGGCGAAACGGTGCGCCAGCAATTCTTCGGCGCCGGCGAACCCGAGGGCGAGATCATCCGCGTCAACCGCACCTCGTGCAAGATCATCGGCCTGCTCGAACCCAAGGGCTATACCGGCTTCGGCCAGGACCAGGACAATGTCGTCTTGATGCCGCTTGCCGCCTATCAGCGCCGCATCGCCGGCAACCGCGACATCGACAACATCTACGTCGCCGCCGACGACCGCACCCCGACCACCGAATTGCAGCCGCGAGTCGAGGACATTTTGCGCGACACCCGCCGCATCACGCCGGACCGCGAAGACGATTTCTCGATCCGCGACATGACCCAGATCGCCGACGCCATGGCCAGCGCCACCACCACCATGACCGGCATGCTGGGCGCCGTCGCGGGCGTCAGCCTGCTGGTCGGCGGCATCGGGATCATGAACATTATGCTGGTCTCGGTCACTGAGCGCACCCGCGAGATCGGCATCAGGCTCGCCATCGGCGCGCATGAAAAGCACATCCTCATCCAGTTCCTGGTCGAGGCGACGGTGCTGTCGCTGCTCGGCGGCATTATCGGCATCCTGATCGGCTTGGCGCTGGCCGGCCTCGCCTCGGCAACGCTGGCCATACCGTTTGCGCCGAGCCCGGCGGTCATCCTGCTCGCCGTCGGTTTTTCGGCGCTGATCGGCATGGTGTTCGGCTTCTTCCCGGCGCTGCGCGGCGCCAGGCTCGACCCGATCGACGCGCTGCGCCACGAATAAGCGCCAGATCAGCTCCACCGCAACCAACCGCTATCCACAAGGATGGGTGCTTGTCGACATCGGCAATACTTGTTGTCGTCCGGTCTGCGATGCTAATTTTAGAGCAAAGCATCTGGTCAAGGAGTGGCAATGAGCAAGAAGGCGCGGCTGATTCTGACGATGGTGATCATCGAAGGCGCCCTTGCGGGACTTTGGTGGTATCTCGCCCGCTACGGCATGGCCAATCCCGATCGTGTCACCGCCGATTTTCAGGCAGTCGTCGGCCAGACGATGGGCATGGTCATGGGTGGATTGCTGGGCATCGGCGTTATCCTGTTCCTCGTCGCCGCCCGCAACGACCGCAAGGCGGCGCAGAACAATCCGCGCCGTTAGCCCCCGCCACCGCCAAAATGCCACTCGACCAGCGGCTTCATATGCGGTGCCAGCCCTTCCGGCAGGTCGGCGGCGTGGCGGATGATCACCGGCCCCTCGATCTCCGGCTCGGTCTCGGTCGCGACGAAGGCGCCGATGCGCCGCGCAATCTCGTCGGCCGGCGCATCGACGTGGTAGCGGCGGAAGAGGACCGTGCCGGTCGAAGTCGACAGCGCATGGTAGCGCTTGCCGCGCGCAGCGCCTGTCAGGTCAAGCCCGGTCTCCTCGCGCACTTCACGGATCATGTTGAAATCGACATCGACGCGGCCATCGCGAAAATCGATCGGCTCGAACGAGCCGGCAGCGAAGTAGACACTGCCGGCCGGGACCGTGTGCGCGCCCATGCGGATCGCCACCAGGGCGTTGTCGCCGGCGACCAGCATGGCGTGGCCATAGGCATGCTCGGCGCCCGTCCCCTGCCGGTTCTTTCGCCACAGCAGGAAGGTCGAGTACTTCACCGCGTGACAACGCCCGACGATCCGGTTGTCGCGCCAGGCGAGCGCCGAGAGCAGCACCACCGTGCCGTCGAACAGCGCCGGATTGGCCGTGACCTCGCGCCGCCAGTTGTCAGTGATCGCCTGCGCGTTGTCGCGCTCGAACGGATGCGGGCCGGGGTCGAGCCGGACGTCGATTTCGTCGACGGGCAGGATGACGTTGCGCGGCAGGTCGAAGCTCACCGTGCTCAAGCCATGTCCAGGGTAATTGCGACGGGACAATGGTCCGACGCCTTCGGCCGGTCCCAGCCGGCGCGCGGAAAGCGCTCCACCGCCTGTCCCGCCGGAAAGATGGTGCGCCAGGGCTGGCCGTTGCGGATGATGTCGGGAACCGCCGTCGCATTCTTCGCCGCCAGCCCTTTCGACAGCAGGATGTAGTCGAGCTGGCACAGATGCCGCTCCTTCGGCCCGCGCGTGTGGTAGAAACTCCAGCGGTCCATCTCCGGCCGGCGTTCGACGACGTTTTCGCAAAAGCCGCCGGCGGTGAGCACATCGATACAGGACTGGCTCTCGTCGATCACCTGGAAGCGGTAGCCGTCGACGGCGTCGCCCTCGATCTTCACCCGCTGGCGGTAGTCGTTCATGTCGCCGCAGATCGCCCAGTTTTTATCGGCTGCGTGCTCTTTGCCGAAGCGCTCCTCGATGATGCGGCGCACGGCTTGCGCCTCGGCGATGCGCACCGGCATCGTCGCCTCGCGTCCGTCGAGCCCGTTGCGCGGCGAGCCCATCGATGTGAAATGGACGAGGTAAAGCGTCAGCGGCACGCCGCCGACCTTGATGTCGACCTCCAGGCAATCGCGCCGGAAGATGCGTTCGTTGGCCAGGTTGCCGAGCGCCTCGAGTTCAGGCGTGTGCAGCCCGAACTGCTCGAACGTGACATAGGCATGGCTGGTCATGCGCACGAATTCGATCGGCTGACCTTGCGCGGTCTCGTTGCGCATCATCACGGCAACGTCGATGCCGCGCGAATCATTGCCGGCGGTGGTGTATTTCTGCCGGTAACCCTCGCCCACCATCTTGAAGAGATAGCCATACTCGAACGCCTTCAGTGCCTCGATGTTGTCAACCTCCTGCATGCAGATGATGTCCGCGCGGGTGGCGGCGATGGCGAGCGCGGTCAACTGGCGCGTATCGTCGGATTGCGCGATGGCGCGCGCCTGCTCCAGCATCCGGTATTCGGCTTCGCTCTGGATGTCGAAAAGCGCCAGCGTGCGGTCTTCGTTGAGCTGGTTGCGGAAGCCCGAGTAATCGAACCTGTTCATCAGGTTTTCGACATTGAAAGTGGCGAGGCGCAGCGACATGGACTGACCTTTGCCCGCAAGCGCCAATGAAAACAAGGGCTGCTCGTCATGGCTGATGGAACCTTTCTGTTCATCCTCCGTTCAGACGCCAAGGTCCATCAATAGGCCACTTCCCTGGGGTATCCGGGCGTGGGGCCTGTATCACTTGGAGAGTGCAATGAGCTCGCTCTTTTCGTCCACAGTCAAATCCGGGCTGTTAGCGCTCGGTCTTTTCTCGGGTCTCACGGCGCCATCCGCCGCGGGCCCGATCCTGCAGCCGGACTTGTCGGTGCCGGCAAGCACCGCAATGTCTGACATCACACCGGTTCGCGACAGCTGGGCGGGCGGCAATGACCGCCGCTCCTTCAACGATTGGCAGTGGCGCCGCCACGACAGCCGTCGCTTTGCCGGGTCAGGCAACTGGAACAACGGCAATTGGAATGGCGGCAACTGGAACGGCGGCGACAACTGGCGCTGGCGCCATCACCGCCACCATCGCGGCCGTGATTTTGACACCGGCGCCGCAGCAGTTCTCGGCCTCGGCCTGGGTCTCGGCCTCGGCAGCATCTACAACAACGGCTACTACAACAACGGCTATTACAATGACGGCTACTACGTGCAGCCGGCGCCCCGCCGCTATTACCGCACGCAGCGTCTGTCCAGCGCCCATGTCCAGTGGTGCTACGACCGCTATCGGTCCTACCGGGCCTGGGACAACACGTTCCAGCCCTATGGTGGCCCGCGCCAGCAATGCTGGTCGCCCTACAGCTGACCTATAAACGACAATAAACGACGGCGCCGCCCCATCGCGGCGCCGTTTTCATTGGGAAAGACGGCTGGTCTCGGTCACCGCTAACCATATGTTTATCGGCTCAGCCTATCCGTGATATCGTGCCCCATCTGACGATCGCGCCGATCCGGTCGCGAAGGACGCCGTCATGGCCGACAACGAATTGCGAAACAAACACCGGCAGCGCGTGCTGAAGGGCGCGACGATTCTGACCGGCCTCACCAATTCCGAGGTCAAGTGCACGGTCCGCAACATGCATGCCGGCGGCGCCGAACTGAAAGTCTCGATAGACGCGCGCGTGCCGGACGAGTTCCTGCTCTATGTGCCTGTCGACGGCATCGGCTACAAGGCCATCGTGCGCTGGCGCCGCGACGACCGCATCGGCGTCGAGTTCACCGGCACCGAGCCGAAGCCGCATTGGCACTATGGCTGAGCGTCCTGATCGATAAACCGGCATGAAAGAGCCGGCGGATCGCTCCGCCGGCTCTTTGCTCCCAATCCTGACGACTGCGGGTTAGTTCTTGGCCTTGTCGACCAGCTTGTTCTTGGAAATCCAGGGCATCATGGCGCGCAGCTTGGCGCCGACTTCCTCGATCTGGTGGCTGTCATTGTTGCGGCGGATGCCCTTGAAGCGCGACATGCCGGCGCGGTATTCCTGCATCCACTCCGAGGTGAATTTTCCGGTCTGGATGTCTTTCAGCACGCGCTTCATCTCGGCCTTGGTCTCGGCGGTAATGATGCGCGGGCCAGAGACATATTCGCCCCATTCGGCGGTGTTCGAGATCGAGTAGTTCATGTTGGCGATGCCGCCTTCATAGATCAGGTCGACGATCAGCTTGACCTCGTGCAGGCACTCGAAATAGGCCATTTCGGGTGCGTAGCCGGCCTCAACCAGCGTCTCGAAGCCGGCGCGGATCAGCTCGACCAGGCCGCCGCAGAGCACGACCTGCTCGCCGAACAGATCGGTCTCGCATTCCTCGCGGAAATTGGTCTCGATGATGCCCGAACGGCCGCCGCCGACACCGCAGGCGTAGGACAGAGCGAGATCGAGCGCATTGCCGGAAGCATCCTGGTTGACGGCGACCAGGCACGGCACGCCGCCGCCCTTCTGGTATTCGCCGCGCACCGTGTGGCCGGGGCCTTTCGGCGCGATCATGACGACATCGACGGTCGACTTCGGCTCGATGAGGCCGAAATGCACGTTGAGGCCGTGCGCGAAGGCAATCGCGGCGCCGTCACGAATGTTTGGCGCGATTTCGTTTTTGTAGATGTCGGCCTGCAATTCGTCAGGCGTCGCCATCATCATCAAATCGGCCCATTTGGCAGCGTCCGCCACGCTCATCACTTTCAGGCCATCAGCCTCGACCTTCTTGGCGGTCGCCGATCCCGCCTTGAGGCCGATGGCGATTTCCTTGGCGCCGGAATCCTTGAGGTTGAGCGCGTGCGCCCGGCCTTGGCTGCCATAGCCGATAATGGCGACCTTCTTGCCCTTGATCAGATTGAGATCGGCGTCGCGATCGTAATAGACACGCATCTTTTGCTTCCTTCCCGTAGAGATTAGAGGCCTTGCGGCCCGGTTTTTGCTCCATAAAGAGCGAGAAACTGCTGCGTCGCCCGGGCGGCATCGCCGCCGATCGCCGCTTCAGTCAATTCCAGCCTGTCGCCGAGCAGCAGACGGATCTGCACGTCGCGGGCGACCAGCCCGAAAAAGGTCCGGAACGCCATTTCGGCGTCCGTAAAGTCGAGCAGTCCGGCCTGCTTGCCGGCAAGCAGCACCGGCTTCAGCCGTCTGGCCAGCGCGAAACGGCCATTCTCCAGCACGATGGCGCCGAGATCGTCCTTTCCGGATCCGGCATGGCCGACCGCGACGCGGTTCAGCGCGATCGAGGTATCGCTCGAAATCACCTTTAGCCAGTCCGAGGCGAAGCCTTCCAGGCTTGCCGTCATCGAGGCAAGATCGAGCCGCTCACCGTCGACCGGCACCACGCGCACTTTCGATGCCTGCCACTGCACGGTCGCCGTCAGCAATCCGTCGCGGTCGCCGAACCATTTGTAGAGCGTTTCCTTCGAGCAGCTGGCGCGCCGCGCCACCGCCGTCATGGTCAGATTGTCGCCCTCCTCGACCAGCAGCCGCAAAGCCGCGTCCAGGACGGCCGTTTGCCGCTCTGTCAGCACTTCGCTGGTATCGATCTCGGCACTCGCCTGCAACAATTTCCTGCCCATTCGATGAGGTCGCCGGGTCGCCTCAAACGGCGTACCGTACGTTACGGTTCGGCATATTGCGCAATCCTGTGCTCGACGCAAGGGGTTAGGTAGAAAAATCGTCGACGTGAGAGCCGCCGGGCAAACCACGAGATTCTGACGGATCAATCATCGGCGGGCGGATGGCGCAGCTCTCCAAGCAGGCTCGCCAGTATCTTCAGCTCCTCGGCGGAGAGTTTTGCGCCGACCAATTCCGCTATAGACCGTCCATAGACAGCCCACATCCGTCGCCGCGTCTGACGGCCCTTGGCCGAGATGCGGATGGTCTGGCCGCGGCCGTCATCGGCAGCCCTGAGCTTCTCGACCAGTCCGTCTGCCTCGAGGCGCGCCAGAAGCCGCGAGATGTTATACTGCGCAAACAGTGTGCGCTCGGTCAGCTGGAATGGCCGCAGCCCGCCCTCGCCCGCCTCGGCGAGTTCATGCAGCACGTCATACCAGTCGAGCGGCGGCAAGCCGCTGGTCTTCAAAGCCTCTTCCGCCTTTTCGATGAGCTGGCGCGAAACCCGCATCAGGCGGGCCCAGGCCTTGACGGCTTCGGGCGAAGGCGTGGTTGTTTTGGTCATGACCCACCCTAGGCGGTAGATGCAGTTGCATCAAGCTTGACGGTCAATGCACTTGCATCTATATGCATGCAACTGCATCGATCCGGGAAAGATCCATGAAACACGAAATTTGCAAAGTCGCCGACGTCCCACAGACGGGCAGCCTGATCGCACCGTTCTTCGGCCGCGAGGTCCATGTCTGGCGCAGCGGCGAGCGTGTCCGTGCCGCGGCCAATGTCTGCCTGCATTTCGGCGGGCCGCTCGACTGCAAGGACGGCAAGCTGGTCTGCCAATGGCACGGTGCCGCCTTCGATATGGAAAGCGGCGATCGGCTTGAAGGTCCGGCGCCAAAAGCGTCGCGACTGATGTTCCTGTCGACGCGCGTCGAGGACGGCGCGTTGAACTATGTCTGGGGAGAGTGACATGCCTGAGAAGAATGAAATGACTGGCAAGCTCATTCTCGTCAGCCATCATCTGTGCCCCTATGTCCAGCGCGCCGCGATCTCGCTGACTGAGAAGGGCGTGCCGTTCGAACGCGTCACCATCGACCTCGCCGACAAGCCGGACTGGTTCAAGCCGATTTCGCCGCTGGGCAAGGTGCCGCTGCTGATCGTCCACGCAAATGGCGAGGAGACGGTGATCTTCGAATCCGCCGTCATTCTCGAATTCCTCGAGGAGACGCAAGCCAATCCTCTGCATCCGGCCGACGCCTACGCCCGTGCCCGGCATCGCGCCTGGATCGAGTTCGGCTCGGCGACATTGAACACCATCGGCCGGTTCTACACGGCTTCGACGGAGGCCGCCTTCCTGGCAGAGTCCACGGCACTTTCGGCCATGTTCGATCGTCTGGAGGACGAACTGGCCGACCAGGCCGGACCGTGGTTCAATGGCGAGTGCTTTTGCCTCGTCGATGCCGTCTACGGCCCGGTCTTCCGCTATCTCGACGCCTTCGACCGGATCGGCAATTTCGGCATTCTGGACGGCAAGCCATTGGTCCAGGCCTGGCGCAAGGCGTTGAGCGAACGCGCCTCGATCAAGGGTGCCGTGGCGCCGGACTATCCGCAGCGGCTGCGTCTATTCCTGCGTGCGAGAAATTCGCTTCTCTCGAGCCTGATCCCGCCGGATGATCTGGCCAGTGCACCTCCTCTAGCCCGATCCGCCTGAACGGATCGATCAGCGTGCCGGCCACCATCGAGGCAAGCACGCTTGGCACTGGCGGGATTTTGGCGATGGTTGCCACCAGCCTGTCGCGGAAGAAGGGCAGCATCGTGCCGTCCGACTGGTAGAACGGCGTCAACGCCAGCGACAGCAGTTGGAAGATCCGGACGTGCCATCGCCGCGCCCGGGCGTAGCTTTCCAGCGCTGCCTCGACGTTGCCCGTCTGTGCCAAGGCATGGCTGAGCGCTGCCGCGTCGAGCAGCGCCATGTTGGCGCCTTGCCCGAGCTGCGGGCTGGTCGAATGCGCGGCGTCGCCGATCACCGCCAGCCGGCGGCCGGTCGGCAGCTTCATCGTGTGATGGCCGTAGCGCGCCAGCGACAGCTGGTCGAAGCTGTCGATCTGGCTGGTGAACGCCTCGCACTGTGGCCACAGCGAGACCAGTCTCGCCTTCCAGGCGTCGAGCCCTGCCGCGCGCACGTTTTCGGCATCCGCCGGCTTCAGGCTCCAGAAGAACGCCGCCATCTTTTCCCCGCCCGGTTCCGGTCGGCCGATCGGCAGGACGCCGATCATCACGCTGGCCTTGTCGTAGCGCTGCAGCAGCGCATTTTCGTCGAAGCCTTGGCGCCAGCCGAGCGAGGCCCAGAACGCGCCGTAAGTGAGCTGCCGCGGCTGGGCCGGATCGTTGAGGCACCGGCGCAGCTTCGAACGCGAGCCGCTGGCGTCGACCACGAGGTCGAACGGCCCTGCCCTGCGGCCCCCCACCGTTCGGCTCTTGTCGAAGATCAGGATCGCCCGCTCACCGACGTCCAGCGTCTCGATCTCGACACCGGTTTCGATGGCGATGCCTTGGCGCTGCGCGGCGCGAAACAACATGTTGAACAACGCCGCCCGGTGCACCGCCAGCCCGAAACGGCCGCCAGGCTGCGCATCGTAGCGCACGGCGAGCACGGTGCGGCCGCTCGAGGCATCGGCGCCATGCAGACGCTCGATGCGGCTCCCCAGCGCCAGAATGTCGTCGAGCAGGCCGAGATCGGCGAGCACGCTCACCCCGGTCGGCTGCAGGATCAGTCCGGAACCGACGGGCTTGGGTTCCTCGAAACGTTCGAAGATGGTGACGTTGTGGCCCGCGCGCTTGAGATAGAGCGCGGTGGCGAGCCCCGCCGGGCCGGCGCCCGCAATCGCGATGTCGAGAGATTTTTCCATTGCCCGCCCAACTACTGGCCGGACAATCCTTCAGCGCCATTGTCAAATCAAGCCTTTGCTGCATGGACCAAAATATCAGCCACCGGCGTCGAAGGCAGCGCGCGCCTTGCGCACCGCACCATGGTTGAGTTCGGCCCACAGGATCAATTGATGCAAGGCGCCGAACATCGAACGGCCGAGATCGGTCAGGCTGTATTCGACGCTTGGCGGCTTGGTCGGGAACACTTCGCGATGAACAAAGCCGTCGCGCTGCAGATCGTGGAGCGTCTGGGTGAGCATGCGCTGCGAGATGTCGGGCACCAGGCGCCGCAACTCGCCGAAACGATAGGGCTGCTCTGCGAGCGCCGCCATCAGCAGCGAACTCCATTTGCCGTTCACGCCCTGCATCACGTCGCGAACTGGGCAATCGGCAATGTTTGCGCCATCGCTGGTGGCTTTGAATATATTGAGCTTGGTTCTCAGATTGACGACCTTGCCGTCCATGGCTGCTGGTTCCCTGGCGGTGCCTACCTCCCTAAAAACTGCCTTCTTTACGGTGGCCGGTCAATTCTTATTTTAGTGCTGGTCTCTTTTTGAGACTGTCAGAAGCACCCGCCACCCGGCGCAATTTCAGGATCCCCCATGACCGCAACCCTTCTCGTCACCGGCGCTTCCGGCCAGCTTGGCCGCGGCGTCATCAACCACCTGCTGGACACATTAAAGATCCCCGCAAACCGCATCATCGCCACCACCCGTACACCCGCCAACCTTGCCGATCTGGCGGCGCGCGGCGTCGTCGTCAGAGCCGCTGACTTCAACGACCCGCAATCGCTTGCCGAGGCCTTCGCGGGAGCCGACCGGGCACTCGTCATCTCGACCAACGAACTTGAGGTACAGGGGAAGCGGCGCGAGCAGCAGCTTGCGGCGGTGACGGCGGCCAAACAGGCTGGCGTCGGCCACCTGCTGTACACCTCGATGCCCAACCCCGAGCCTGGTTCGCCGGTTGTTTTCGCGCCCGACCACTACGACACCGAACAGGCGATCAAGGCGAGCGGGATCCCCTACACGATATTCCGCAATGGCTGGTATAACGAGAACCTGTTCATGGCGTTGCCGCAGGTTCTGGCGTCGGGTCAGTGGTACACCTCCGCCGGCGACGGCGCCATTTCCTACGGCACGCGTGACGATTTCGCGGCGGCGATCGCAGCGGGGCTCGCCTCGGACAGCAGCGAAAGCGCGACTTACACGCTCACCGGCCCCAGTGCGTATACGGCTGCCGAAGTGGCGGCGTTGGTCACCGAGGTCACCAGCAAGCCGATCAAGGTCATCCAGCTTTCCGACGAAGCCCTGACCGAGGGAATGAAGTCGGCCGGCCTGCCTGAACCCTTCGCCAAGGTGCTGGTGTCGTTCGACGCTGCCGCACGCGCAGGTGACCTCGGCATGGTGACAGACGCGGTCGAAAAACTCTCCGGCCGAAAGTCGGTGCCGCTGAAGCAGTTTCTGGAGACGAACAAGGCTGCACTGGCCGGCTGAAAGCTGCCGTTGCGGGACGCCGAGCCCTTAAGGTTCGGCCTCCCGCACAATTACTTACGTCGCTTGACCAGTCCCAGCCGGATCAGGCTTTCGCCCGTGGCAATCAAAGCATCTTCGCGCGAGCGTGGCGCCCAGCCGAGCACGCGCACCGCCTTGGCGTTGGTGGCGTTCTTGATCTTGCCCAGTTCCGTTGCGAGTTGGGCCGCTTCCGGATTGAACAGCCCGATGATGCGCACCAGCCAATCGGGAAACTCCCGCGTCGAGACGCGCGACGCCGCCGGCCCGAGCCGCGTCTTCAGGGTCTGCGCGATCTCGCGGACCGTCATGAAATCGCCGGCGACAGCGAGGAACCGTTCGCCCTTGGCGGCGGGGTGGGTCATGGCGCGAACATGCAGATCCGCCACGTCGCGCGCGTCGACGACGCCGAAGGACAGGCGCGGCAGCCCAGGCACGGCGCCGTTCAGCATGCGCTGGACAAATTCGGTCGAGGTCGAATGGTCCGCGCCGAGCACCGGTCCAAAGATGCCAACGGGATTGACGACCGCAAGCTCCAGCGCGCCGCCCTGCTCGGCGATGAAATCCCAGGCCGCGCGCTCGGCGAGCGTCTTGGACTTCACATAGGCGCTGACCTTGCCTGCCGGATCGGTCCAGTTTTCCTCGTTGAAAGGCTGCCCATCCGCGCGCATTTTGCCATAGCCGACGGCCGCGAAGGATGAGGTGAGCACGACGCGCCTGACCCCGGTATCCCGCGCCGCCCGCAGCACGCGCAACGCGCCCTCGCGCGCCGGAAGGATCAGGTCATCCTCATGCGTGGGCACGCCGGGCGGAAAAGGCGATGCGACATGCAGCACGTAATCGCAGCCGGCCACCGCCGCCGGCCAGCCTGCGTCGGCCATCAGATCGGCATGGGCGAATGAAAGGGCGTCACCGGGCTCCGTGCCACCTGCCTTGAGCATGGCGAGCACATCGGCTTCGCGCCTGGCCGATCGCACGGAGGTGCGGACGCGGTAGCCGGCCTTCAACAGTTCGAGGATGCAGTGAGCGCCGAGGAAGCCGGACCCGCCGGTGACCAGCACCAATTCGCCGCTCATATTAGCCTCCTCGACGATTTATCCGTTCGAGACCCTCAGATCGCCACCTGCGTGCCGATCTCGACCACACGTCCGGTCGGGATCTGGAAATACTCCGTCGCATCGGCCGCCGAGCGGGCGAGCCCGATGAACAGCTTGTCCTGCCACACCGGCATGCCGGAATTGGGCGATGCCTTGAGCGAGCGCCGCGACAGGAAGAACGAAGTCGTCATGATGTCGAACTTCCAGCCCTGCTTGCGGCAGATCGCCAGCGCGCGCGGAATGTTGGGCTGCTCCATATAGCCGAAGGTCAGCGTCACCCGCATGAACAACTCGTTGACTGTCTCCATCTTGACCCGCTCGCTGTCGGGCACCAGCGGCTGCGGTGCGGTGACCACCGACAGAATGACGTTCTGCTCGTGCAGCACCTTGTAGTGCTTCAGGCTGTGCATCAGCGCTGTCGGCGCGCTTTGCGGATCGCTGGTCAGGAACACGGCGGTGCCGGACACCAGCTGCGGCTTCTTCTTCAACAGATTGCCGGCGAGGAAATCGAGCGGGATTTCGTTGCGCCGGGTCTTGTCGAACAGATAGCGGCTGCCGCGCACCCAGGTCCACATCGCCAGAACGATGGTGAAGGCCACCGCAAGCGACGCCCAGCCGCCCTCGAACACCTTCACGATGTTGGAGGCGAAGAAGCCGATGTCGATGAAGCCGAACACCGCCGTCATGGCGACCGCCACCCACAGCCGCCATTTCCAGATGCGCGTCATGACGACGAACAGCAGCACCGTCGTCACCAGCATGTTGCCGGTCACCGAGATGCCATAGGCGGAGGCCAGCTTGCTCGATTCGCCGAAACCGACGACCAGCAACATCACCGCCAACGCCAGCAAAACATTGACGCGGGGCATGTAGATCTGGCCCGACTGCCGTTCCGACGTGTGCAGGATTTCGAGGCGCGGCAGCATATTGAGCTGCACCGCCTGCCGGGTCAGCGAGAAGGCGCCGGAGATGACCGCCTGGCTGGCGATAACCGTCGCCGCGGTTGCCAATACCACCATCGGGATCAGCGTCCAGCCTTCGTTCATCTCGAAGAATGGATGGCCGACGTGACCGTTCTTCGCCAGCACGAAAGCGCCCTGCCCGGCATAGTTTAGCAGTAGGCAGGGAAACACGATGGCCAGCCAGGCGAGCACGATGGGCTTGCGGCCGAAATGGCCGAGATCGGCATAAAGCGCTTCGGCGCCGGTGACGGCGAGGAAGATGGCGCCGATGGTGACGAAGGCGACATCGGGCGAATTGATCAGGAAGGCGACGATGTAGTGCGGGCTGACCGCCCACAGGATTTCGGGATCGGCGATGATGTGGTTCAAGCCCGAAAGACCGATAGCCAGGAACCAGACCGCCGTGATCGGGCCAAAGATCAGCGCCACACCGCCGGTCCCGAAGCGCTGCACCGAAAACAGGATCGCCAGGATGACCAGCGTCAGCGGCACGACGTAGGGCTGGAAGGTCGGGGTAACGACATTCATGCCTTCAACCGCCGAAAGCACCGAGATTGCCGGCGTGATGACGGCGTCACCGAAGAACAATGACGCGCCGACAACACCGATGGCCAGGATGATCGCCGAGCGGGTCGGGAAACTGCCGCGCGCCAGCGCCATCAGCGACAGCACGCCGCCCTCGCCTCGGTTGTCGGCTCTGAGCACGAACATGATGTATTTGATGGTGACGATAATCGTCAACGACCAGATGATCAGCGACAGCACGCCCAGAATATCGCCGCGCTCGGCGATTTCGCCGCCGGAGGACGCAACAAGCGCTTCCCGGAAGGCGTAGATCGGGCTGGTGCCGATGTCGCCATAGACCACACCGAGCGCGCCCAGCATCAGAACTTTGGTGCTGTGCTGTTCGATTTCGGGATGGCTCGATTGTTCGACGGGTTCTGCCTCAATACCAGCATTGGTAAGGGCCATGGACGACACTCCGATAAGCGCGCGGTGCTCTACGCTTGCTGCGATGCAATATCAAGTGCCGTGACGGTAGGGCTACCATGTTCCCAGCGCAGGGCTTGCCCCGCAATGACCGGTGCGTGGCGTCAAAGGCTGCCGGAAACCTCAGATCGCCACCTGCGTGCCGATCTCGACCACACGTCCGGTCGGGATCTGGAAATACTCCGTCGCATCGGCCGCCGAGCGGGCGAGCCCGATGAACAGCTTGTCCTGCCACACCGGCATGCCGGAATTGGGCGATGCTTTGAGCGAGCGCCGCGACAGGAAGAACGACGTCGTCATGATGTCGAACTTCCAGCCCTGCTTGCGGCAGATCGCCAGCGCGCGCGGAATGTTGGG